>JAUVTR010000158.1 GCA_030601425.1 Desulfobacterales bacterium
GATGTTACCCGGGGCTGGTATAAGGACGGCCCGGCCAGACATCCCTACGAGGGAGAAACCAAACCGTTAAAAGAAAATCCGAAATACAAACCGGGTGACGGCAAATACTCCTGGTTCAAAGCCCCGCGTTACGACGGCGAACCCTGTGAGGTCGGTCCGCTGGCCCGCGTTCTGGTGGCCTATGCCAGGGGTCACAAGGAAATTAAGCCCGTTGTTGATAATGTCCTCCAGACGCTGGGAGTAGATGCCAACGCACTGTTTTCAACCCTTGGGCGCACAGCCGCCAGGGGAATTGAAACGTTGGTGATCGGTGAGCGGATTCAGACATGGGTGATGGAATTGGTGGAAAACATCAAAAACGGTGATACGCGGACCTATGAGCCCTATGAAATGCCCAACAGCGGCATGGGGGTTGGCTTAAATGACGTTCCCAGGGGATCCCTCGGGCACTGGGTTCATATTGAAAATAAGAAGATTAAAAATTACCAGTACGTCGTACCGTCAACCTGGAACCTGTGCCCCCGTGATGCCAACGGCAAGATAGGCCCGGTGGAAGAATCCCTTATCGGCACGCCGGTCGCGGATCCAAAGCGACCTCTGGAAGTTTTGCGAACAGTCCATTCTTTCGACCCATGCATCGCCTGTGGTGTCCATGTCATTGACCCGGATTCCAACCAGGTTTACAAGATCAAAGCACTCTAGTCGGATTTTGTTGATCAAAACGGCCTTCCGAATTTACGGGAGGCCGTTTTTTTATGGTGTTGACGGTCTGTCCAGTTTTGGTGTATTACACATATCCGATATAAATATCAAAGCGATTGCAAAGGCCAAAAATTGTCTGACAAAAGTCCTTACGACGATATCTATGCGCCCGAAATAATGGTTCTGGGTGTCGGCTGCATCCTTTTTTCGGATGAAGGCTTCGGTGTTCGCGTGATTGAAGCGATTCAGGAACGCTATGAATTTCCGGATAATGTTCTGGTCGTCGATGGCGGCGTGCTGGGCATCAATTTGTTGGGTGTGATTTCCAAACCGGACCATCTCATTGTGGTGGATGCCATCCGCAATAAAGGCAAACCCGGAGATTTGTATCGTCTGGAAGGCGAGGCGATACCGGAACGCATTCGGGCCAAAAACTCGTTGCATCAGGTCGATTTTTTAGAAGCGCTGACCTTGTGTCAGGCCCTTGATAAGGTACCCGAGACGGTTATTCTCGGCGTGGAACCCGAGGATATCGAAACGCTGAGTATAGAACTAACTGCCGCTACCCAATCCAAAGTCGACCCCATAATCGATAAGGTTCTAAGTGAGATAAAACGCTTGGGCGCATCCTATCGGGCAAAAAATAGTGGGTAAAAACGTGTGCCAGCCGTTTTTAATTCGGCCTTAGCATTCAACAGAAATCCGCTCTAACAATTGCCTGCTCATGCTAAACCGTTTTTCAAAACCGCTTTCTTATCTTTCGGTCCTTGAGTGGATCTCAAAAAAACCCTTGGTCGTGGTGGTATGTTTTTCAGCGATTACGGTTTTTTTTGTGCTGCAAATTCCAAAGCTCTCCTTTCGTACGTCTATTTATGATCTCTTAATTGAGAACCTTCCTGAAACCATTCAGTATGCTAAAGTTAAAGAAGTTTTTGGTTCCGATGAGATTATTCGGGTTGTGGTCAAAGCAGAGCATATATTTGACTACGCCACTTTCAGAAAAATCGAGGCCCTCTCTGAAACCTTTGGCCGTATCGAGGGAGTGAAAAGAGTTATCAGCCTGCCGATCATCAAGAAAAAAGTGGATCCTGGCGGGAAGTGGACTACCGAGGAATTCGCGGAAGTCGCAGCGCCCGTCGAATTGTTTAACAAAAATTTGATATCGGTTGATAAAAAGATTAGCGCAATTACGCTGGTCCTGGAAAATGAAGCGGTACATGCAAGCGTCATCCGGAAATTAAACGACATCTTCAGCAAAGAGTCCGGTAGCCTTTCTATTTATCAGATCGGGATGCCCTTGGTCTCACAAGCGCTTGTCACTTACACGATAAAGGATTTTCAAACACTCCCCATTTTAACCCTCGCTCTGATTGCCCTGGTTTTTTATATTTTGTTCCGAAACCCAGTGCACGTGCTGCTACCGCTGATGGTTGTGCTGGTTGTGCTATCATGGACATTTGGTCTGATGGCATTGATGCAAATTCCCCTGTCGCTCTTAACCATGATTGTTCCGGTGTTTCTTATTGCGGTGGGAACTGCATACTGTCTGCATGTCATTTCTGAATACATTTCCAGCTCCCCGGATGCTCATTCCCCGAAGGAGCTGGTATTTGCAACTTTCACCCATACCGCGCTGCCGTGTACCCTGGCTGTCATCACCACCTTATTTGGAGTCGGGTCGCTTTTTGTCAATCGCATTCGTGCCATCCATGAATTTGCATTATTTTCCTGCTTCGGGATGGTGAGTCTGCTGGTGACACTTCTTTTTCTCCTACCGGCAGTACTTATTTTCATACCTGTATCCGGCAAAAAAAGCGAGGGCGACTCTCGTATCGGTAAATTATTCGATCAGCTCCTCGATCGGATTGTTTCCCTGAATTTAAACCACCAAAAAGCCACCCTGATAACTGTTGTAATTTTGGTCCTGTCGTCTGTCATCGGCATATTTTTTATCCAGGTTGAAACCAATCCGGTCGAGTTCTTTAAAAAAAACACCCCCATTAGGCGCAATTTTCACGACATCCATCAGAAACTTTCGGGTAGCTTTCCCATCAGTGTGATTGTGGAAAGCAAGCAGGATTACTATTTTGAAGATCCGAAACACATCGCTGAAATTAAACGCTTGCAGGCGTATCTTGAAACACTTCCCTATGTGGACAAAACCATTTCCTTTGCGGATTATGTAATGCTCGTTAACTATGCCTTAAACCAGTATGATTCAAAATATTACGTTATACCCCGCGAAGCTTTTGAAGCCCGGATGGCGATAAATAATTATAAGGGTCTGCTCGGGGAGGATATGTTTTCACGTTTTATGACACCGCAACTCAATAAAGCTAACATTCTTTTGTTGACGTATATATCGAGTTCCAAAGATTTTCTCCAAACCAGAGAAAAGATCCTCACCCATGCCCGTCAATATTTTCCCGAGCATCTCAATTTTGAAGTCAGTGGTTTTGGAATCGCAGTTTCGGCGAGCAGCCATTTGCTGACAACCGGTCAGATTAAAAGTATTTCTCTTAGCTTAGCGCTTATTTTCGGCATTATGTTTTTGATGTTTCTGTCCGGTAAAGTCGGTCTGATCGCCTTACTTCCCAACTGTTTTCCGATTATTATGAACTTTGGAATTATGGGATGGCTGGGTATTCGGCTTTCTGTGACCACAAGCCTGATTGCCTGTATTGCTATCGGACTGGCCGTTGATGACACGATCCATTATTTGTACCGATATAACCGCGAGTTCAAAAAGGATCTGGATAAAGACCGCGCGCTTCGAGATACAATCAAAACAGTCGGCAAGCCGATTATTTTCACCACACTGGCCATCAGCATTGGATTCTTCGTATTAATGTTCTCGCAATTTAAGCCCACGGCGATTTTCGGTTTTCTGATGGTCATCACCATGCTGTCTGCGCTTATTGGCGATCTGATCATTTTGCCCTCTCTCATGCTCCACGTAGAACTGGTAACGGCGTGGGATTTGCTCAAATTAATGCCGAAATTGGGAGGATTGCCTGCCGGCCTTGCGCATGAATTGATTCAACCACTGACTGCCATCAAAATGGGAAGCGACTTTTTACGAGACAGTATTTCTAAAAAAAGGAAGATTGATGAGGCGCAAATATTTGAGATCCTCAATAAAATCAGTCATCAGACTGATAGAGCATCCGAGATTGTCAATCGTTTAAGAACTTTTGGAGAACAGCCCGGCTTTAAAACAGAGCGCATCCATATTAACGAACCGATTATGGATGTGATTTCCATTATAAGGTACCAGCTCAGCCTGGATAATATCGAATTAAAACTGGAATTGGATGAGACCCTGCCGCCCATCTTGGCACACAAGAACAGATTGGGGCAGGTTGTCTACAACCTCCTGACCAATGCCCACGAAGCCATCAATGAAAGTAAAAAAGCAGCCGGCAGGGCTGGCCATCATCTGATTCAAATCCGGTCCTTTCTGGAGGATAATAAGGTGATCCTTGCGGTGTCAGATACGGGAATCGGCATTTTAGCGACCCATCTGGGCCGGATTTACGAGCCTTTCTTTACGACGAAAGCCACCGGACAGGCAAAAGGGCTGGGATTAACCATTAGCAATCAGATTGTCCGCGATTTCGGCGGACGCATCGATGCTGAAAGTGAGTTGAATAAGGGTACCACCATCAAAGTGATCTTCCCCCTCGCCAGGCCATAATCATTTGAGATTCCCAAAAAATCACCGAAACGAATCGATTTCAGGTTCGACATTAACCCTTCCTTTGATTTTTTAATTATGCTATTTTGAGGTCATTCCGGATAATTAATCTGAAACGTTTTAATTCATTAATGCCCATGAGTTCATAGGAACCAAAACCGCAGTAAAGGAGACCACCAGAATGCCATTAAAATTATACTGGATTCAATGTGGAGGTTGCGGCGGCGATACCTGGTCGTTTTTTAATGCAGAATCTCCCAATGTCGTTGAACTCTTAAGTTCTTTTGATATTGAACTGCTATGGCATCCTTCCATTTCCATCAACAGCCAAAATGACCTAAAAACAATTAACGACGACGTGCTATCAGGCGCCCGCGAGCTGGATGTCTTATGCATAGAGGGATCCATCCTCCGAGGGCCCGGAGGAACAGGTCGGTATGATGAAATCCACGGGAAGCCTAAAAAGGATCTTGTGGCTTCATTGGCCAAACGAGCAAACTATATTTTGGCTATCGGCACCTGCGCCAGCTTTGGAGGGATCGGGGCTCATACCGAAATAGAAGCGACCGGCTTGCAATTCCTCAGGGAAGAAAAGGGCGGTTTTTTGGGCGAAGAATTCAAGACCAAAAGCGGCCAGCCGGTTATCAATCTCCCGGGGTGCCCCTGCCATTGCGACGTCCTTGCCGGAACGATAGCCGCTATTGGTTCCGGAGTACAACTCAAATTGGATGAATACAACACGCCGGAGGAATGGTATGGAATGATGGTGCACCAGGGGTGCACCCGCAACGAGTATCACGAATACCGTGTGGAAGAACGAAAATTTGGAGAAAAGGGCTGTATGTTTTTTCATCTGGGCTGTCATGGTCCCCTGGTTCACGGTCCGTGCAACAAAGTGCTGTGGAACAATCGATCGTCCAAGACACGGGTAGGTGTGCCTTGTTTCGGTTGTACGCGGCCCGACTTTCCGCAACAATATCCTTTTTTCCAAACCCGAAACATCGAAGGGATTCCCATTGAATTGCCGGAAGGCATCAGCCGGGCACACTACATGGCCTATAAGGGGATGGCCGCCGCAGCCGCCCCTAAACGGCTAAAAACGAGGAAAACAGGAATTTAGCAGCGATTGCGTCCTGATCACACCATTTATTTTTTGTAAAGGCTGTCAAATGAAGCAAAAAAAAATACATTTTTACCCATTAAATCGCGTCGAAGGCGATCTCGAGATTCGCGTCGAAGTTGAAAACAACAGGGTATCGGAATCCTGGAGTGCGGGTATCATGTACAGAGGGTTTGAGAATTTACTTATCGGCCGTGCAGCGCTGGATGGACTGGTTCTTACACCGCGGGTATGCGGCATCTGCAGCACCTCGCATTTGAAAGCCGCTGCCAAAGCGTTGGATATGTTTTTCAATGTAAAATTGCCGGATAATGCCATACGGATTCGAAATATTACCTTAATGACGGAAAAGATCCAAAATGACTTCCGGCACGCGTTCATGCTGTTTATGGTTGATTTTACGAATCCCGCTTATCAAAAGCATTCTTTTTTCGATGAGGCGGTTAGACGGTATAAACCGTTAACCGGTGAGACGACGGTTGCAACCGTCCGGGAAACCAAAAAAATCCTTGAAATCATAGCTATTTTAGGCGGCCAATGGCCGCATTCATCGTTTATGGTCCCGGGCGGTGTCGTCTGTGTGCCCAGTGCCAATGACCTGGCCCACTGTCTGTTTTTGATGCGCAATTTTCGTATATGGTTCGAAAGCCGCGTGCTGGGTTGCAGTATTGAGCGCTGGATGGAAGTAAAATCTGAGGCGGATCTGGATGCCTGGCTTGATGAAGCCGAATCCCATGCCCAAAGCGATCTTGGTTCTTATCTTCGATTTGCGAATGAGGCGGGTTTAAAAAAAATCGGCAAAGGTTGCGGAAATTTTATTAGTTTTGGCTCGCTGGATTTGCCGGAAAACACGGACGTCAAATGCGTCGGTAAAGACAGGCAGTTTCTTCCTTGCGGGGTTTCCCAAAATCTTAAACTTAAACCATTTGATCAGCAAAAAATAACCGAAGATGTATCGCATGCATGGTTCGATGACAGCAAGGGCGCCAAGCATCCATTCGACGGCGAAACAATTCCTTATGCCAGCGGTAAAGAAAGCGGCAAATACTCCTGGGCGAAAGCACCGCGCTATGATCAAATGCCGGCTGAAACCGGTCCCCTCGCGGAGATGGTCGTGGGTTCCAATCCTTTGTTTGTCGATCTCATAAAAAACGACGGCCCGAATGTTTTTGTAAGACAACTTGCGCGTCTGGTCAGGTCGGCTTATCTGATTCCGGTTATGGAACAATGGCTTGAGGAAACAGCCCGCTGCCAGGAAGAATTTTATCAGGATCATCGTAAAAAAGAGCGCGGGAAAGGGTATGGCCTATTGGAAGCCCCCAGGGGTGCTCTCGGTCACTGGGTTAAAATCGAAGACGCCAAAATCCAAAAATATCAGATTATCACCCCAACGGCCTGGAATGCTTCCCCGCGTGATGCGAGCGGTGCCAGAGGTCCCTGTGAAGAAGCGATTGTGGGGACTGAAATCAAGAATCTGGACAATCCGATTGAAATTGATCATATCATCCGGTCTTTTGATCCCTGTCTGGTGTGTACAGTGCATACGATCAATTTAAAAAAATAAGATTGTTCCGAGATTATCCGCATTTGACAAATTATCCGTATCCGCTCAATAGCGCTCGCAACGGACGGCAGGCAAGATTCAGGTATTAACCCCTCAGCAAGGAAGTTATTGTCATGGAAATTTTATCTAATTCTTCCCAGGTGGCAACAACAGATAATAGTAGCTACTGGGCCCTGGCCGAGGAAAACGCGATTTTACGAAAAGAAATTCAAGTTGCGCGAAAAGCCGCAGAACTGACCGCCAATCTTGTTGTCAAACAATTTGAAGAAACAGAGAAAGTTCTCCACCGCTTTCAGGTTGCCAATGCTCAGCGCAAAGCGGTCCTCGATTCAGCCACTCAGATTTCAATCATTGCAACCAATAAAGATGGTGTGATTACGGTTTTTAACACGGGATCTGAAAACCTATTGGGCTACAGAGCCCAGAAAATAATCGGCAAACAGACTCCCGAGCTTTTTCACCTGCAATCCGAGCTGGAGATTGTAAGTGATAGCCTGAGCTTCAAATACGGCCGCAAGGTGACGGGGCTTGATGTTTTTTTTGAATATGCGGTTCATGAAAAGTTAACGCAAAGCGACTGGACGTATGTTCGCAAAGACGGTTCTCATTTTCCGGTCAGAATGACCATCAACGTGCTTCGAGACCCGGACGGCGATATCAGCGGACTTCTGTTTATCGCCATGGATACCGCGGAGATAAAACGGTCTGTCAAGGCGTTGAGGGAAAGCGAGCGGAAACACCGCCTGTTGATCCGGAACCTTCCGAATTGTGTTTACAAAGGATATCTGGATGGCGCCTTTGAATTTTTTGACAATAAAATTGAACAGATTACCGGTTACAGCAAAAAAGAATTTTTATCCAGAAAGAAAAACTGGTTTAGTCTCGTTCATGAAGACGATCTGGAGTACACCCAAGAAAAATTCAACCAGGCGATGCGTACCGACAACTCCTATATCAGAGAATATCGGATAAAATCCAAAAGCGGTGACATTATCTGGATTCAGGACGGCGGACAAATTATTTACGGGGAAAATCTGGAAGTTGAATTTATCACCGGCGCTTTTCTCGATATTACCGAACGCAAGCTTGCCGAAAAGGCTTTGCACGAGTCCGAGGAAAAATACCGGTCTCTTTTCAACAGCGGCCCCGATCCGATCTTTGTGCTGGATCGCACAACTTTGGAAATATTGGATGCCAATCCCATGGCTGAGGATAC
>JAUVTR010000219.1 GCA_030601425.1 Desulfobacterales bacterium
ATTGCAAACCTGGCCACCCAGCAACTATAGGGAATGTCTAATGACAAATGATGAAGGTCTGGAAGGACGAATGTTGAATGTCGAATGAAGAATGAAGGAATTCTGTCGATTTATAATTTTATAAACAGAAAGAATACCTTAATTCGACATTCGTCACTCGTCATTCATCATTTATAAAGTTCTTCATTCGACATTCGACATTCAACATTCCGAAGGTTCGTCATTTTTTTGGTACGTGACGTGGAAAATAATTTAGATCAAATACACCAGCAAGCACTCAATGAACTGGAAGGCGCTGAAAGCAGCCGGGAGATTGAGGATATCTCGATACGATATCTGGGTCGCAAAGGCATCCTGACCCAGTTTCTGCGAAATATCTCAAAACTACCGGCCGAGCAAAGACCGGCAGCCGGCAAAAAAGCCAACGAAATCAAAAATGTCCTGGATAAAACTTTAAAAGCCGCGGCTGAAAAGCTTGTATCCCCAGATAACGCCAAGGACACAAAAATTGATGTCTCCCTGCCGGGCAGGGTCTTCGCTCGCGGTACTTTACATCCGATTACCCAGGTCAATCAAGAGATGTGCGACATTTTCTCAAGCCTGGGATTCGATATCGGAGAGGGACCGGAGGTAGAGTCGGACTGGTATAATTTTGAAGCCCTTAATTTTCCCAAAGATCATCCGGCAAGGGATATGCAGGATACATTCTTTGTCAGCGACGATATCGTATTAAGAACCCACACATCGCCGTTTCAGATCCGGACCATGGAAAAGCGGCCGCCGCCGGTAAGAATCATCACGCCGGGTAAGGTGTACCGCTGCGATTCCGACCTGACCCATACCCCCATGTTTCACCAGGTGGAAGGTTTGCTGGTGGATGAAAACATTTCCTTTAGTGATCTTAAAGGAATTCTCACCGCCTTTTTCCACCAGATGTTTGATGAACAGACGAGTCTCCGTTTTCGACCCAGCTTTTTTCCATTTACCGAACCCAGTGCGGAGGTGGATATCCTGTGCGTCATGTGCCGGGGCCAGGGTTGCCGGGTCTGCTCACATACCGGATGGCTTGAAATTCTCGGTTCCGGAATGGTTCACCCTGCCCTGTATGAGAATGTGGGCTATGACGCCGATCGCTACACCGGATTTGCATTCGGGATGGGGGTGGAGAGAATCGCCATGTTAAAATACGGCATCGATGATATCCGCCGTTTTTTTGAGAATGATATGCGGTTCTTATCGCAGTTCTGATTCAATCGATTTGTCAAATAAAGAATTCGTCAAATAGGTATAAATCATAGCAGGGTAAGGTTTGAGGTTAGAGGTTGGAGGCCTGAAGACTCTGCTTATCAGCCTCAAACCTCAGACAGCCGGGGCTTCAGCTTGGAACTTATATATTAATCCACTTTTTGACTAAATTTTAGTTGGGATTCCAGAACCACTTTTAAAGGCGAATGAAATGAAGGTTAGCCTAAGCTGGCTCAAAGACTACATAGACATCCAGATGGATGCCGCCGATCTGGCGGATGCGCTGACCATGGCGGGACTGGAAGTGGAATCGGTTTCGAACCGCTATGCTTACCTGCAAACTGTGTTCGTCGGACGCATTGCGGAGGTAAGTCCCCATCCCAACGCCGACAAGTTGACAATCTGCCGGGTCGAAACGGGAGACCGCCGCCGGACGGTGGTGTGCGGTGCGCCCAATGTCTCCGAGGGCATGCTGGCGCCTGTGGCCTTGCCCGGGACGGTTTTAGCGGACGGTACCCAGCTGGAAAAAAGTGTGATCCGTGGAGAAAAATCCTATGGCATGCTGTGCAGCGACATGGAACTGGGACTCGGCATCGACAGCAGCGGTATCATGGTGCTGAATCCGTCGTTGAAGGTGGGAGATCACCTCGCTGAAGCCCTCGGCCTTGAAGATATGGTTTTTGAATTTGATCTGACGCCCAACCGGCCCGACTGCCTCAGCGTAATCGGGATTGCGCGTGAAATTGCAGCCATCCAGAACACACCCCTTAAATATCCGGATTACAGCCTGATCGATAAGCAGGATCTGATCTCCACCTTAACTTCGGTCAAAATCGAAGCACCCGACCACTGTCCGCGGTATTCTGCCAGGCTGGTGGAAAACATTGTGGTAAAGCCCTCCCCTTTCTGGATGCAAGACCGCCTGCTGTCTGTTGGGCTACGGCCGATAAATAATATAGTGGACATCACCAACTATGTTTTGATGGAAACCGGCCATCCACTGCATGCTTTTGATTTTGATCAACTGGCGCAAAACCGAATTGTTGTAAAAACCGCTGCTGATGGTGACAAGTTCGTCACCCTGGATCAAAAAGAGCATCAGCTCAACTCCCGGATGCTGATGATATGTGACGGAGAAAAGCAGGTCGCCGTGGGCGGTGTTATGGGCGGTCTGAACTCAGAGATTGAAGACACCACCCGCCGGGTGCTGATCGAGGGAGCCTATTTTAATCCGGCAAGTATTCGAAGAACCTCCAAAACCTTAGGCTTGAGCACGGACGCCACCCATCGTTTTGAACGCGGTGTGGACCCGCAGGGCACGGTCCGGGCTGTCAACCGCGCTGCGAAGCTGATGGTGGAGTTCGGCGAGGGTACCCTCGTCGAAGGATTAATCGATGAGTACCCGCAACCCCAGCAAGTAAACAGCGTCAGCTTAAGCACCGCGCGCACCCACAGGCTTCTAGGCATCCATCCGGATGGCAGCGAGATCAAAAAACTTCTCGAATCCATTGATTTTAAGGTCGAAAAAATGACCTCCGGCAACGGCGACCAGCAGCTGGTCGTGGTGCCGCCATCGTTTCGGGTGGATATTTCGCGACCGGAGGATTTGATGGAAGAAGTTGCCCGCCTCTCGGGCTATAATACTATACCGACAACTTTTCCGGCAATGCCGGCCGAAGCCCGCCCGCCGAACCGCAATCTGGAACTTAGAAAACGCCTGAAAAATTTGATGGCCGGTTTCGGATTCACCGAGGCGATCACTTACAGTTTTGTGGCTGAAGCGTCATGCGATCGCCTGCGGCTTAAAGCACAAGATCCCCGGCGCAACCTCATTCATATTTTAAACCCTCTGACCGAAGATCAGGCGGTCATGCGGACGTCCCTGGTCACCGGGTTGATTGAAACAGCTGTTTATAATATCGCCCAGCAGGTTAAAAATTTAAAGTTATTTGAAATCGGTAAATTATTCATTAAAACGGAGTCCCGGGATCTGCCCCGGGAGCCGGAATTTTTGGCGGCCCTGTGGACAGGATCACGCCATAACTCTTCGTGGCACGGCCGCGAAATTTCGTGTGATTTTTACGATATCAAAGGGGTCGCCGAAGGACTGATCGGTACCTTGAAAATCGATAACATCCGATTCACAGCCATGCCCGATGGTGATTGCGACTATACCCGTCCCGGTTACACGGCTCAAATTTTGGTCGCTGACACACCGGTAGGCCTGGTGGGTGAAATTCATTCCCGGGTTCGGGAGGTGTTCGATTTAAAGCAATCAGCCTATATTTTTGAACTTGATCTGGATAAAATTATTTCATTGATTCCGCCTATCAGGAGATCTAAATCGATTCCCAAATACCCGGCTATTTACAGGGATATTACCCTCATTATCGATCGGGGAACTGAAACCCAGACGGTGCTGGAAGCCGTTGAAAATATCCGTGAAGATCTGGTGCAAAATCTGCATCTATTTGATGTCTTTGAAGGAGATCCCATTGCCGCCGGTAAAAAAAGCGTATCGTTTCGAGTCACCTACCGTTCGTCAGATAAAACCCTGGAAGATGACGACGTCAATGATCTTCACAAATCGATTACAGATAACCTTTTGAAAGCATTTGATGCCACCTTACCCTAGGCGCTTAGAAATTATTTTTGTGCATTTTGTGGCATAAAAATTTTATTGGGCTATTTACCCTATCTTCAAATGATTGAATATTTTCGATTGAATATTGAATATTTAAGGTCCGCCTGCGGCAGATCAATTTCAAAAAGACCTATCAAAAAAAAGATGGAGCGAAGCGACTTCCACAAATATTCAATTTTCAATATTCAATAGTCAATTCCGGCTTGTCCGGGTTAGGGATTGGGGGTGAAAATGCAAAGCAAAAAGCCTTATCAGATAAATATTCCTGACAAGCTTTATTTTAAAATCGGAGAGGTCAGCAAAATTTCGGGACTCCCGAGCCATGTTTTAAGATTTTGGGAATCTGAGTTTAAAAAAATAAAACCCCGCCGAACGGCTTCGGGGCAACGCTCTTATACCCCAAAAGATGTCGCGATGATCCTGGAAATCAAGCATCTGCTCCAAGAAAAAAAATTTACCATTGAGGGTGCCCGTAAATATTTAAGTTCCAGAACCAGGCCGGAATCGGACGATAGCGATTTTCTGCAAGACTTAAAAAAAGAATTGGCAAACATACGGGATTTGCTCGATAGTAATTAGTTTAACGAAAGTTATTGACAATTAAAAGAATTTGTCTTAATTATTCTAATCTTAGGCGTCAAGCGAGCAAGACCTTTGAAAGTTGGTAAAAAAGGTGGATCGCAAAGGTCACCGAGCGGGCATAGCTCAGTTGGTAGAGTACAAGCTTCCCAAGCTTGGTGTCGCGAGTTCGAATCTCGTTGCCCGCTCCAACTTAAACTTGCGTTTCCGTTGTGATTGAAGGGTTGGGGTAGCACCGTTTCCGAATTGCGGGATGAACTTAACGTTTTCCTTATGGCTATTGGTATGAACTGAGAAACTTTCTAGCTATACATCAAGAGGTCAACCTGAAACATGAGGAAACGGGCTATAGCCCGTTTTTGTGTTTTTAAGAGCGAAGTTGGAAA
Organism: Desulfobacterales bacterium; assembly: GCA_030601425.1. GTDB lineage: Bacteria > Desulfobacterota > Desulfobacteria > Desulfobacterales > JAHEIW01 > JAHEIW01. The sequence continues at coordinate 4,855 of JAUVTR010000219.1, forward strand.
CAAAGAAAAAATATAAAAATAAAAAACACCGGCCACGGAACCGTGGGCATAAACCTGTCAGCGGGCAAAAGGTAGCCGGACTGGTCAGACCACTGGCCGAATCGCTGTGCGCAGCCGAAGGCCTGGAACTGGTTCACGTAGAATACCAACGGGAAGCAAACGGCAGGATTCTAAGGCTTTATATTGACAGGCCCGATGGGGTCAATTTGAATGATTGTGTCGGTGTCAGCCGTCAAATGGCAGACATTCTGGATGTCAACCTGGAGGATATAGGACCTTATAGTCTTGAAGTTACCTCACCGGGGCCGAAACGGCCGCTGGTGAAACATGAGGATTTTGAAAAATTTAAGGGCAACCGGATAAAAATAAAAACGAGTCGAGCGCTTAACGGGCAAAAAAACTTTGCCGGGATTCTTATGGGAATATCCGGCGAGCAGGTAAACCTGCAAATCGGCGAAGAAACCATCGTGATACCGTATCAGGATATCTCGAAAGCACGACTTGCAGAATAAATGGAGATCTCTGATGTTTATCTCAGACATAAAACGTGTTGTTGAACAGGTTAGCCGAGATAAGGGCATAGACCGCGAAGTCCTGATCAGTGCGTTGGAAGAAGCTTTGCGGTCGGCTGCCAGGAAAAAATTCGGCACCAGACTGGACATCGAAGTTCAATACAATGATGAAAGCGGTGAAATCGAAGTATTTCAGTTTAAGGACGTTGCGGAGGTCGTCACCGAACCGGCCTACGAGATAAGTCTTGAGGAAGGCCGCAAACTGGATCCCGAGTGCGAGGTCGGAGACAGCCTGGGCAGCAAGATGGATGCCACCACATTCGGCCGCATCGCCGCCCAATCAGCCAAACAGGTCATCATCCAGAAAATGAAAGATGCCGAAAAGGACGCTGTCTATGCCAATTTTATCGACCGCAAAGGGGAGATCATCAACGGCATCGTTCAGCGAATTGACCGGGGGGACATTATTGTAAACCTGGGGCAAACCGATGGAATGGTACCGGTTCGCGAGCAGGTTCCGAGGGAATCCTATCGCCGGGGCGACCGCATCCGCGCCTATATTCTTGAAGTGCTACACGAATCACGCGGGCCGCAAATTGTGCTTTCCAGAACACATCCGAATTTTCTAATTGACCTTTTTCGAACCGAAGTACCGGAGATTAGCGAAGGAATCGTCAACATTATGGGAGCCGCCCGTGAAGCCGGTGTGCGTGCCAAAATCGCCGTGGCCTCGAATAATTCCGACATTGATCCCGTAGGCGCCTGTGTAGGCATGAAGGGCAGTCGTGTACAAAACGTGGTGCAGGAGCTGCGGGGTGAAAAAATCGATATCATTCCATGGCATATCGATTCGGCCAAATTCGTCTGCAATGCACTGGCGCCGGCAGAAATATCGCGGGTGATAATCGACGAAAGCAACAACTTGATGGAAGTGATAGTCCCGGATGAATTTTTATCCATTGCCATCGGTAAAAAGGGCCAAAACGTAAGGCTGGCATCCAAACTTACCGGCTGGCATTTGGATGTAAAAAGTGAAACCCGCTAT
>JAUVTR010000107.1 GCA_030601425.1 Desulfobacterales bacterium
TTGAGTTCTTTAAACAACACAATGTCTATGGTTTCAACGAACAGAGGACAGAGAACAGAATACAGAGGACAGAACGGCCGCTTTATCTTCCATTTTTTCCATCTGTCATCTGACCTCTGACCTCTGTCTTCTGCTACCTGAAACCCGACACCTAAATAAAAACAGGTTTTGTAAATTACTTGCGGGACACAACACTAGAAGCTATCTCAAAAATGCATTATGGATTAAGTTTCGATCATGCGAGAATTACCTGCCAACAATCTAATTAAACCATCGAGTCGTATCTTGCATTTAGAATTAAAAAGCCAGCTGCCAGCGGACATGTTAATTCCCCAATTATCCCGCCAAACTCCAACCAGACGTAAATGGTATTGCATTCTCATGATACTGCTGGGTTGCCTGTTGTGGACATCTGCAGCTGCGACCGGGATTACTGAAAATGCCCTTCCAGATGAGTTTACGGATGTTATCGACAAACTATCCTCACTGACAGACCGCAGCACCGGAACAGCCGGAAATCAGGAGGCCGCTCTTTATATAAAGGAAAAATTAGAACAACTCGGCTATAGCGACCTGGGATCTTATCGGTTTTCTGTGCCGGTCATGCGAAATGAAAAAAGTACCTTAATCCTGGCTAACCGCAATATCCAAATTGACCTGCATCCGATAAACGGCAATGCGGTTACGCCCCAGACCGTGGCACCTCCGGGACTCTCCGGTCCCCTGATTTATGCAGGTCGCGGCGAGCTAAAGCATTTGAATGCTAAACAGATTGCGGATTCAATTATCCTGATGGAGCTTGATTCCGGGAAAAATTGGCTGCATGCCGCCAATCTAGGTGCCAGGGCTTTAATATATATCGATCGAGGGGAATCTCCCAAAATATTTTTAGAAGAAAAATTCGAACTTTCGCCGCTTCAGTTTCCGCGTTTCTGGATTTCACGGGCGCAAGCCAAGGAAGTGTTCGGTGATTTTGAGAATGCGCCGGGTGGTCAAATTGCGGCTGAAGCCCAACTGACTTCCCGGATCCGCTGGCAACTTGCAAGTTCTGAAAATATTTATTGCTTTGTCACTGGAACAGACCCCATGCTCAAGGAAAGACTGATAATGGTGGAGGCGTTTTATGATAGCACCCCCACAGTGGCGGGGCTCTCTCCGGGTGCCGATGAGGCCGTCAGCGTTGCGACCCTTTTAGAACTGGCCCGGTTTCTTAAAGAACATCCTCCCAAACGATCAGTCCTGTTGATTGCCAGCAGTGGCCACGCCCAGAGTCTTGCCGGCATGCGAGAGATGATCTGGAGTATTTCTGCCAGATCCAAAGATTTGCGGAAATTAAAAAAATCGTATAGAGCACTGGCCAAAAAAACGCGCAAGACGATTAAACTGCTAAAAAACATGTCCCTCGATTCGGCAACCCGGAATGAATCGGCAGCTGTAGAGACCACACGGTTACTCAAAGCAGCAATTGACCAACGCTTAAAGACAGAATCGGACCGAGTGTCCCGCCATTTGATGCGTCTTCGTCTGGAGCAGAAGGATCAGGCCGATGAAGAACTGATTGATAAACTGACCAATGAAAGACTGTCGCTAAAACGCCTGATGTTCAGCAGCGATTTTTCGGATCTTTCTGCTGAAGACCGCCAGGCGCTTTCACAATTAATTCCCAAGGCCATTCAAGATCAAAAAGCCATCCTGGCTGATGCGAGCAGACATTCCAGAGAAATCGGCGATGCGCGCAGTTTTAGAAGCCAGGTCAAAGCCTATGATCTGGATGTGGCCGTATCTTTGCATCTATCAAGCCATGGAGACGGTTTCGGTGCCTTCAATTATGGATGGATGTTTCCGTTCCGGCCGCGGATTAAACGCACTGCCATCTATAGCACGCTGGATGAAGTCCTGCGTCAGGGGGCAACCCGAATTGAAAACGCTTTGGGATACGCCGGTATGTATAAAGATTCTTTACGACCCAGTCGCAAGAGATCATGGAAAAGCTATTTTCTTGACCAGCCCCCTCTTGGCGGTGAGCTAACCGCACTGGCCGGCTATCACGGTTTGACTTTTGTGACCACCCATGATGCCAGGGCCCGCTGGGGTATGCCGCACGACATGCCTGAACGTGTTGATTCGGCTTTTGCACTCAAACAAAGTGCGATTGTCTGCAGGCTTATTGAGCATTTAGCGCAGGCGCCCAGACTGCATGATAATAGTTTCCCCAGAATCGGCTATGCCGCTGTCGCCGGTAGGGCTAAATTTCTGCGGCACGGCGAGCTGTTTGCCGACCAGCCGGCGCCCGGAACCGTGCTGCTTTCTTATCAAGGCCCGGCCCGCTTTTACGTCATGGTCGATCATCTGGGTATGTTTTACCTCAGAGGTGTGGCCGACAAAAAACACAGTTATCACAAAATCATTTTTGAAGGCTATAAATTTGACCCCCAAAGCGGCAATATTATCTGGACCATTGATAAAAAGAAAACCGGGAAAACCGCCTATCGCCTAAAAATGTACCGTCGGCTAATGGAAACCGACCTGGTGATGTTTGCCAGCAATGGGACGACCCTGTTTAACCTGCTGGAACCGCGGACTTTTCGCCACCTGAGCAAAGTCAAAGTTATCGACGGTCGCAGGGAATCCGACCCGGTGCGCTGGTTTATGAGCAGACTCGACACCTGGATTTCAAATTATTCCAACGCTTCGGTTATTACGACTGTCTTTTTGGAACCCGGTACACCGCTGAAATTAACTTTATCCGACACGGTCTTGCGTAATAAATTGATTCTGACCAACGCCAGCGAGGATAAATCCACCGGTATCGGATATATGGTGGGAAAAACTCCTTTTTTATATCGCACCGAATATAGGGTGGCCAAGGATATGTGGATGTTGCTGGAGCCGCGGATTTCCAATCTTGAAAAACGCGGGATTTTTAATGAGCGCATTCGCAAGCTTCAACAGGAGGGATTGGGGGCCCTAAAGGCTGCGCAATTGGCCTATGAAAATAAGCTGTACGATCAAGCTTTGGAAGCCAGTGCCCGTTCCTGGGCCCTTGCCACCCGCGTTTATGATGATGTTGATAAAACCCAAAAAGATGTGCTTTACGGCGTGTTGTTTTACATTGCCCTTTTTGTTCCTTTTGCTTTTTGTATGGAACGTCTTTTGTTTTCATATGCAAACATCTACAAACGCATTACCGCCTTTGCGATTATTCTCATTTTACTGATTGCCCTAATCTACAATGTGCATCCGGCATTTCGCCTGGCCTACAGTCCGATGGTAGTTATTCTGGCCTTTTTCATTATGGGCCTTTCCTTTATGGTGACACTGATCATCTTTTTCCGTTTTGAGGGAGAAATGACTCGGCTTCAAACCAGGGCCAAACTGATTCAGTCCGAAGAACTCGGGCGCTGGAAAGCGTTTGCCGCTGCCTTCATGCTGGGCGTCAGCAATTTAAGACGCCGCCGCCTGCGAACCGCCTTGACCTGTGCCACCCTGATCATTTTAACCTTTACGATAATGAGCTTTACGGCCGTCAAGTCCATGCGGCGTCATGCGAGACTCCTGTATGAACCGTCTGCCCCCTATACCGGATTTCTTCTAAAGAATGTCAACTGGCGTGATTTACCCCCCCAAGCTTTGGGATTCATCACCAACAATTTCGCCCAGAAGGGGATTAGCGTCCCGCGTGTCTGGCTGGAAGATGAGGATAAAACCCGGTCACCCCGGGTACCGGTTTATTATAACGGGCGCTCATTTGAAGCCCAGGGCCTTGTCGGCCTTTCCCATCTGGAACCCCGTGTTTCAGGTCTTGATGAAATCCTCATCGGCGGGCGTTGGCTGGCAGAAAATGAGCTGAATACGATTCTTTTGCCCGACCGCATGGCTATAAATCTCGGGATCAATCCTCAGCAGCCACAAAACGCAGTGGTGTCCGTGTGGGGCATGCCGTTTGAGGTGGTCGGTGTTTTTTCGGGTAAAAAACTGCAGCAGCGATCTGATCTGGACGGCGAGCCTTTAACGCCGGTCACATTTCCACGGGAGGTTTCCACCCAGATGACCGAAGTGGAGGTCGATGCCCTGGCATCCGGTGATGATGTGCGCGAATTTCAGAGCCGCTATCAGCATATATCCGGTGATTTGACCATGATCCTCCCCTATCGGACCCTTCTGGCGGCCGGAGGCCATCTCAAAGGAGTGGCCATCGTATCGCAGTCGCAAATATCCATCCAGGAAACAGCTCAGAACCTGGTGGACCGTTTTGGGCTGTCGTTGTTCAGCGGTGAACCGGACGGGACCTATCTGTATCACGCCAGCGATACGATGAGTTACAGCGGGGTTCCCAACATCATCATTCCCCTTATCATTTCGGTGTTTATTGTCTTAAATACCATGATCGGCAGCGTTTATGAACGTAAGCGTGAAATCGCTATCTACACCTCGGTGGGATTGGCTCCGTCGCATGTGTCCTTTCTGTTTATCGCTGAAGCCATGGCACTGGCAGTCATCAGTGTGGTCCTGGGCTATCTTTTGGCCCAGACATCAGCCAAGCTGTTTTCCGAAACATCGCTTTGGGCCGGTATTACCGTCAATTATTCTTCCTGGGCCGGCGTGGCGGCCATGATTTTAGTAATCATTGTGGTACTGGTATCCGTTCTCTACCCGTCAAAAGTAGCCGCAGAAATTGCCATCCCTGATGTCAATCGGGCGTGGACGCTCCCCAAAGCAGATGGAAATATCCTCGAAGTCACGTTGCCTTTTTACATGAGCTATAAGGAACATCGCAGCATTGGCGGATTCCTGCTGGAATTTTTCCAAGGCCATCAGGATGTATCCCATGGTTTGTTTTCAACCGGTGAAATTGATTTTGGCTTTACCTGCCGGACGGCTCCCGGTATTTCCGATGACAATGATGACTGCCCGCAGGAAGCCTTTGAGTTTGATGCCTGTCTTCAGGTCCGATCCAGCGTCTGGCTGGCACCGTTTGACTTTGGTATCAACCAGCGAGTCGATTTGCAGTTTTGTCCGGCCGAAGATGAACCCGGGTTTCTTGAGATCAAGATCCGCTTGATTCGTGAATCGGGGGAAGCCAATGCCTGGCGTCGAATCAATAAAGGATTTTTGCACAACATTCGCAAACAACTGCTGTTGTGGCGATCTTTTGATTTGCCGACCAAGGAACACTATGAACGCGTGTTGGCAGAAGCAGAAAAGGAAATGGGAATCGAATCGAATTAGGATAAGAAAGATGACCGAAAAGCAGCAACCCGCGACCCATGAAGAATCGCTGACAGCATATGGGGAGCAGAAATCAGGCCACAAAATCCGTTTGCGCGCCATCCTGCTGGGGTCGTTTTTTGCGCTGGCGATTTGCCTGATAACGCCTTTTAACAACGCGTACCGTCAGGCAACTCCCCTGGCCGGCGGGCATTTTCCGCTGGCACCTTTTTATATTCTGGTGTGGTTGATGATACTGACGGCCTTTCTTCGCATGATATTCAAGGGTCGGAACTTAATCACCGGGAAAGAACTTTTGGTGTCCTGGGCCTTGATGGTGTTGTTGTCCGGCATCGCCTGGACGGGACTGGCGCGTACCTTCTTCATAAATTTAACTGCCCCGTTTCATTTTGCCACACTTGAGAACCGCTGGTCAGATGTGCTTCACCCTCTTCTTCCCGTGAGCTGGTATCCCCAGAGCAAAGAGGCCGTCATCAGTTTATACAACGGTCTTACCGGTGGCCGGCAGCTGGGCTGGTTCGATATTCTCAAACAGATTCATTGGGATGCGTGGCTCCCGCCTCTACTGACATGGACGATATTTATCCTGCTTTGCTATTTTGTCATGGTGTGCACTGTTAGCCTTTTAAGCAAACAGCCGTTATACAATGAGCGCATGAACTTTCCGTTGCTGCGGGTGCCGTTTGTTTTGGAAGAGGCTCTGGATCAGACGGGGCTGGGTCGCTTTTTTGCCAACCGCTTTCTCATCGCCGGTCTGATGGTTCCGGTTTGCCTGCACTTGCTCAATGGGCTGGGATTTTATAATCCATCCATCCCTCAGATTCCGACGCTGATTCTGGCCGGCAAATATTTTCCGAAGGTCGGCCTTCTTTCCGGATTTTTTAAACTCAAAATCTACCTCTACCCGGCGTTTATCGGTTTTGCATTTTTAACTTCCAAACAGATTTCTTTTTCCTTCTGGATCTTTTTCATAATGGGAACATTGCTGTTTGGTTTGCTCAGCGTTCTGGGTTTAAATATTCCGGCCGCCGCCCTGGGTGTGACCTTCGGTCCGACAATTTCGCGTCCTGAAGAAACCCAGATGATTGGGGCCTACATTGTTTTTTTTCTATTTCTGGCCTGGTTGGCCCGATTTCATTTTCGCGATATTGTCCTTACGGCGATCGGCTTTAAAAAAGAAGACAATCCGGAATCCGAATGGCTGCCAACTCGCTTTGCTTTCTGGGGATTCGTTCTGGGGAGCCTGGCCATAGTCATCTGGTGTCATTATTTCGGAATTCCCTTTTTATTTTCATTTTTGATCGTTTTCGCCTTTTTCATGTTTACGCTGGTGGCCATGCGAGTGATTTGCCAGGGCGGGATTGCGTATTTTACCTTAACCGCTGCTCCGATGGACGGACTGATGGCCTTTTTCGGACCCAAATTTTTCACGAGCATTGGAATCCTCGTTGCCGCTGTCATTCAGAAGGTGCTATTTGTCGATTTGCGGGAATCGCTCATGCCATCGTTGCTGCATGCCCGTAAAATAACGGATAAAACCTCCAGCAATCGATTGATTTTTTCAGCCATAACGATCACCTTAATTGCCGGTGTGCTGATCTCCTTCCTTGCCATGTTGGCGCTTAGTTACAAATTCGGTATTCGCGAGCTTGAGCTGGACTGGGCCTCCCGGACCACCGTTGCGGTTTATGACAACGTTTACAGCCTGGTTGAATCACCCATAAAGCCCGGAGACTGGGTGCTGATCTTTACCATTACCGGCGCTGTGGTCATGCTGGTTTTAGTTATCTGCTATCATCGCTTTTACTGGTGGCCGATCCATCCGATAGGCTACCTGACCGCTTACAGCTCTGCCATGCGGATCCTGTGGTTCAGTTTTTTTATTGGATGGGCCTGCAACGCCCTGTGTATGCGTTACGGGGGTGTCCGACTGTTTAAACAACTGCGCAATTTTTTTATTGGATTAATCATCGGCGATTTTTTTATGGCCGGCACCTGGGCCATTGTCGGACTTTTTAAATATTCGAGTTATCTGGCGTTACCCAACTGACACAAGTTATTAATTAGTGACTGACCGAAAACCCTGGTTTTTCGGTCAGAAACTCGAAATCCGAAGCACGAAATACGAAACAATAACCAAAGCACGAATGTTCAAATGACAAAAACCTCTGAGTTCCCATGATTTAGTTTAGGTCATTTTGTCATTTGATATTCGAATTTGTTTCGAATTTCGGATTTCGATATTCGGATTTTGCCTGAACATGACTTTCCGTTCAGGCACTAGTTATTTGTGAATGCACTATTCATCCGGATTTTTTTCCATTAACGAATAACGAATAACAAATAACGGAAACCGTCCATGTACGAAGACAAGGAACTCCAAGAGTATCGGGACCTGTTGCAACCCCCGGATCATTTTGAGGAAGGCTTTGACTGGAAAACGGTTGTCGGGGCGATTTTTATCGGTTTTCTCATGATGCCCGGCAGCATGTATCTGCAGCTGGTTATCGGCACCGGTATCGGACCGGCCGCTCGCTGGGTAACGATCATTTTATTTGCTGAACTTGCCAAGCGGGCATACAGCGAATTGAAGCAGCAGGAAATATTTTTGCTGTATTATATGGCCGGAGCGGCGCTGTCCACACCCTTTCAGGGTCTGTTGTGGAACCAGTACCTGGTGCAGTCCGATGCTGCCCGGATGCTGGGCGTCACCGAGTTCATCCCCGCCTGGGTCGCACCGGCCGCGGAGTCCGATTCGCTGATCGAGCGCACGTTTTTCCACCGCGACTGGCTTATCCCGATTTTGTTGCTGGTCGGCACCCAAATCATTCAGCGCATCGATCAATTTGGTCTGGGCTATGCCCTTTTCCGGATTACCTCCGATGTCGAAAAACTACCCTTTCCCATGGCGCCGGTGGCGGCTTTGGGAACCATGGCCCTGGCCGAATCCACCGAAGATAAGCAAAAAAGCTGGAAATGGCGGGTCTTTTCAATCGGCGGCGTCATCGGTCTGGCCTTTGGAGCGATTTACGTGTTGCTGCCTACGGTGTCGGGCCTCATGCTGATGGAGCCGATTCGGCTGATTCCGATTCCCTGGGTCGAGCTGACCGGCCACACCGAAGATGTGCTGCCGGCGGTAGCTACCGGTATTCAACTGGATCTGGGCCTGGTTTTTATCGGCATGGTACTTCCTTTCTGGGCTGTCATCGGGGGCGTGATTGGAATCATCATTACGATAGTGGCCAATCCGATTCTTTATGAAAACGGAATTCTTACCCGCTGGCATCCCGGGATGAAAACCGTTGATACGATTTTCGCCAACAATTTTGATTTTTACATGAGCTTCAGTATCGGCCTGGGTTTGGCCATTGCTTTTATAGGGATCTGGCACGTGGTGGGTTCTTTCAGGAAAAGCGACTCTTCTAAAAAAGGCAGCCTGCGGGATTTGTTTCGGCCGCCTCCGGGTCGCGGGGATTTTAATTTCTGGATTTCGATCGGTATATACGTTTTTTCAACAATTTCTTATGTCTTGCTCTGCTTATGGCTGGTTCCCAATTTCCCCTGGATCTTTTTTATCGCCTACGGCTTTTTATACACACCAATCGTATCGTATATTACCGCGCGGATGGAAGGTATTGCCGGGCAGTTCGTCAGTTTACCCCTGGTCAGAGAGGTCAGCTTTATCGTCGGCGCCAAATATTTCGGTTATCAGGGTATTGAGATCTGGTATGCGCCTATTCCGATTCACAATTATGGCGAAGCAACCGTAAATTTTCGACAGATTGAGCTGACCGGTACCAGCATCCGCGGAATTATCAAATCGGAAATTGTGGTGTTTCCGATTGTCATGATAGCCAGCCTGCTTTTTTCCCAGTTTATCTGGCGCCTGGCCCCCATACCCTCAAGTGCCTATCCCTTTGCCCAGGAGGTGTGGCATTTACAGGCCTTGAACACCCTGCTGATGCAAAGCTCCACCCTGGAGGGCAGTGCCGCCTTTTACCAGGCCCTCAACTTTGTCTATGTGTTAGCCGGTGTGGGCTTAGGGGTGATTATGTACGCAATATTGACCTTGTTTGGCCTCCCCATCATGCTGGTGTATGGAATGGTGCGCGGGCTCGGTCAGACGCTGCCCCACGGGCACATCCTTGAGCTGGCGGGGGCCCTGCTGGGCCGTTTCTTTTTCTTCAAACGTTACGGGGCCATGTGGCGTCAGTATGCGCCGGTGCTGCTGGCCGGATTTTCTTGCGGTATGGGGCTTACCGGAATGTTTGCGATGGGAGTTACGCTGATACTCAAATCCCTCGGACGGCTCGCCTATTAACCCCTGACCAATCCCTATCTCAAAAATGCATTTAACACCCGATGGTAAAGTTCTAAACCTATAAAAGGTGCTTCTAACAACAAGTGAGCTAAAATTGAAAATGATCTAAAATGCCTAAAGTTGAGGAATTCTGCCCGTCGAGAGCCTCTGGGTCGAACGATCATTTTTTAAAAAAGATAGAGCGAAGCGATACCATAACTTTAGGCATTTTAGCTCATTTTAGTCACTTTAGGCACTTCTAACTTTAGAGCATCTTCCGAACTTTATTTCTCTGTCTTCGAAGATAAACTGCTATTTTTGAGATAGCTTCTAGTATTCTAGTTGAAATACTTATAAAAACCTAATATGGATGAGCTGGAAACAAAAATGATAGATAATTTTTTGATAGGTTAACCTGGGTTTAAAAAAGAGAGGTTGCTATGAAAAATAAGTTGGCATTCGGTTTGACACTGCTCCTTTTATTTGTCCCCGGCATGACCCGGGCAGAAGCGCCCCACCAGGTTGGCGGATTTGTTCTGGACCGACACATTAAGGAATACAAAGACAGGGTCATCATGGACACGGCGCTTGCGGTTCGATACTCGGAAAATATGGAGGAGGTCGAAATAAAATTTACCGAAGGCTTTAAAAGCGGACTCATTGCTTATGGAACCTGCGCCAGGCCGGGTCATATTGTCAGGCTCAAGCTCAAGTATGCGGATTCAAGCAAGGACTTCTACAAAGATCTGCTCAAACGATTTAAAAAACGATTCGGCGAGCCGGATGAATATCGGGGCGATCCCTTCCATATTTTTGTGGCCTGGAAGTGGTCTTTTATCGATAAGCAGAACCACCGTATCAGCCTCACCCTGCAGCACAATTCGATGGATGCAGAGGGCAAAAAGGGCAATGCCGTGAAGATTACAAATACAACATTGATTGAAGAAGACGCACTTTGCTACAAACGCAAGCAACTCGACCAACGGGAAAAACTTCGCCAGCGGAAATGGAAAGCCGTCAATCCGGAATTAACCGGGTGGGATCTTTTCGTGCCGCGCTAGCGAGTCGGTTAATGCACCAAATTGCCACGTAGAGCGTTTGTCAGAATAACGTTCCGATAGCAGTGGTTTTTTGAATCTTTTTTGGGTTATTAATAACGTCTAATATTGCTGGGTCCAAACGCTCTAATAATTTTTCTTTATTATCGGGCCGTTTCAACAGCTGCTCGAGTCTTTGCAAAAACGCTTCACGCAACTGCTCATCTTGTTTGTGCGGCCAAGGCTGAGGCGTCTTTAGCGCATATCCTTGATTGAA
>JAUVTR010000065.1 GCA_030601425.1 Desulfobacterales bacterium
GGTGATGCCCGGGGACAATGTGGCCATAGAGGCGGAGTTGATCACCCCGATTGCGATGGAAAAAGAAGTACGGTTTGCCGTACGCGAAGGTGGGCGCACCGTTGGCGCCGGCGTGATCAGCGCAATTATTGAATAACGGAATAGGAGTCTACCGGTGAGAATAATTGTTACCCTTGCATGCACTGAGTGCAAAAGAAGAAACTATACGACGACAAAAAATAAGCGAACAACACCAGATAAACTGGAGTTTAATAAATACTGTAGATTTTGTCGTAAACATACTCCGCACCGGGAGACGAAATAGTCGCTCGTTGGTGGTGAAACTTTTGGATGCTACCTTTAGGAGGACTGACCCTTCGATAATCGGTTGCAATCAAAAAATTTTCATTTTAGATGAGCTGTGATTTTGTTAAAAATCTAGGATGTAGGCCAGTAGCTCTAACGGCAGAGCATCGGACTCCAAATCCGGCGGTTGGGGGTTCAAATCCCTCCTGGCCTGCCATTCCTTTTTTATAAAGCTCAGCGTTTAGAGGCTAAGGAGTCTTGAGATTTCTTAAGCTTTTAGCACTTTGAGCTTTCAATCTTTTAGGAGTGACATGGGAAGGCTACAACGAAAGAAAGCATCTGGAGCCAAGAAAAAGAAGAAACGAAATGAAGGCTCGACGGCATTAGCCAAGGTTCAAACCTTCAATGATGCAGGGACTAAAAATGCTGCACTTGCGGAGGCCCGGGACAAAAGCATTCAAACGGCGAAAGCGGTACCATCGAAAAAGCAACCTCAAGTTTCCCGTGCTGTGCCTGCTAAAACAAGAGGCAATTTTATTAATTCGACAGTTCAGTTTTTAAGAGAAGTCAAAATTGAGCTCAAAAAAGTGGCGTGGCCATCCCGCAAACAGACTATAGGATCTACGGTAGTCGTTATTGCATTGATTATCCTCATATCGCTTTTTCTAGGGTCCATCGATATTGGTTTGTCCAGTTTGATCCGTGCAGTCTTGCAATAAAATAAGGAGGAAAAAGGTTGGCGCTTAAATGGTATATCATCCATGTCTATTCGGGCTTTGAGAACAAGGTGAAAGCGACCTTGGAAGAACGTATTGCATCCTCCTCCTATGCTGAAAAATTTGGAGAGGTGGTTGTGCCGACCGAGGAAATTGTTGAACTGGTTAAAGGAAAACGAAAGACATCCGCTCGCAAGTTTTATCCTGGATACATTCTGGTGCGGATGGAGTTAGATGATGAAACATGGCATATCGTCAATGACACTGCCAAGGTAACCGGTTTTTTGGGAGGCCGACGAGAACCAACACCTCTTTCTGAAAAAGAAGCCGAGCGTATCCTGAATCGCATGGAAGCCGGGAAACTAAAACCGCAGCCTAAGTATTTCTTTGAATCTGGAGACGAAATTCGGGTGGTTGATGGGCCGTTTACCAATTTCAACGGAACCGTGCAGGAGGTGAATCCTGAAAAGGGAAAGATAAAAGTACTGGTGAGCATATTCGGTCGATCTACCCCGGTGGAATTAGAATTTGTCCAGGTGCAGAAACTATAATCCCGATTGAGTCAAATCTCAATCGGGAGTTATTGGTTATATGTTATTGGTTAATCGTTTAAGGGAAATGGAACCAGTTCTTTTATAACATCAATCATTGAATAATTAAATAAGCCGATCATCAATTTCTAAAGTCTAAATCTAATAACGAATAACAAATAACGATTAACGATTAACTGGAGTAGAAAAAACAAATGGCAAAAAAAGTTTTAACAATGATTAAATTACAGGTAGAAGCTGGAAAAGCCAATCCATCGCCTCCCATTGGCCCCGCCTTGGGTCAGCATGGCGTCAATATTATGGATTTTTGCAAAGCGTTTAACGCCAAAACGGCCAATGATGAAGGTATGATCATACCGGTGGTTATTACGGTTTATCAGGATCGATCCTTCACCTATATTACTAAAACACCGCCCGCAGCAGTACTGTTAAAGAAGGCCGCAAAAATCGCTAAAGGTGCCGGTGATCCGAAGCGCGATTGCGTTGGCGAGGTCACGCGTCAGCAGGTTGAAGAAATTGCTAAGATAAAAATGGTGGATTTAAACGCCAATGATCTAGACGCCGCATGCAAAATAGTAGAAGGTACGGCAAGAAGTATGGGCATTGATGTTAGCTAGATATTAACGTTGTAAGATGCGAGCTGCGGGGTTTCGAGTTAAATGGATTTTCAAACTCCAACCCGCAACCTGATACACGCAACGCGATTAAGGGAGAAAGTTATAACGATGTCGAAACGGGGTAAAAAATATTCTGAATTCAAAAAAAGAATCGATTCGGAAGGTGTCGGAAGTTTTAACGATGCGGTGAAGATGATGTTGGAATCATCTTTTGCCAAGTTTGATGAAACGATTGATGTGGCTGTCCGTCTGGGTGTTGACCCAAGACATTCCGATCAAATGGTTCGGGGCAGTGTGGTGTTGCCGCACGGGACCGGCAAGGAGATGAAAATTCTGGTCTTTGCTAAAGGTGAAAAGGAAAAAGAGGCAACAGATGCCGGAGCGGACTTTGTCGGCAACGACGATATGGTTGAAAAAATAAAAGGCGGATGGTTCGGATTTGATAAGGCCGTGGCCACGCCGGATATGATGGGCTCCGTCGGAAAGCTCGGCAAGCTACTTGGGCCGCGTGGATTGATGCCCAACGCTAAAACGGGAACCGTTACCTTTGATGTGGCGCGGGCCGTTAATGAACTTAAAGCTGGAAAAATCGACTTTAGGGCTGAAAAAGCGGGAATTGTGCACGCACCGATGGGAAAAGTATCTTTCGGAGTTGATAAAATAGTTCAAAATATGGCGGCCTTTTTAGGCACGATCATACGTCTCAAACCGGCTTCCAGTAAAGGGACCTATCTAAAAAGCATTGCAATCTCAACAACAATGGGCCCCGGCGTCAAGATCGATTCGGCTCTAGTCAAAGATTTGCTTAAATAATCTGCCGGCATTAATTAAATCAAAAAGCCATCTGTCCAAGACCGTAGGTTCACAAACACAGATAAGCAACTGTGGATGTGTTTAATCGGCTCTGCTGGCCTACCGAGACAGTTGTATGATTTGCGATTTCTGTATCAATTGTTTTAGGGCTGGAAATTAATTTCCGGCAATCGCAACTCGGCAGCGTCCATTCCTCCGGTTTTTGTCAGATATGGAAAGGAGGTGTCAGGTTACTTGTGAAATTAGAAGAGAAAAAAAGAATTACGCAAGATTTAAATGAACGGTTTTCCAAAGCTGCAGTGGTCATCGTAACCGACTATAAAGGTCTTGATGTCGATGCCATTAATGATTTACGTCGCAAACTCAGAAAAGAAGAAGTCGAATATCAGGTGGTTAAAAATTCGCTTCTTGTTCGAGCATCCGAAGAGACCGATGTTGCCCTGATTAAGGAAACGTTTAAAGGTCCAAGTGCTGTGGCTCTGAGTTATAGCGACCCGATCGCCCCGGCAAAGGTTTTAACAGCATTTGCCAAAGATCATGACGTGTTTGAAATCAAAGTCGGGGTTATGGACGGCAAAATTCTTGATGCAAACAAGATCAAAGCCCTTGCGGCATTACCGTCGCGGGAAGTCCTGTTAGGAACCTTTGTTTCTGTCCTCAACAACGTGCCAACCGGCTTTGTAAGGACGATAGCAGAGATTCCCAGAAGGTTGCTGAATGTGTTGCAGGCCGTAAAAGACCAGAAAGAGGCAGCTTAACCTAATCAACAATTTTAATAAATCATCGAATGATGACTTTGTAAGTGAAACTGGAGGAAGAAAATGGCGAAAGCGAGTATTACCAAAGAAGATGTAATTGAATTTGTATCCAATATGTCCGTACTTGAGCTGAGCGAGCTCGTCAAAGAACTGGAAGAAAAATTTGGCGTGTCTGCAGCCGCACCGGTAGCTATGATGGCGGCCGGCCCTGCTGAAGGTGCCGCCGGGGCGCCGGCCGAGGAACAAACCGAATTTGATGTTATTATAACGGCTTGCGGGGATAGGAAAATCCAGGTCATTAAAGAAGTAAGGTCCATTACCGGACTGGGATTAAAAGATGCGAAAGCGCTGGTTGATGAAGTGCCCAAACCCGTCAAAGAAGGCATTGCTGAAGACGAAGCGGATAAGATTAAATCGCAACTTGAAGATGCCGGCGCTCAGGTGGAAATAAAGTAAATTCACCTAAAAAGGAATCGGTATAGGTTGACAGGGGAGAACTTGATCGGGGCCGACGACGGCCCCTTGCCCCATGCCGGCAAATCTATGCTTCTCTCCTTTAACGCATAATCTGAAACTCAAAACTCAAATAGCAATGGAGATGCCATGTCAAGTCGCCCATTGGCGCCAAAGCGAATTCGGAAAGATTTTGGTAGGATAAAACAAATTGTAGGAATCCCCGATCTTATCGGGATGCAACGTGAATCGTTTCAACGGTTTTTGCAAATGGATATACCACCGGAAAAGCGCGAGGATATCGGATTGCAGACCGTCTTTAAATCCGTTTATCCCATCAAGGATTTTACGGGCAGTGCTTCCCTTGAATTCGTGTCTTATCGATTTGGTGAGGTAAAACACGATATTGAGGAGTGCATTCACCGTGGAATGACCTATGAGATACCCGTCCGCATTACGGTCAGGCTGGTCGTTTATGAAATTGACCCTGATACCGGTGTCTCAAATATTCGCGATATTAAAGAACAGGAAATATACTTTGGTACGATACCTTTAATGACTGAAAAAGGGACCTTTATTATCAATGGGACCGAGCGCGTTGTGGTCAGTCAGCTCCATCGATCATCGGGAGTGTTTTTCGACCATGACAAGGGGAAATCCCATTCAAGCGGGAAAATTATTTATAGCTCCAGAATTATTCCTGTGCGTGGATCCTGGATTGATATGGAGGTTGACCCCAAAGATATTGTCTATATTCGCATCGATCGCCGCCGTAAGTTTCCGGTCACTCTGCTGTTTAAAGCGCTGGGTTATACGACCGAAGATCTCCTGAGCTACTTTTATCAAACGGAAAAAATCGTCATTAAAGCCAAACGCTACTTTAAGGAATTCAATGAAGAGTTTCTAAAGGGCAAACGCGCCAGCAAAGACATCCGTGATTCTAAAAGCGGGGATGTAATCGTAAAAAAGGGTCGTGTGTTTACCCTAAAAGCCATCAAACGACTCAAATCCATGCGTACGAAGTTAATTCCCATAAACCCGGAAGAAATTATTGAGCGCGCTGCAGCCAGTACAATCCTCGATCCCAACAACGGGCAACCCATTGTTAAGGTAAGTGAGCTCATAGATGAGGAAACGCTAACCAAACTCGGCGAAGGCGGTATCACAGAATTTGAATTACTTTATGTCGATGCGGCCTCCAACAGCGATTCAATCCGCAAAACGCTTTTGCTGGACAAGGTCGAAACCAAGGAAAACGCGCTGATCGAGATTTATCGTCGGCTCAGGCCGGGAAACCCGGCAACGCCGCAAGTGGCTCAAGATTTTGTTGATAACCTGTTTTTTAGGTCCATCTATTATGATCTTTCCGGTGTGGGTCGCCTAAAAATCAATCAACGTTTAGGCATTAGCAGCGCTGTAAATCTGAACATCCTGCGAAAAGAAGACATCTTGTTTACGGCAAAAGCGTTAATTGAACTTCGAGATACCCAGGGGATTGTGGATGATATTGACCATTTGGGCAACCGACGGGTTCGTGCGGTTGGTGAACTTTTAGAAAATCAGTATCGCATCGGGCTTGTGCGCATGGAGCGCGCGATTAAAGAACGGATGAGCCTTCAGGAGGTCGATGCCCTCATGCCCCACGACCTGGTGAATCCCAAGCCTGTTTCGGCAGTTGTCAAAGAGTTTTTTGGCACGAGTCAATTATCCCAATTTATGGATCAGACCAATCCGCTTTCAGAGACGACCCATAAAAGGCGACTCAGTGCATTGGGACCAGGCGGCCTCACCCGGGAACGGGCAGGCTTCGAGGTCCGGGACGTCCATCCGTCGCATTACGGGCGCATTTGCCCCATTGAGACTCCCGAAGGGCCCAACATCGGTTTGATTGTGTCCTTGAGCACCTATGCCCGGGTCAACGCATATGGTTTTATTGAAACCCCTTACCGGGTGGTGGAAAATGCCAAAGTCACCGATGAGGTCAAATTCCTCGATGCTTTTGAAGAAAAGGATCATCCCATCGCCCAGGCCAACGCCCCCATTGACAAAAAAAGAGCCTATGTTAATCCGCTGGTGACCTCGCGAGTTTCAGGTGAGTTTATGATGGTCGATAAGAAAAACATCGATCTGATGGATATTTCACCGAATCAGCTGGTAAGCGTTTCGGCCTCTCTGATTCCCTTTTTGGAAAACGACGATGCTAACCGTGCACTGATGGGCTCCAACATGCAACGCCAGGCGGTGCCTTTGCTCATCAACGAGGCACCTTTGGTGGGTACCGGTATAGAAGGAGTGGTGGCTAGGGATTCAGGAGTAGCTGTGGTTGCCCAGCGGGATGCTGTGGTTGTCGACGTTGATGCTGCTCGTATCGTATTGAAGCACCATCCGACAGGCGAATCTTCAGAGAAGGATGTCACCATCTTTAATCTTTCCAAATTCATCCGCTCCAATCAAAACACCTGCTTTAACCACCGACCCATTGTTCGCAAAGGCGAGTTCGTTAAAGCCGGGGAGATTATTGCCGATGGCCCGGCAACTGATCAGGGTGAGCTGGCCTTGGGGAAAAATGTCACGGTGGCCTTTATGCCTTGGGGGGGTTATAATTTTGAAGATTCCATACTGGTGAGCGAACGACTGGTACGCGATGGTATTTACACCTCGGTACATATAGAAGAATTTGAAGTGGTGGCCCGAGATACCAAATTGGGAAAAGAAGAAATTACCCGCGATATTCCCAATGTGGGGGAAGAAGCCTTAAGAAATTTAGATAACAGTGGAATTATTCGGTTAGGCGCCGAAGTGCAGCAGGCTGATATACTGGTTGGCAAAATTACCCCAAAAGGAGAGACTCAGCTTTCACCTGAGGAAAAGCTGCTGCGGGCCATCTTCGGGGAAAAAGCCGGTGACGTTAAAGATAGCTCACTGCGAGTTCCTCCAGGGGTTCAGGGGATCGTTATCGATGCAAAAGTATTTTCAAGACGTGGCATTGATAAAGATGACCGCACGCGCTTGATTGAAGACGAAGAAATTTCCTCTCTTGAGAAGGATCGGGATGATGAATTGGCTGTCATTGAAGAGGTTGTCCGCGCGCCGCTTGATGATCTGCTGGTCGGTCAAAAGGCCATGGCGGATTTGAAAAAGGGCAAGAAGGTTTACATCGATAACGGCGCTAAAATCGATTCAGATACCCTATCCAAGATACCGCTGGCGCAGCTGGAGGGCCTTGTTCTGAAGGACCCCAAAATAAGCCAGCAAGTTCACGAGATCCTTGAGCGCTATCGGGATCAGCGCGAACTTTGTCGACTGGCTTTCGAACAGCAGATCAATCGTTACGAAAAGGGCGATGATCTACCGCCCGGTGTTATTAAAATGGTTAAAGTTTATGTGGCGATGAAGCGCAAATTGTCGGTCGGTGACAAAATGGCAGGCCGCCATGGCAATAAGGGCGTTGTATCCCGGATTTTGCCTGTTGAGGATTTGCCCTATTTCGAAGATGGCACAACGGTGGACATGGTATTGAATCCGCTGGGCGTGCCTTCACGTATGAATGTCGGACAAATATTAGAAATTCATCTGGGACGCGCTGCCAAAGGGCTCGGCGAGCAATTGACTCAACTGATTCAGGCTGAAAAATATAAGGCGGTGCGGGAAAAAATGAAGACAATTTTTACAACCACGTCCCATCGAAAAATGATCAGCGATCTGGACGGTAAACAGCTCGCCGATTTTGCTGACTTCTATAAAGATGGCGTTCATATGGCCACACCGGTTTTTGATGGTGCTAAAGAAGATGAAATAAAAACTTTGCTGGAAGAAGCCGGCTTGGAGCAATCCGGGCAGACCACCCTTTACGATGGCCGTGCCGGTGAGCGCTTTGATGATAAGGTTACCGTGGGGACGATGTACGTTATGAAGCTGCATCATCTGGTGGACGACAAGATTCATGCCCGTTCAATTGGTCCCTATTCACTGGTGACCCAGCAGCCCCTGGGCGGAAAGGCCCAATTCGGGGGACAGCGCCTGGGTGAAATGGAAGTCTGGGCCATGGAAGCTTACGGAGCAGCCTATGCGCTACAGGAGTTCCTTACCGTCAAATCCGATGATATGGCCGGCCGCACCCGTATGTATGAAAAGATTGTCAAAGGTCAAAACGTATTGGAGCCCGGTATCCCCGAATCCTTTAGGGTCATGACCAAAGAACTGCAAGCCCTTGGGCTGGATATTACTCTTTTGGAGGAAAACGAGACATAAACAATTTAAGAATTATGAGCTGAATGGATTAATTCCACGATTCCTTGATTCCTTAATCCTAAAATCCCATAAATAGGAATTCGCTATGGAAACTCTTTATGATTTTTTCGCTAAACCCACGGATCCAAGAAAGTATTTTGGGATCCGAATTGCGTTGGCTTCGCCGGAACAAATTCGAAAATGGTCGCATGGCGAGATCAAAAAACCGGAGACCATCAACTATCGCACTTTTAAGCCCGAGCGTGACGGGCTGTTTTGTGCCAAAATTTTCGGCCCCACCAAAGACTATGAATGCAATTGCGGTAAATACAAGCGTATGAAGCATCGGGGTGTAATTTGCGAAAAATGCGGTGTTGAAGTCATTCAGTCCAAAGTGCGCCGCGAGCGAATGGCTCATATTGAGCTGGCCACACCGGTTTCGCATATCTGGTTTCTAAAAAGTCTGCCCAGCAAGATCGGCAACCTGCTCGATTTGACGCTGAAAAATATGGAAAAAGTGTTGTATTTTGACAACTACATTGTGCTCGATCCTAAGGATACACCCCTGACTAAAGGTCAGCTGCTGTCAGACGAAAAATATATGGAGGCCGTGGAGGAGTACGGCTCGAAATTCGAAGCTGGAATCGGTGCCGAGGCGGTTCGGGCCCTGCTGCAAAGCATCAACCTGGAGGAATTATACAATGAGCTGAAAGCAGACATTAAAGCCACCGGATCGGTTGCCAAGCGCCAGAAGCTGTCCAAGCGGCTGAAGATCGTCGATGCCTTTCGAAAATCAGGGATTAATCCGATCTGGATGATTATGGATGTGATTCCGGTCCTCCCTCCCGATTTACGCCCCCTGGTACCCTTGGAAGGCGGCCGCTTTGCCACATCAGACCTCAATGACCTGTATCGACGGGTGATTAATCGTAACAATCGCTTGAAACGCCTTATTGACCTCAAAGCGCCGGAAATTATCGTGCGCAATGAAAAACGGATGCTGCAAGAATCCGTTGATGTTCTTTTCGACAACGGTCGTCATGGCCGGGTGATTACCGGAACGAATAAACGGCCATTAAAATCGCTGAGTGACACTTTGAAGGGCAAACAGGGCCGCTTTCGCCAGAATCTGCTCGGCAAGCGGGTGGATTATTCCGGTCGTACCGTTATTACCGTCGGACCGGATTTAAGGCTTCACCAATGCGGTTTACCCAAAAAGATGGCTCTGGAGCTTTTTAAACCGTTTGTCTATTTTCGACTGGAACAAAAGGGCCTCGTATCTACCGTAAAAAGCGCCAAAAAAATGGTGGAGCGGGAAACTCCAGAGGTTTGGGACACGCTGGATGAGGTCGTAAAAGAATATCCGGTTTTACTAAACCGGGCACCCACACTCCATCGGCTCGGTATACAGGCATTTGAACCGATTTTGATCGAAGGCAAGGCCATTCAGTTGCATCCCCTGGTATGTACCGCATTCAATGCGGACTTTGACGGTGACCAGATGGCGGTGCATATCCCGCTTTCGGTCGAGTCACAGATCGAAGCGCGTATATTGATGCTATCCAGTAATAATATTTTATCGCCAGCAAACGGGAGTCCGATTATTGTGCCGAGTCAGGATATTGTGCTGGGCACCTATTATATGACCCGCGAGGTTGCCGGACCCAAAGGCGAAGCAAAGATTTTTGCGAACGTCGAAGAAGTCCGAACCGCCTATGATGCCAATGAAATTAATCTGCATGCGAATATCATCGTGCGTATGCAAGGTAAACGCTATGAGTCAACCGTCGGCAGAGTCCTTCTGTGGGAGATTATCCCCCAGGTGGATATTTTAGAACTGCGCCACATCCAGATAGATACAGAAGAAGAAGCCAAGGAGGTTTTTGATCAGATCAATGACGGCAAGCCGTTTGCAAAATGTGTCAAAAAGTATTCCCAGGCCCCCGATAAGGATAATCAGGGGCTTATCGGAGAACTCAGCTTCAACGAGTTTAGAAGTGTATTTGGCTGTAACGAAGCTGACATTGAGGAATTGTTCTCTCTGAAGCCGGGGGATACAAGCAGTATTATCTTTGCGGACAATGCCTACCATCTATTTGAAATCCTGACAAAAGAACCCGCAATACCATTTGATATCGCCAATGCAGTGGCGGATAAAAAGATGTTACGACAACTTGTGGACTACGTCTACCGGCATCTGGGGCCCAAGGCCACCGTTATTCTTTCGGATCGCCTGAAAGATATTGGTTACAAATATTCAACACAGGGCGGGTTGTCCATCGCCATCGATGATATGATCATCCCGGCTGCCAAGTGGGATATCTTAAAAAAAGCAGAAACCCAGGTGTCGGAAATCGGTCGGCAGTATACCGAAGGTCTTATCACCCAGGGGGAGAAATATAACAAGGTCGTCGATATCTGGGCCAAGGCCACCGACGATGTGGCCGACGAAATGATGGAGGCTATGAAATTGGGGCCTGTAGTGAACAAAGACGGCAAACGGCTTAAAGGTAAGGGAAAAAAGCCGGTTTACTCAGAAAGTTTCAATCCCATCTACATGATGGCAGACTCCGGGGCCCGGGGGAGCAAGGACCAGATGCGTCAGCTCGCAGGAATGCGGGGACTGATGGCCAAACCGTCCGGAGAAATTATCGAAACCCCCATTAGCGCTAATTTCCGGGAAGGGCTTTCCGTGCTTCAATACTTCATTTCGACTCACGGCGCCCGCAAAGGGTTGGCGGACACCGCTTTGAAAACGGCCAATTCCGGATATCTGACCCGCCGGCTTGCCGATGTGGCTCAGGATTGCGTAGTCACCGAAATCGACTGCGGCACCACATTGGGCGTTGAGGTGGAACCGTTAATGGAAGGCGGGGAAATCATCCAGCGGCTGGGTGAACGTATTTTGGGTCGAACGCTGTTAGAGGAGATTCATGATCCGTATTCAGACGACGTCGTCGCCAAGGCCGGCGATGACATCGACGAGGATGCCGTCCAAAAAATCGAAGAAACCGGTATCACAAATTTAAAGATCCGGTCGGTCTTAACCTGTAAAGCCAAAAGTGGGGTGTGTGCCAAATGTTATGGACGCGATCTTTCGCATGGCCACCTCGTGGAAATCGGTCAAGCAGTCGGAATCCTGGCCGCCCAGTCCATTGGCGAACCGGGTACCCAGTTGACCATGCGGACATTTCATATTGGTGGTACAGCCAGTCGCCGGGTGGAGCAGGCCGATATTCGTGCCCGAACCGATGGAACCATTAAATACGCTGACCTCAACGTGGCTAAAAATTCTGAAGGCCAGCTGGTGGTGATGAACCGCCGTGGCGGGAAGTTTACAATTATCAGCAAAACCGGCCGCGAATTGGAAACATTTCCGGTCATTTACGGCGCCCACCTTAAGATTAAAAACGGTGCTAAGGTCAAAGCCGGCGATCTGCTGGCTACCTGGGATCCGTTCACCACCCCGATCATTTCCGAAGTCGCTGGAACGGTTAAATTCGGTGATATTATTGTGGGACAGACCATGCAAGAAAAGGTGGACCCGGTAACCGGAAAATCGAGTCATACGATCATTGAATCCAGAAACGCTGATGAGCGGCCGCGAATTTCTATTAAGGACAAAGACGGCAAAACCGCCAAGCTGGCCGGATCATCGGCCATGGCCCGCTATATTTTGCCGGTCAATGCGATTTTGCTTGTTGAGGAAACCGATCAGGTGAAGGCCGGTGATGTGGTTTCCAAACTGCCGAGAGCCACCACCAAGACCAAAGATATTACCGGTGGTTTACCGAGAGTAGCCGAGCTTTTTGAAGTCCGCAAGCCCAAAGAGGTGGCGGTTTTGAGTGAAATTGACGGTTATGTTTCGATTTCAAAAAGCACTAAAAAAGGTAAACAGAAAGTAACGATCACCCCGGTCGATGTGGGTGAAAAGAAAGACTATCTGATCCCCAGGGGCAAGCATATTAATGTTTACGAGGGTGACTATATCCGTGCCGGTGAGGCGCTGATTGGTGGAGCGGCTATTCCTCAGGACATCTTGAGTATTAAAGGTGAAGTCGCATTGGCCCGTTATCTGGTTGATGAGGTTCAGGAAGTCTATCGCTTACAGGGTGTTCGTATAAATGATAAACATATTGAGGTGATTGTGAGACAGATGATGCGGCGGGTAAAGGTGATGGAAATCGGTGATAGTGATTTTATCACCGAAGAGCAAGTTGATCGCATGAAATTTGAAGAAGCCAATAAGGCCGTGATTGAAAAAGGCGGCGAACCGGCAATTGCCGAACCGCTGATCCTCGGAATCACCAAAGCGTCCTTGAGTACGGATAGCTTTATTTCAGCAGCTTCTTTCCAGGAGACAACCAAGGTTCTCACGGATGCCAGTGTATCCGGGGCAGTCGATACCCTGAATGGACTTAAAGAAAACGTGATCATGGGTCGCCTCATTCCCGCTGGAACAGGCCTTACGCCTTACGGGGCCGTCTCTGTAGAAATGGAAAAGCAAATTAAATAATTTTGTGTCAATCGATGGAAATTGAAGGGATTTTGTCGAAAATATTAAACAAAATACTTGACATTCGGCCACTTCCTGTATAAATACGAACATTTTACCAAGTCTGGAATCCTATAAGAAAAAGAAGAGGATAGCAACGCGATTATGCCAACGATCAACCAGCTAGTTCGCAAAGGCAGGAAAAGTGCCAAAAGGAAAGTTACGACGCCGGCGCTCAAGGGTGCGCCGCAAAAACGAGGGGTGTGCACACGGGTTTATACGTCAACTCCCAAAAAGCCAAATTCGGCTCTGCGTAAGGTTGCGCGTGTGCGCTTGACGACAGGTGTTGAGGTCACGGCGTATATTCCCGGTATCGGCCATAATCTCCAAGAGCATTCGGTCGTGCTGGTTAGAGGGGGTCGTGTCAAGGACCTGCCCGGGGTTCGTTATCACATTGTGAGGGGCACACTGGATACCCTTGGGGTTGAAGACCGCAAACAAAGCCGATCCAAATATGGGACTAAAAAACCAAAGTGATGATCGTTATTGGTTAATAGTTAATCGTTATTCGTTTAATAAGGAAAATATCATTATTACTCCAATAACAAATAACCAATAACTTATAACGATTTGCAGGAGAATCTATGCCAAGAAGAAGAGAGGTGCCGGAGCGCATTATTGCCCCGGATTCCAAATATGGCAGTCCACTCGTAGCCAAATTCTTACATTGTATTATGCGAGACGGTAAAAAGAGCAAGGCTGAATCAATACTGTATGAAGCGCTTGATATCATCGGGGAAAAAGCGAACGAACCTCCGTTAAAACAATTTGAACAGGCTGTGGATAATGTAAGACCCTTGATTGAAGTGAAGTCACGGCGCGTGGGAGGTTCGACGTATCAGGTTCCAACCGAAATACGACCATCCCGCAGAACCGCCCTGGGCATTCGATGGATTATTACCTATGCTCGCCAGCGGCCTGAAAAAGGCATGGCCAATAAGCTTGCTTCCGAGTTACTGGATGCAGCCAAACGCAGAGGCGCTTCCGTAAAGAAAAAGGAAGACACCCATAAAATGGCCGAGGCCAACAAAGCCTTTGCCCATTTTCGCTGGTAGGCCATGGGATTGACAACTGTCAAATGAAAATTGAAGATTGAACTTCGGGTCGGAACTCCATCGTAACTTGCCAATATTCAATCGTAAATAGTCAATTCAAATGGGAGGATGAGACGATGTCGAAGGAGAAGTTTAAGCGAACCAAGCCGCATGTAAACGTAGGCACGATTGGTCACATAGATCATGGCAAGACGACGTTGACCGCGGCGATCACCAAGCATTTGGGCATGAAAGGCTTGGCGGATTTTGTTCCGTTTGACC
>JAUVTR010000102.1 GCA_030601425.1 Desulfobacterales bacterium
AATGGTGGCTTCAAACCAGTTTTGGATGATTTCGCTCTTATTTTTTTGGATAAGTCCTTTCAGATCGGTTCCCATATACGCTCCCGAAAGCCCCGTCTAGGTAGCAAATCTGTTCAGAATTATTTAAGATAAGGCCGAAGGGCATACGTATAAACAACTTGCAGATTTCTGTCAAGAATAAATGGAAAAATCACGGCGCCGGCATATTAAGGCGCATGCAAGGGTTCTGTTCTTCAACTAAAATGCTCTTTTTTTACGATCTTGCTGAATTATTTCAGGAATCGGGGGGGCTCTATCTTTTATCGACGATATATCCGCATGGGACTCAAGCCCGTACGGGGTTTCGGCCGCATACGGGCCCGAATCTGTCTGAACTGGCCGTATACTGTGTTTCAGGTAAACTCCCAGATTCCTCAATTATTTCTCTTGAAAACTCCAAGAACCGCTCTTCAGGATCGGCCAAACCGGAAGCTTGAGTAGCCCGTCTTGACAATTTAGAGTGAAAAAATTATAAGATCCTTAAATAATGAAATATTTTAATAGAAGACCCCCAGGATTTGACAGGCTCGATAACATGAATAGCAGATAAGGATAGGGTAATGAAAGTAAAAGCCTCTCGAGAAGAATTGGCAAAGCAAATCAAAGAACTCGAAGCAAAAGTTGCCGGAAATCAAAAGCCCGATGACGCTCAGGATCAATGTGGACTGTTTTATAACCTTTGCCTCGAATCCGCCCCCTTTGGGATCATGGTTTACGACAAGACGGGAACCATTTTAATTTTCAATTCGGAATTGGAACGGATCTCGGGTTATCGCAAAAAAGAAATACCGGATGTTAAAACCTGGATTGAAAAACTCTATCCGGATGAAGAATACCGCAACCTGGTCATTGAAGAACGAAAAAAGGCCGATTCCGAGAAAAAACTGCGCGAAAGGGAGGCGATTATAACAACCAAAAGTGGAGACAAAAGTCTTTGCCGGTTTTCATCGCTCCTTTTTGATACGGGGATTCGAATTGTCTTTATCAAGGATGTCGCTGAACAAAGACTGGCTCAAGAATTACTGCACGAAAGCGAGGAGAGGTTCCAATTGCTTTCAGAGGCCGCATTTGAAGCCATCATCATTCATAAGGACGGTGTCCTGCTTAAAGCCAACGACCAATTTTTTAACATGTTTGGGTATAAACCGAAAGAATTGCTCGGAATTCAGGTCGTTCCGAAAGTTATTGCAAAAGAATCGGTTGAATTCGTCAAAAAGCAGATCGAATCCGGGACGTCGATACCTTATGAAGCAATGGGAAGAAAAAAAGACGAGGAAAAATTCCCCATATTATGTCATGCAAAACCCATAAAATATCAGGGCCGCGAGGTTCGGGTGGTGGCCATTAGAGATCTATCCTACCCTAAAAAGGCCGAGCAGGCATTGCGGGAAAGCGAAAAAAATTATCGTACCATGATTGATGACACCCCGGCTTTAATTTGTCGATTTCTGCCGGATGGAACGCTGACTTTTGTCAACAATCGGTATTGCAGTTACTTCAATAAAAACCGAAATGACCTTGTCGGTCAAAACTTTTTCCAATATATCCCCAAACATGCACGCAAACAGGTCAGGCAGCATTTCACCTCGCTCAACCAGCAAGAGTCCATGACAACCTATGAGCATCAGGTCATCGCACCCGATGGAACCCTGCGGTGGCAACAATGGACGGATCGAGCCATTTTTAACGCGGACGGTAAGGTAACTGAATACCAGTCGGTGGGAATTGACATTACGGAACTAAAGGATACAGAAATGGCCCTGCAGGAATCTGAGGAAAAATTTAGAACGGTTGCCGAACAGTCTCCGAATATGATCTTTATCAATAAGGGCGGCAAGGTTGTCTATGTGAATCAGAAATGCGAGGAAATGATGGGGTATAAAAGAGATGAGTTTTATTCACCCGAGTTTGAATTCCTCACGCTGATCGCACCCGAAAACATCGAAAGGGCCAGATCCAGTTTTAAAAAGCACAGTACCGGTCAAGAAGTTGAACCCTGTGAGTATAGCCTTGTTAAAAAAAAGGGCAAAAGAATCGAGGCCATTATCACCACCAAGCTGATCAATTACGAGGGCGCCCGCTCGATCCTGGGTATTGTTACGGACATCAGCGATCGCAAAAAGGCTGAAAATGCCCTCAAAGAAAGAGATAAAAAAATGGAGCAGCAGGCCCAGCACCTTGAAGAAGTCAATACAGCCCTGAAAGTTCTGCTCGAACACCGTGAGCAGGAAAAGCAGGAATTAGAAGAAAACCTGCTGGCCAACATTAAAAAACTTGTCTTTCCGTATCTGGAAAAGCTGGACAGAGGCAGGCTGGAGGCGGAAAGCCGAACTTATTTGGATATCATCAAATCAAATCTCAAAGACCTGGTTTCGCCTCTGGTAAACAGGCTTTCTTCAAATTACCTGGCATTAACCCCAACCGAACTTCAGATAACCGACCTGATCAAACACGGCAAAACGAGCAAAGAGATCGCCGCCATGCTCCATGTATCCGCCAAAGCCGTGGCATTTCACCGGGGCAACATTCGTAACAAACTGGGATTAACCCATAAAAAAATAAACCTTCAGACTTACCTCCAATCTTTTCCGAAGTAATCACTAAAATAATTTTGGTGCATTGTCTGTAAAAATTTTTCCACCACGAAGAGCACGAAGCTTGAAAAGATTTTAATAAAAATCAATAAAGCCATTCTTCGAGTTCTTCGTGGTCTTCGTGGTTTAACTCCTTTTTGATTCAAGCTTATTTTAGATCGTAAAAAGGCTACTCAAGATACCAGTTTTTTACTGGTATTATTCTGTTAATCTTTTGGCATTAAGCCCTATCGATTTTTCTGATAATCTACTTTATATTCAATCCGGCCAGGACGTTGGAAACCATTCAAATCGCCAGCGCGGATTGATGCTTAACGGCCATCAAAGACCCTAACTGCATCAGGTTCATACACCTCCGGCAGCCCGTAAATGGTTATGGGTTAAATACAGATGTTGCAAAAGGAGATTGATTCCAAATGTCTCAGGGGCTTGAGAAGCAGCTTGAAAATGTCCTGCTCGAGTTGACAAAAGACAACCAGAATTCCGATTTGACGGATCTTAACACGCTGATTCAGGAATTAAATACCTACCAGGGCGTTTTGGAGCAGCAGAACAACGATCTTCGACAAAAAATTACCAAACTTAAAAAGTCCCGGAACTATT
Organism: Desulfobacterales bacterium; assembly: GCA_030601425.1. GTDB lineage: Bacteria > Desulfobacterota > Desulfobacteria > Desulfobacterales > JAHEIW01 > JAHEIW01. The sequence goes on from JAUVTR010000102.1 coordinate 3,237, forward strand.
ACCGCGATTTGTATGAATTGGAGTTGGCCAAAACCAGGGCTGAGGATGCGGGCAAAATCAAAGGTGAGTTCCTGTCCAAGATGAGTCACGAATTCCGAACACCGCTTAACCACATCATCGGATTTACCGGATTGGTCCTGGAAGACAGCTCCGAAAATTTGAATGCAACCCAAAAAGAATACCTCGATGCGGTGTTTCAAAGCAGCCATCATTTGCTGACCCTCGTTAAGGATATTCTGGATCTATCCAAGCTGGAGGCCGGTACGTTGGAACTTGAGCCTACGGATGTTAAGCTCAAGACCCTTTTAGAAAATGGTATTGCCGGATTCGAGCAAAAAGCCGTCGATCGCGGAATGACTCTGCTAAAAGATTTTGATGGCGCGCCGGATACCATCCGGGCGGATGAAGGCATGTTCAAACAGATTATTTTTCATTTTCTTTCAAACGCTTTAAAATTTACAAATGACGGTGGCGAGGTGCTTTTAAGTGCACGCACCGTTGACTGCATTGTCCGGTCAGGTCGCAGATGTGGAGATGCCAGGGATTTAAAAATCTTTCAGGAATGTATCGAAACCCGCAACATGATAGGAGCAGAGCTCAATAAATGCGTTGAAGTCTCGGTTGCAGACACCGGAATTGGATTGAATGCTGAAGATCAAAAGCACATTTTTGAACCCTTCAAACAAGTGGACGAATCATTAAGCCGCACGCACCAGGGAGCAGGCATCGGGTTATCACTGGCTAAAAGTCTGGTTGAACTCCAGGGCGGCAAAATCTGGGTTGAGAGCGAAGGCGAAAGCAAAGGGTCCACGTTTCGCTTCATTTTACCGATCTAAAGGTGATAAGGATGATATTGTCCGACGAACCATTCAACCATAAAGGCCTGATTCTGCTGGTGGACGACGAAGAGCTTGTGTTGGATGTGGGCAACCAAATGCTCGAGAAAATAGGCTACTCTGTTTTTAAAGCCAAAAATGGCAAAGAGGCCATTGCCATCTTCAGGGAGCACAAAGCACAGGTTAACCTCGTCATTTTGGATTTGCGAATGCCTGAAATGGACGGGGAATGTGCCTATGAACTTCTGAAAGAAATTAAGCCTGACGTAAAAGTTCTGATATCTAGCGGGTGCAGTTTACGCGACCAGGCCAGTCAAAATCTGAAATACGGTTGCAGTGGTTTCATCCAGAAACCCTTCAACCTGAAAGCGCTGTCCCAAAAAGTTGAAGAGCTTATTGCCCAATAGAAGTTGATCCTGAATCTTGCATGAAAATTAATGAGAATATGAAAGCCTCCGACTCGTGCAAAATTCAGGCAATAAATCTTTGCCGACCCGGAAGAATTTACCTACTTACAACCAATTTTACATCCACAGCTTTCCATTCAACTATCTGCAATTATTTATAAATCTCCTCCCACAGATTTGGCATGATTCCTGCTAAAGTTAGTTGCAGCACAGGTGCCCGCTATAGCTCCCAGGAGCCTCCGGCAATGTAAAATATGCATGAAAGCACCCGACAAAGCGGTACACCAATTTCATTATTAATATTATAAGTGGTTTGAATCGCCGCATCATGTTCGAAGGCCCCGCTATAAAGCGGGATTTCACGTCTTGATTTAATAAATTATTGAGTTCAACAAGGCGTAATTGACCCGCATGAGCGGGGAGACGGCGTGTTGAAACCAGTTATAAGCGAAGGGATAGTTAATGCCCGACACCTACACCATTCTGATCGTAGAGGACGATCCCGGATTCACGAGTTATCTAAAACGCCTGCTGCGCCGTAAGCACTTGAGGTTAATAACTGCCAATAGTGGCGAACAGGCGATTCAGCTTTTGAATCAAAACAAAGTTGATCTCGTTTTGCAGGATATCGGGCTGCCGGATATGGACGGCTATCAGGTCATGGATCTCATCCGTCAGGAATTTCCAGCAACCCTCGTCATTGTCATGACCGGGGAAGTAAGCGTCGAATCGGCGGTTAAAGCCCTGCGCAAAGGCGCTTATGATTATCTGAGAAAACCCTTTGAGTCTACGGCCCTGGTGAATACGGTCGAAAATGCGCTGGATCGAATAAGACTGGAGCAGCAGCAAAAACAGGCGGAGGAAAAGTTAAGGGACAGCGAAGAAAAATATCACCAGCTTTTTGAAAGTGAATCCGATGCCATAATGGTAATTGATGCCGAAACTTTGCGTTTTGATGAAGCAAATATGGCTGCCCAGCAGCTTTACGGTTATAGCAGAGAAGAATTTTTAAATCTGATTTTAGAAGATATCTCCGCCGAAAAAGATAAAACACAGACGGTGGTGGAAAAAGTCAGAAAGGGCGCCCAGGGCAGCCGAATTGTGCCCAGTCGATATTTTTTAAAAAAGGATGGAACCACGTTTCACGGTGAGTTGAGTGTCGCGACCTTTACTTCAGGGGGGCTCAAAAAAATCATCGGTGCCGTACGCGATATAACCGAACGTCACCAGAAAGATGAAGAGCTGAGGCAGGCCAAACAGCGGCTGCAGCATATCCTGGCTTCCAACCCGGCCGTCATCTACTCCTGTAATCCAACCGGTGATTGTGCCACCACATTTATCAGCGACAATGTCAAAACCGAACTGGGATATGAATCCCGGGAATATACTCAGAATCGCGAGTTCTGGATCGATCACATCCACCCCGATGACGTTGAGTACGTAAAAGCTGAGTTTTCCAAACTGGTGGATCAGGGTAGCCATGTTCTCGAGTACCGTTTTCGACATAAAAACGGCAGCTACCGCTGGATGCGCGACGAACTTCGCCTGCTCTTTGGAGAAGAAGGCAAATCAGTGGAAGTCGTCGGCTCCTGGACAGACATCACCGACATGAAGCAGACCGAAGAAGCCCTGCGTAAAAGCGAGCAGCAGTTTCGAGATCTGATCGAAAATTCACCTATTGGAATTTCCATTTTCCAGGATAAGCAATTTGTTTACCAGAATCCTGAACAAATTAGAATAAACGGGCCCTCTTCTGAAAAAAGCATTTTTCAGGACCTTGAAAAAATCCACCCCGACGACCTGGATAAAGTTAAAACCGCATATCGACGTATTCTAAAGGGAGAGGTTTTAAAAACTGAGATTGATTTCAGATTTTTCGGGTCGGCAAAAAAGCAAGCAAAAACCGATATGCGCTGGGTTTGGTGCCGCGCCATCGCGTTTAAATACTATGGCAAAAATGCGATCCTGGTAAATGCCATAGACATTACAAAAGCCAAGCAACTTGAGCACCAGCTGTTGATCAAAAACAAAATGCTATCCCTGGGGCGTGTGGCCGCCGGAATTGCCCATGAAATTCGCAACCCGCTGACCGGCATCAATACCTATCTGTATACGATTGAAGATCTCTGCGAATCAGACCGGCTTGGACCGGGAGACATGGAAATCATCCGCCAGATTCTGACCCAAATCCAGGTGGCCTCCAACAAAATTGAATCGGTCATCAAGCGCGTCATGGATTTCTCCAAACCCGGAGCCCCCAAAATGGTGCGCACCAATATCAATGTATCTCTGGAAGAAGCCATCAAGCTTTCGTTGGTCACCATGCGCAAAAACGATATCAAAATCGAGAAATCCCTGGCTCCCAATTTGCCCCAATGCTATGCCGACCCTCACCTGATCGAGCAGGTGGTCTTAAACCTGATTACCAACGCCGCTAAAGCAATGGAAAATTCCAATGGCAACAAACGCGTTCATATAAAATCATCTGCCAGAAACAACACCCTCAGGATCCAGGTTGCCGACTCCGGACCCGGGGTACCTTTTGAACTTAGAGAAAAAATATTTGATCCCTTTTTTACCACGAAAGATGATGGCTCCGGGATCGGTTTAAACATTGCCCAGAGAATCGTGGCGGACCACAATGGCTCCATATCGCTGGATAGCAGTAAATGGGGCGGTGCCGAATTTAAGATTGAACTTCCCATTGAAAGAAGGATAAGTACCCGATGACGTCTTACTCCATATATGTCGTTGATGATGAAGCTGTGGTGCGCAACGGCCTCAAGCTGGCTTTGAAAAAAAAGAATTACAAGGTGCGGGCATTTGAGTCGGCCGAGTCCGCCCTGAAAGCCATCGACGAGAACCCGCCGGATCTGGTTCTGCTAGATATCGGACTTCCCGGCATGAGCGGTGTTGAAGCCCTGGAGATTATCAAAGAGCGCCATCCCGAAGTGATCATCGTCATGATTACCGCCTATGAAGATGTGCAGACCGTGGTGGCTTCCATGAAAAACGGCGCCTATGAATATGTGGTCAAACCGGTCCAGATGGACGCGCTGCTGGTCATATTGCGAAACGCCTTTGAAACCATTGCCATGCGCAAGGAGATCCAGGCCCTTCACGAAAAATACCTCAAAGAAAACCTGCCCTGCTTTATCGGCGAAAGCAACGCCATTCAGGATGTCATGGAGCTGGTCAGCAAAGTCTCCCAGAGCCCCGACACACCGGTGCTGATTCAAGGTGAAACCGGCACCGGCAAAGAGCTGATTGCCAAGGCTATCCATTACAAAAGCCCCAATTTTAAGGGACCGTTGGTGGCTCTAAACTGTGCGGCCGTGCCCAAAGAGCTGATTGAGAGCGAGCTTTTTGGATATGAAAAGGGAGCCTTCACGGGTGCCGAAAAAGCAGGCAAAACGGGTCTGGTAGAAGAAGCTGCCGAAGGAACCCTGTTTCTTGACGAAATCGGTGATCTCAGTATGGAGGCCCAGGCCAAACTGCTGCGGTTCCTCGAGCAAGGGGAGTATTACCGGGTTGGCGGCACAAAAAAGCTTGCCGTAAAAACAAGGCTCATTTCAGCAACCAACAAAGATCTGCTGCACCTGGTCGAAAATAACCTTTTCAGACTGGACCTTTATCACCGCTTTGCCGTGGTCAAACTTGAAGTCCCTTCTTTAAGCCAGCGCCCGGATGATATCATTCCCATGACCAAACAATTTTTGGTGGAGTTCAGCCAAAAGTTTAGCAAATCGTTTAGCGGTATTTCTCCGAAGGCTGAAGCCGCGTTGAAGGAATATAGCTGGCCCGGAAACGTGCGTGAGCTGAAAAATCTGATTGAACGCGGGGTTTTGCTTTCCGATGGTCCGGAGCTGATGCTGGAAGATTTAGACTTAAAAGATGTCAATGGCCGCGAAAGCTCCAAACAGTCCGATAATGGACACCACCTGCCGTCTGTTTTGCCTTCCGGAATTGACTTTTCGGCCATCATTGCAGACATTGAAAAAGCATATTTTGAAGAAGCCCTCAAAATGGCCGACGGCAACGAAAGCAAGGCCGCCCTCCTGTTGAACCTCACCCGTGATAAATTCCGCTACCGCCGCCAGAAATTAAATGGTGTCCGTTGATAGTTGCCCGTTGAATGTTGAACTTATTTTTATTTCACCACGAAGCACACAAAGGGCACAAAGAAAGAGACAATTAAATTTTTTTGATTCTCTTTTAGCTTTCATCATCATGCGAGGCTCCATTATCCTTGCGCCTTTTCACTTTCCAAATTCCGCAATCTTCACCCTGCTGAATTCCGTCTTCCACCGTCCTTAAATCCAAAATCTGCAATCCAAATTCCAAAATCAACTGGGCCATAGGCCCTTAATTGCGTGTTTTTCCACAATTTTTTGGGTCAATTTCCGCAATTTCTGCCTATCTGCGGCCATCTCAAAAAGTCAATAATATAACTTATTGAAATTATTATAATTTATAAAATAGCTCCTTTGGCACAATCCCTGCAGAACAACCCGTAGAACACCTGTATGCAAATCCTGATGGAGAGAAAAAAATGAATCCCTTCAATGAGTTAAAAGATTTCAAGACGCTGCTGGTCGACGATGATGAGTTCATCCGAGATTCGCTCAAAATTGCGTTTACCACCAAAGGCTGCTCCATGCGGGTGGCTGAGACCGCTGAAGAAGGCCTCCAGGCCATCAAGGAGGAACAATTCGACATCATCATCAGCGATTTCAGGCTGCCCGGTATGAACGGCCTGGACTTCATCAAGCTGGCAAGCGTTACCCAGCCGGGTGCCGTCAATATCCTCATTACCGCATATAGGGATGAATACATGTTTTCCGAAGCCATCAGGATTGGTGTCACCGAATTTATCGAAAAACCTTTTTCAGTAAAAGCCCTGGTCGCTTTACTGGCCCTTTCGCTGAAAAGACAAACAAAAAAGCGCGTCATCGCTGGAAAAAATTAAGATTAATCGCTTAGCAGGCAAAGCATGCAACCAAACTTTAACCCCATAACATCACACAACACGACGCGAACCGGCGCCCGGCTGATCGGGCTCCGGGCCGTGATGGGGTGGATTGTGCTTTGCCTGACGTCAATTAAATTTAGAATCAACTGTGCGAAAAAACATATATTCACTTTACGGCAGCGCCTGCGCACCGTTTTGATGGCACTTTTATTCGGGGGGTTGCTCTTAACGTTTGCAGGCCCGGTTTCCGCTGCGATTACAAAAGTTCAGGACATCGGAACCAATTCGTTGACATCTACCGGCACGACCATTGCGGTCACCGTTCCGGCCGGGGGTGTGGCCGCCGGCAACAGCATTATCGTCACCTTTGCCATGGATGAGCAAACCGGCACCGTCAGCTGCGCTGACACACAGGGCAACAGCTATACCGCTGATATAGACGTCGGTAACAACAACAATGTCAGAACAGTGATTCTTTCGGCGCACAATGTTACGGCGCTGACCAGCAGTGACACGATTACCGTCACGCACCCATCTATCGGGGATCGCAACATGTACGCGGGTGAGTTCAGCGGGTTGGCAACTACTAGCACTCTCGATAAGGTGAATTCTAAATTCGCCAACAGTGGGACCATGACGTCAAACAGCGTGACGACTACCGAACCCAAGGAGTTGCTTATCGGCGCTATCGGCGTCGCCGGACCGACTTCTGACGCCTTCAACCACGGCAGCGGCTGGACCGGTTTGACTGAAGCCGGCACATCCAACGTCACCTTGAATTCCCAGTACCAGATCGTTTCAGCCACCGGTTCCTACAATGCCGGCGGCACCAACCCTAGCCGCAAGTATGCCGCCTGTATTGCCACCTATAAAGCACCGCCGGCGTATCTGGATCAGGTCCATTACCGCTGGCGCAATGATGACGGCACTGAAGCCACTGCCAGTTGGGGCCCGGCTGAAGACATCAAGATATATGGGATCCAGAAAGCTTCCGGCATCCATCGGCTCCGCTTTCTGGTGTCCAACGGAGGTGATCAGAATCCAGCGGTTAGCTATCAACTGCAAGTCAACGAAACCGCAACGTGCATCTCCGCCGGCTACAGCGCGGTGCCCACCGACACCAGCGGTGATTGGCAGATTGTCGCATCGCAGCTTGTCGACGGGGCGGTCACCACCACGATCACCGGCCTGACCGATCCGGTGGGGTACACCTGGGTGGACGGTGAGCAGGAAGAAAACAGCAACACCACCGACAGCATCACATTGGATAAAGATCAATTTGCCGAAATCGAATTTTCCATTCAGGCCACCAGCACCGCCAGCGACAGTGGCGATTATTGTTTTAAACTCGTCGATTCCGTTGGCGCTGACCTTGATAATTACAGCTTCTATGCCAAAGCGCGGATCATTCCGGCAACCGCGATCACCCTGGCTTCTTTTAACGCCCAGGGCGAGGGCAATACGGTCCGGGTTGACTGGCAGACGGCTCAAGAAATACGCAACCTGGGCTTTAACCTGTATCGCGGCACATCCCCGTCCGGTCCCTTCATCAAGCTCAATGACAGTATCATCCCCGGGCTGGAGTATTCGGTTAAAGGCAAATCCTACAGCTTCATCGACACCGCTGTCACACCGGGCAAGCTTTACTACTATAAGCTGGAAGACATCGATGTCTCCGGCATACGCACCTTCCATGGTCCCGTCTGTGTGGACTGGGATGCCGACGGCATCCCC
>JAUVTR010000277.1 GCA_030601425.1 Desulfobacterales bacterium
GAGCTGCTTACCAATTAACGGGGATTCGGACTCTTTTCTGATCCCGATTACTGAAGATGAGATATCCGTTTTGCCTGCCGAAAAGATAAAGATCACGTGTGAGTTGAACATCTATTTTACAATAATCGACAATATCGCGAATACGTCCCTCTTTCCACCATTTGAGCGCCTGGAGGCCGTCTACCTGCTTGGTTGCACCCAAAGTTTCCTGGGCCAGATGAGCCAGAGATAACCGGAACCCTAAATGTTTGTGAATGTCTTCGAGAATATCCAGCGTATTCAGTGTTGAAAAATCAAATCCAGAATATCCTTTCAGCACCAGATAATCAAAACGTTTGATGTTAAACCCAACAATGAGATCGACCTTTTGAAGATCCTCAATTAGCCGCACGATATGATCTTCTAAATACTCAATGAATGTATCTTCCTTTGAGTCATAAAGTACCCCGCAGCTGATCCCCATACGATCGGCGCGGTGCCACCCACCGACTTCCGCCGCCGATCGTTGCGTCTCCAGATCAAGTACGCCAAACTGCAGATCTTCAGATACTTGAACGCTGGCGCCAACCGGAGTTTTCTGTTGTTTCTTTTGAAACCCGGCTTGCGCATCAGACGCCTGATTGCTTATTTCATCGGTGCATTTGCGTTCCGCATGCGCTTTTAAGCGCTCAAGAATAAAAATGGCACCTTTCTTGTCCATCGGCCGGTTGCCGGAACCGCATTGAGGCGATTGAACGCAGGACGGGCATCCGGATTCACAGGGACAATCGCGTATGACCTTAAGGGTGTATTCAAAAAGGCGCTGGGCGTATACAAACGCCTGCTGCGTCAGACCGACTCCTCCGGGGATGCCGTCATAAATAAAAACCACCGCAGTGCCCATCTGGGGATGAAAGTTGGTGGACATGCCCCCCAGGTCATTGTGGTCTGCCATTACCAGAAGCGGAAAGATGCCGATGGCAGCATGTTCAATCGCATGCAGGGCACCCATTAAATCAAAATGGTTGGATTCACATTGGCCTTGAATCGACTCTGGAATTTGATACCACAGTCCTTCGGTTTCAAAAATCTGAGGTGGCAGGTCCAGGGAAATTCGGTCAATCAGTGTTTTGGACTGAACGCGCCAGAGTTCATATTCCGTAACTTGATCAGTTACTTTAATTTTTCCCCTATAAACATTTGTTCCCCATATGAATTTTTGGTCTTCTGATTTTATAATTTCAGTCAGTTTATGTCCCCTGACGCGCGTATAATAGTTCACCCGCGCTTTGGACACGGCTACGGTTCGCGTCGTCAAATCAAGGCGATCTACCACGAAGCTGTCCCCTTTATGAAGGTAGACGGCGCCGGGGTGGGTTTCTCGAAATGCTCTATATTCATCGACTTCGCCGATCAGCATATCGGTTTGGGTATTGATAATCTGAAATCGATTGCCTGCACCTCGCAGATCCACATCCCGATGCGGGGCCTTGCGGCGTGCATAAATTTCTCTACCGTCGGCACTTTTTAATAAATGACCTTCTTTTTCCAGATCGGCCAATGCTTTGGACGCATTTTTGGCGGAGAGTATGGCTTCATCGGTTTTTAAAGTTAGCTCAGCGGCCGCACATTCCAGGTGCTGCGCCATAATCTGTAAATTAAATGGATTCACAACGGCCGATTCCGGTTCCCGATCAATAAAATCATGAGGATTGCGCATAAAATATTGATCCAGAGCATCCTGGCCGGCAATGAGGATCACGGCTGAGTCCTGGCCGCTGCGGCCGACGCGACCGCCTCGCTGCCAGGTCGAAATTACGGATCCAGGGTATCCGACCAGCAGACAGAGGTCCAGATCGCCGATATCAATACCTAACTCCAGCGCACTGGTCGTAATAACCGCCAGTAAATCGCCACTTGCAAGCCGCGCCTCAATTTCACGGCGTTCTTCAGGAAGAAGCCCGGCACGATAGGCACTGATGCGCTCTGCAAAAGAGCCTGATTCGTTGCTGGCCCAAATGGCGATGAGTTCGGTCAATTTGCGGGATTGGGTGTAGACGATCGTTCTCAGGCCTTTTTCCAATGCGGCCTTTAGTAGAACAATTGCGGTTCGGGCCGGTCCCAGCACCGGATTGAAAAAGACAAGATGCCGGCGGCCCCGCGGAGCACTGCTTTTATCAATTGTTTTTACCTCCAGACCGGCGAGCTGTCTGGTCAACTGGGCGGGATTTGCCACCGTGGCCGAACTGAACACAAATGTTGGCGACGACCCGTAGTGACGACAAATGCGATGAAACCGCCTGAAGATTTGAGCCACATGGGATCCCATTACACCACGGTAGGTGTGTACTTCATCGACGACCACCAGATGCAGTCTGGATAAAAATGACGCCCACTTGCGGTGGTGCGCCAGAAAAGACAAATGCACCATTTCCGGATTGGTGATGACCACGTTGGGAGGTGCTTCGCGAATGCATTTGCGGCGATAAGCAGATGTGTCGCCGTCATAAATAGCAGCCGTGGGCCCGCCAGGCTTCAGGCGTGCAGCCATGGCCTCAAACGTTTGCAGCTGATCTTGAGCTAATGCTTTTAAGGGGAAGATGAATAAGGCGGTAAAATCAGGGTCGGTCAAAAAATGTTCCAGCACCGGCAGGTCATAAACCAGGGTTTTCCCGCTGGCAGTCGGGGTGGCAACGATCACATGGCGGCCGCTGCGGATGGAATCAATCGCTTTGGCCTGATGCCGGTATAAGTTTTTAATTCCAATAGATCTCAGAACAGCTTGGATAGCATCCGGCCAGGGCTTTTGCGGCTCGGCCCAGTCAGGTGGGGTTGCGGGCAGGATTTTTTGAAACACCACCTGAGAACCCAGGCGCTCGGAAGCGAAAAAGGAGTCTAAAAATTCACTTATTTTGGATTTCGTAACCACGCAGAAAGTGTACCGTGTCAGAAATAATTTACGATATTCGCCAGGATGGAAATGTTCGTCTTTTAGATGGCGATAGATAACGAGGACGAGGACGACGACGAGTACGAATCGAGATACTGTAGTAGCATGACCTTGTACTCGTCCTCGTACTCCTCCTCGTCCTCGATAATGGTTTTTTAAAGATGGATTTGAACCTCCGGCACCTTAAAATTCATAACGTCTATGAACTAATGATAGGAGCGGAGCACAAAATTAAGCGATATTCTATACTACTTCAGAATCAATACGGCTTTGTCTTGTCTAAGCTTTGACGCGCTCGACATATTCACCGGTACGGGTATCGATTCGAATCAGTTCACCTTCCTGGATAAAGGGCGGGACGTTTAAAATATAACCCGTCTCCAGAGTCGCCGGTTTGGAGTCCCCGGATGCGGTGTCCCCTTTAACCCAAGGATCCGTTTTTTTAACCAGCAGATTAATAAAAAACGGCAGAGAAATCCCGATGGGGCTGCCTTTAAATAATAGAACGTTACAAACCGTATTTTCTTTTAAGAAATTTTTGGCTTCGCCAACCTGTTCTGCGGTAACAAATTCCTGATCGTAGGTGTTGGTATTCATAAAACAAAGCTGGTCACCCTCTGGATATAAATATTCCATTTCTACTTCTTCCAGATTCGCTTCTTTGAATTTTTCTCCGGATCGAAAAGTCTTGTCAAATTGAGCGCCGGTAACCATGTTTTTCAATTTGCACTTGTAAAGTGCCTGGCCTTTGCCGGGTTTGACAAACTCAAATTGCACAACCACATAGGGCTCTCCATCCATTTCAAATTTCAGCCCTTTTCGCAGGTCTCCACTCTCAAGCATATCTCGTTTTCCTCCTTAGCGGCGCGAGGGATGTTTTAGATTCTTAATAGTTATTTTTATGCATTTTGTGGTAAGAAAATTATATGGAGATATTTTCACCATCTTCTGATAATTGAATATTTCCGATTGAATATTGACAGACTCGTAAAAAGTCTGGAATCCCATTAAAGCGTCATTCCGGCGAAGTCCGGAATCCAGTGATTTCAGTATGTTCTGGATGCCGGAT
>JAUVTR010000006.1 GCA_030601425.1 Desulfobacterales bacterium
CGATGGATGCGTATTGGAAACCGTATTTTTCAACATTGGCTTTGTTATTTGAAAATCGCTCGCCCTCCATCTCATCGAGGAACTCCATATTATCGTGATAGGCTTCATCCATGTTGGCTATTTCTTCATTGACCACAAACATCTGCACCCAGGTATTGTAGAGCAGCATGCCCAGACTGGAGCGCAGCCCTTCATACTGCTGCTCCGTATTGTTGATAAGTACAGCGACTGTTTTCATTTTTCTACTCCCCTTTGATTAAATGGACTGTCCTAAAATAGCCCCACGAAATAAAAATATAGAATGGCGACACATATTTATGCTACACTGTATCATAATTTTATCTCACGCTGTGGTATATATTGTCAATAAAAAAATCCGCAAGAATAAGATGCCGGTTTTAAAATCCACACACCTTATCCTGACTGATTCGTTCAAAAATTCGGCCTGGACTTTACAAAAGAGTCGAAGGGTTAAACGTCGTGTTCAGGCTAGAAGCTATCTCAAAAATAGCAGTTTATCTTCGAAGACAGAAAAATAAAGTTCCGAAGATGCTCTAAAGTTAGAAGTGGCTAAAATGACTAAAATGAGCTAACATGCCTAACGTTATGGTTTCGCTCGCGCAGCGCAGGCGCTTGCGCTGCGTGGCGCTCCATCTTTTATTTTAAATATGATCGATCGACCCAGTCGTTAGACCCTGAGGCTCTCGACGGGTTGAATTCCTCAACTTTAGGCATTTTAGATCATTTTTAATTTTAGCTCACTTGCTGTTATAAGCACTTTTTATAGGTTTAGAACTTTATCATCGGGTGTTAAATGCATTTTTGAGATAGGTTCTAGTAAAATGCGCGAATATTTTAGGGCTGTGCGTCCTGCACTAACGCATCGGCAATCATGGAACTCAAAAACTTAACCTCAACACCCATTTTGTAATGGTCGTTTAAATTGTCCAGCTGGGCGTGACAGTTCTCACATGCGGTGGCCAAAATGTCGGCACCGGTGGCGTTGACCTGATCGACCTTGACTCTGGAAGATTTCATGCGAAAATCCAAGGTGTCTTCCCCCATGGCAACCAGCCCACCGCCGCCGCCACAGCACCAGTTGTAGCGCGGATCATCCGTAAGTTCCCGGTAATCATCCGTTAGATGTTTGAGAATATAGCGCGGTTCATCCATCACGCCGGCATTGCGGGCGATCTGACAGGGGTCGTGGTAGGTGACACCACCATCCATCTTGTTTTTATCCAGCTTAATGCGCCCTTCCCGGATATAGCGTGCATGAACTTCGGTAATCGAGCTGACTTTAAAGGGCTGCTTGCCGGCAAGCTGCTTCATGACCCGAAAAGCCGTTCCGCACTCACAGATACAAACCTCTTTTACCTTGAGTCGTATGGCCTCATTGACAATCCGATCTAAGATCAGCTTGCTCTTGGTGGGATCTCCGACAAATGCACCGAAGTTAACGGCCTCAAAGAAGCTCAGAGTCCAGTTTTCGCCGGCCGCATTGAAAATCGCGGCTGCCGGAATGATCGAATGCGCTCCGGCCAGAGCGACATAAAGCAGGTCCGCACCCTCTACATCCATTGGAATGGCAGTCTCACCGGCTTCCATTTTCCATTTTGAAACCACCTTCGCCTCAAGCCTTTTGATACCTTCCATAAAATTTTCTTTGAACAACTCTATGGATTTTCCCTTTTCAATGGAGGTATCGGCCAGCAGCGTAAGGATCTCGGGTTCGCTTTCGGCTCCAACCAGCAGCAGCTTGGCGATGGACATCAACATCTGGGTGTCAATACCAAACGGGCAATATACCATGCAGCGGCGACAGCCCGTGCAGGAGTACGCAGCGTCATACAGTTCATCGAGGGCCATCTCGCTGAGCTCTTTGGCCTCACCCACTGACGGCCAAACTTTTCCGCGACCCTTGAAATACTTCTTGTAGAGCCGTCGGACAATTTCGGCCCGGTAGGCCGCAATATATTTGACCTGCCCCATGGAAGCATGTACATGACAGGCCTCGGTGCACACGCCGCAGCGGGTGCAGGTTTCCAGGTAAAACCGCATGGCTTCATTTAACTTGCCTTGAAAAAGCTTAAGCAAATCATCACGTGTTTGTTGATCCATAATCTCAACCTCTAATAACGTAATTTAGGCGTCTTCAATAAAGACGAATTTTTCTCTACTGATTGTTTCTATCCAGCTTATTGGTTTCGGTTTCAGAAGTCAGATGACAGGGGTCAGATGACAGATGGTAAAAGCCGGAAAAATTAGGCACTCTATCTGACTTCTGCTTTCTGCCCTCTGTCATCTGTTTACCGACACCTGACACCTGAATTATCCTCTTCTGAGCTTGTTCATCGGCAACGATAAAAACGAGTGCATCAACTGGCTGAACGGAAAAAACATTAAAAACAGATTGGCGAAAAATACATGCAACACCAGCATAAACGAATGCCCCGTATCGCTTACCTCAGCCGGCAAATATGGCTTAAAATACAGCATGCTGGAAAGGTATTCCCGGTAGTGGTCAACGGATAATTCCTCATAAAAGTACCATCTTCGGGCCCAATCCATCTGGCTCCCAAAAAGAACGATCAAAAATAGCAAGATTAAAAGATAATAATCTTCCGGAACTGAAAGCTCGCGCACCGGTGAGATAAAGCGGCGAAATAGAAAATAGAGTAATGCAATCGATGCGATCAGCCCGACAAACCCCTGTCCCAGGAAAATTTCATGGGGAATTAGTTGGAGGGTTTCGATTTCACCAAATAATTCCAGATGACCCATAATCAGCAGTAAAATGCAAATATGAAAAGCCATCAAAAATACCCACAGCAACGGTTTGTGTCTGCGGACGGTGGGAAACAGAAACGTGTCATGTAAAGCCCATAGCCACCTGGGTTTTTTCTCAGGATAAATCTGAAGCGTGGCCGGATGGCTGGGTTCCCGAAAGATCTTTATCAACCGAACCGCGGTGCCGATAAAAAAGGTGGCAAAGGCCACGTAGACCATCGGCACCAGGATGATATAGTACAGAGTCTCCAAATCTTCCTCCTGTTGGATTCAAATGAATAACGGATCGTTCTATACGTTGCGTTTGATATAAAACTTAATCACGTCATCTTCTTGTTCGGTTTTCAGGATTTCATTACCGCTGGTCCTGGCCCAGGCCGGAAAATCGCTTAATGCACCGGGGTCCGTTGAAAGGGCTTCTATCACCTGACCGATCTCAACTTCTTTAATGCCTTTGCTGACTTTGACAACCGGCATCGGGCATGGTAAACCCTTCAAATCAAATACCTTATCAACTTTAATATCATCACTCATTTTGTTCCTCCTATTCCGGATTAACCGGGGGGTTTTCGTGGTTTTTAAAAATGACTCAAATAGCACGGTTGCTAAATAAAAAGTTGAACCTTGCTGTTGGCGGCCTCTTCTAAAAATCTAGCGACACCACAGAACTCTAAATTCTTGTAGTCGATCATTTCCTCGCGTTTAAATCCCATCAGATCCATTGTCATCTCACAGACGAATATTCGAACGCCTAATTCTTCCGCCATTTCCAGAAATTGCTCCAAAGACGCCACATTCTTCTTTTTCATAAGCGATTTCATCATGGCCGTACCCATGCCGCCCATGTTCATCTGGGACAACTTGGTCTGGCTGGTGCCTTTGGGCAGCATCGCGCCGAACATCTTACTCATGATATCCTTACCACCGACGCTTTTGGCTTTGTCCCTGAGCATCGATGTGCCCCAGAAGGTGAAAAACATGACCGCATCCATCCCCATGGCGACCGCTCCCGTGGCAATGACAAAAGCCGCCAGCACCTTGTCCAGATCACCGCTGAAAACGACCATAGAACATTTGTCTTCCGGCGTTTTTTTGCTCAGAGCATCTAATTGAGATTTGAGTTCTGTAAATTGACTTTCAATATTTTGCATATCCATGATTTGCCTCCTTTGTTAGGGTGTAAAATATTTTTGATAATTTGATTTAGGCCGTTAAAATCGTAACTGGTTTATACTATGAACTTTTTATTCAAAAAATAACTGACTCATCAGACCATCATCTCTTTGATAGTCTCCATAGATGCCTTGAGAATATCCAGATTGGTCAATACCGCTTTTCGTTGATCAGGAGCCATTTGCACCAGCACCTGATGATGTACGTCTTGAAGAAACTCATTGATTTTACTTAATTTTTTGTATCCTTCAGGCGTAAGGCTCAGCAGGCTGATCCTTGAGTCTTCGGGATCTTTGATGCGCTGAATTAATTTCTTCTTAATCAATCCGTCGACAATTTTTGAGACCCGGCTTTTGACCACGTTCATCTTATGGGCAATGCCTTTGGCGGTCAGATAGCGTTCTTCGCCAAAGAGCAGCAGGCATCTGAACTCGGCATCCGGCAGTTCAAACCGCTCACATTGATACTGCATGCGCTCCTGGCAACATTGAAACAATCTCATTATAAGTTCCTGAAATTGCTTTAATTGATAATCAGGAACCTCTAAAGCAGTATCGGACACATTTTTTTCCGCCATTTGGTTCATGGCGTGAACTATATCAGAAAAAAGTGGGGTGTCAAGGGTTTTTTGTCATTTTTTTTTAATAAAAGTCATTATCGGCGTCAGGACTCAAACTTTTAAAGGTGCCGGGGGAACTTAGTTCGCTTCGCTCATCCGCCGGAGGCGGAGAATAATGGAAGTGGCATAAACCAGGAGCGATTAAAAGATCCTTAATTTCAACCAATTGTAGAATTTCCTAGACGTTTATAATTTACTTTCATGCAATTATATACTATAATCTAAGTAATTTAAGAACATGACATTTACCACAAACGCCATGGCACGTTAATCTGCCATTCGATAACCGGCCCGTTTTTACAAGGAGAAAAACATGCAACCAACATTGCGATCAGGTTTAGTCCTCTTATTGATGATTCCGAGCCTGATGACCCTATCGGCCTGCTCAAAAGAAGGCACTACTGTAAAGAAGGAATCCAGGGTAAGAATCGGTCAGGCTGATTCAAGCCTTGCGAAAGCGTTCGAGAATGAAAGCGCAAAAGAACCTGAAATAAAGGAAGTTCAGAGAACGGAAGCTCAGGAAAGGGAGTTTCGGGCCGCTAAAATTAAGTTTGTATATGAAGACGTTTATTTTAAAAAAGGAAGTTATCGTTTACAGCCTGAAGCCCGTGCAATTTTAAAGCGCAAAGCCGAATTTTTAAAAAAATATGCGCAGGTCTCGGTCATCATCGAGGGGCACACCGATGAACGCGGATCCAAAGAAACTAATATTGCTTTCGGAGACCGCCGCGCTGGTGAGGTAAAATCGTTTTTAATCCGAGAAGGCATCGAAAGGTCTCGGCTCATACCGGTCAGTTTCGGCAAAGAACGCCCCATTGATAACGCCAAAACCGAAAAAGCCCGCGCAAAGAACAGACGGGTTCATTTTGTGGTTCAGGAATAAGCCCCCCATAATCTTTCTTTTGGAAGGCAATTTATAAGCTCTCTAATCATCGATTCTCCAATCTTACTGGATTGATGGTGTCATATTGATTTTGGAATTTGGATTTCGGAATGCCCTAAGTGGCGGTTTTACTCACAGTTGATTAGAATATCGATAAATCTAAAATCTAAATTATAAGTAGCTCCATCACTCCAAGATTAAAAATCCATTCTTTCTACTGATTCCGTCTTGATTTGAGTCCAATTCTCAGATAAGCCCAGAATACTTTAAATTCCCAACTTAAATTAGATAAGAAAACAATTGAAACGCGAACTGAAAATTGCGGTGCGGGAACTCATCGAGCATGTCCTCCGGTCAGGGGACCTGGTATTTGAGTTTCTGGGGTCCAGCCGTCCGGTCGAAGCGATACGGGCACATCAAAAAATTCAAAATTCCCGTCCCGATACCTACCAGCCCGAGGTTTCGATTTCCTACCAGGTTGAAACGGATCGATTTCGGCTAAATATCAGCGGCCGCATTGACGGTGTTTATACCGAACCCGATCGCACCATCATTGAAGAAATAAAAACCACCGCACGAAATCCGGATTATTTTGAAAAAAACGAAAATCCGGTCCACTGGGGGCAGGTCAAAACATACGCCTATCTTTATGGGAACGCACGTGGCCTGGATGAAATTATTACCCAGCTGACCTACTACCGGATCGACAGCGGTGAAATTCGTGAGATCAAACGCACGTTTAGCATTACAGAGCTGGAGGTTTTTTTTAAAGAACTCGTCGCGCGTTATCTGGAGTGGGCCGCAACCATTATCGATTGGTCCGGCCGGCGCGATGAGTCCATTCGGGACCTTGAATTTCCTTTTGCGAATTATCGATCCGGCCAGCGCCAGATGGCCGTTGAAGCATACCGGACAATACGCAATAACGGTCAGCTGCTCGTTCAGGCCGCAACCGGTATTGGTAAGACCATCGCCGTGCTCTACCCGGCAGTTAAATCGCTGGCCGAGGAATTCAGTCAAAAGATTTTTTACCTTACCGCCCGTACCACCGGACGAATAGTGGCTGAAAAGGCCCTGGATGTATTACGGGCGAAAGGCCTCAGATTAAAATCGGTCACCCTGACGGCAAAGGACAAAATCTGCTTTTGTCCCGATAGTGCCTGCAATCCGGAAGAGTGTGAATATGCCCGGGGACACTATGACCGCATCAACGACGCCGTCAAAGCCATCTTTGCCAGGGACGCTTTTACACGCGAACAGATTGCCGGGACGGCCAGGGCGTACCGCGTGTGTCCATTTGAGTTTTCCCTGGAGCTTTCTCTCTGGGCGGACTGCATCATCTGTGATTACAATTATGTCTTTGATCCACGCGTATATTTGCGTCGGTTTTTCCAGGAAGAAAACGGGGACTATATCTTTTTAATCGACGAGGCCCATAATCTGGTGGACCGTTCCCGGGAAATGTTTTCGGCGGAGATTTTCAAACAACCGGTTTTGGACATTCGGCGGCAGCTAAAAAATGAGCTGCCGCACATCTTCAAAAGCCTCGGACGCATCAACGCCTGGCTGGTTAAGGCCAGAAATAAATGCGAAGAATCAGGCAATCCGCTGGCGGAAAAAAACCAACCGGATGAACTGATTCCGCTTCTGAGGGGCTTTCTTTTTCTTACCGAGCGCTGGTTATCACAGAATATTAAAACGTCTTTTCGCGAGGATTTGCTGGATCTTTATTTTGCCGTATCCGGATTCATCAGGGTTGCCGACCAATATGATGAATGCTACAGCACCTGCTATGAAAAAATCGGCAAGGATCTGAAACTCAAGCTATTCTGTGTAGACCCCTCGGCTCATCTGGAAAAAGTGATGACCCGATGCCAGACGGCCATATTTTTTTCGGCCACCATGACCCCGATGGATTATTTCAAACAAATTTTGGGTTGTGATCAAAGCGCTCATCACCTGATTCTGCATTCACCCTTTCCCGGTGAAAACCTGGGCCTTTTAATCTCCGATCAGATTTCGACCTACTATCGTCACCGGGACCAAACCGTGTCCCAGGTATCCCAGGCCATTTCCGCCCTGGTTGAGCAAAAGACAGGAAATTATCTGCTGTATTTTCCTTCCTACGCGTACATGCGCAAAATCTATCATTCATTTACGGACCACAACCCGCAAGTTGAAACCATTCTGCAAACCTCAGGCATGTCGGAACCTGAAAGAGAAGCGTTTTTAAAGCGTTTTTCAGAGGACAACCCACAAACACTGGTCGGTTTTGCGGTGATGGGCGGAATTTTTGGTGAAGGAATCGATCTGGTCGGCGACCGTCTGGTGGGAGCGGTGATCGTCGGGGTGGGGCTGCCCGGCATCAGTCTGGAAAGAGAATTAATCAAGGAATACTTTACCCGTACCCTGAGTGCCGGGTTTGAGTATGCCTACCTTTACCCGGGCATAAACCGGGTGCTGCAGGCTGCGGGTCGCGTAATCCGGACGGAAAAGGATCGCGGGGTAGTGCTATTAATCGATCAACGCTATGCCCGCTTTCAATATAAATCCTTGCTGCGCGAAGAATGGGATCCGGTCTGGGTGCAGGATACCCGGCAGCTGGCCGATGCACTGCAGAAGTTCTGGAATCAGCAATGATTGTTAATGGTTATTTGTTATTCGTTATTCGTAATCGGGTTCCGGCCATTAGGTGTCAGGTGTCAGTGTTCAGGTGTCAGCAACCAATAGGTTTCAGGTGTCAGTGTTCAGCATCTAACCCGGTGGCGATGCAGCTCAATAAATTCTGACTCATGAACCGCGCTCGGCGAAACACCTGGTTTCTGAAAGACACCTGACACCCGACACCTGAACACTGACACCTGAAACCCACTTATTCCTGATGCCTCACGTATACTGCTGTGTGTGTCTCTGGCTATGCAATAGAAGCCGTCTAAATCAGCGCTTGTAAGTACCCATCAGCTGCCCTTCGGCTAAAATGTGGCCTTGCATGGCTTCGACCAGCTGGGCTTTGGTCACGCCGCTGTCCAGATCGAGCTCGGTATCCAACGCATAAAGTTTGAAAAAATATCGATGCGTACCTCCAGGCGGACAGGGGCCACCGTAACCCAGCCTGCGAAAATCATTTGTGCCGTGCCGGGCACCGTTTTCCAGGGACGCATCCGACGGTATTTCGGCCGTCAGCCCGTTTGCGCTGGACGGAATATTAAACAGCACCCAGTGAACCCAGGTGCCCATCGGCGCATCCGGGTCATCGCAAATCAGCGCCAGGCTTTTGGCGGCCTCAGGAATGCCGCTCCATGATAATTCCGGCGAAACATCCGGCCCGTCACAGGTATAACGGGTTGGAATCATTTCACCTTCCGAAAATCCCGGACTGCTTATTTCAAGTGCCATTTTTTACCTCCTGCCGTCATGGGTTGGTTGGGTTCTTGTGTACCATCTAAAAAATATCATTATCGAGGACGAGGAGGAGCACGAGGACGAATACCAGGATAGACAACGTTCCTCCCCGATTCGTACTCGTCGTCGTCCTCGTCCTCGATACCTAACGCCATCTGAGCGACGACTATTTCATTGCAAGCATATATTTTAAATTACCTCTGGGACACGATACTAATCCGCTGATTCGAAGGTTTGACACCCTGCGGAATTAAGAATATACTTGAATTTACAGGAGGGGTAAATGAAATTTTTGATTATCTGCGTTGGTATCCTGCTGGTGGGCTTTCTAAATTCCGGTCTATTTGCCGGACAGGTCTACACATGGACCGATAAAGACGGAAATTTACATGTTACCGACACGCCGCCACCTCCAAAATCCAATCTTAAGGACACATTGGAATATCAGGAAAAAACCGCTGCTGAAATTCAGGAACTTAAAAATCGTAAAAAATTGCGCGATGAAAAAGGAGGACAAGAAGAAAGGATAAACAGAGTCGAAGAAGCAAAAAGACGGGCCAGACAAGCTGATGAACGCGCCAAAAAAGCTGTCGAGCAAGCAGAGCAGATTACCAGCGATGCTGAAATATATATCAGACGGCTGTCGTCAACCAAAGAAAAAAGAAAACAATTTAGAAAAAAAATCCAAAGAGAAGCCGGGCGCGCCCAAGCGGCTCAGGCGCGCTCCAGAAAGGCTATAGAAGATGCCAGGCAGGCTGCTGAAGAAGCCCGCTTAGCCGAAGAGGAATTAAAAGCGCAAGAAGAGCAGACTCAATAAATAGTTTTCGACATCGAACCTCTTACCTTTAATGCGTCTCCACAATTTTTTTTATCACATCCAGCAGCGGTGGTTTCAGCGTGCGCCATCTCGGCTCAATCGCGCGGCCTTCTTGCCAGGTAAAATCCACAGCATCATATTTTTCAGAAATGATATTTTCGTTTCTTTCTCCGTAAGCTGTCTCGGGATAGTATTCAATAAATAACATGCGATGCGGTTGAATATTGAACTGCTGGGTAACATTGGTGGCGATATGGCCGGTACAGCTGCGCACCGACATCCGGCTTTCCGGAATATCGGAAACAACAACGATGATCGGCCTTAGATGGGACAGGCTCCCAGCTTTCTCCTGTTGAAGGTCATATATGCGCAGCCGGCATTTACCGCTTGCCAGACGCAGCTGGCCGCCCCACCCTTCCCAGGAAAAAATATCGTCATAAATGGTCATGGCGCAGTATCCAACACACCCCTTTCAGATGGTATCGGTTAAATGCGCGCTTCTCTTTCCACCTGGCACCCCCATCGAAAGGTTTCTTGGCTGTTGCCTTGCAGGACGTAATATACTATAGTCACATCCAAAATACGGGTTTCCATCCGCTTGCACTTTTGTTTTTCGGATGCACACTGAACGGAATATATACTGAATACAGATGCCAAACAACAATAATTTAACCCACCGCCTTGACTTTGACGAAAGGGAATTCATTCTCGTCGGTACCGCTCATGTATCCAAAAAGAGCGCCCAGCTTGTCAAAACGGTAATCGAAGAAGAAAACCCGGATACGGTCTGTGTCGAGCTTTGTCAGTCCAGATACCAGGCAATCCAACAAAAGGATCGCTGGCAGGATACGGATATCATCAAAGTTGTTAAAGAAAAAAAATCTTTTCTACTCCTGTCGAATCTACTGCTGGCATCATTTCAAAGAAGAATTGCCAAACAGTTTGGTATCAAGCCGGGGCAGGAGATGATAACAGCGATAGAAACCGCCGAAACCGTGGGCGCCCAAATCCATCTTGCCGACAGGGACATCCGCATTACGCTTTCCAGAACCTGGCGGATTATGGGATTTTGGGGCAAAATGAAACTAATGTTTCAACTGATGCTGTCCCTGGGCCAACTTGATGAGATCAAAGAAGAAGATATTGAAAAAATGAAACAGCAGGATGTCCTGGAAACGCTCCTGTCTGAAGTTGGCAAATCGCTGCCGGCTTTAAAAACCATCCTGATCGATGAAAGGGATCAATACCTGGCTGAAAAAATTCGAACGGCTCCCGGAAATAAAGTGGTCGCCGTTGTGGGAGCCGGCCACATTCCCGGAATCAAGAAATCCTGGAATACCGATATCGACACCCGGGCACTGGAACAACTCCCCCCCAAAGGCAAATCAATCGGCATTATTAAATGGCTGATCC
The DNA here is from genome assembly GCA_030601425.1 of Desulfobacterales bacterium. Lineage (GTDB taxonomy): Bacteria > Desulfobacterota > Desulfobacteria > Desulfobacterales > JAHEIW01 > JAHEIW01. The sequence continues at coordinate 11,098 of JAUVTR010000006.1, forward strand.
CGGCGGTAATCATCGGGCTGTTTATCGCCGGTTTTTTTTACGGTGGCGCAAAGGCGGGAGCGGATATGATCATCTGGTGGATTCTGGCTAACGGCCTGTTGGCCGGGGTTGGAGCGATCATAGCGCTGGCCCACCCAGTCACAATCTTATCTTCCATACTGGCTGCGCCGCTAACCTCGCTAAACCCCATGATCGCAGCAGGCTGGGTGGCAGGACTCGTGGAGGCCTTTTCAAGAAAGCCCAAAGTAAAAGATTTAGAGAGCCTGCCTGATGATATCCTGTCAATTAGAGGGTTCTGGAAAAACAATGTGACGCGAATCCTCCTCGTTGTGATCTTTACCAATCTCGGAAGCTCCCTGGGAACCTTCGTTGCCTTTCCCGTCATTGTAAAAGTATTGCTGGGGGTTTCGCAATAGATGGGTTTCAGGTGTCAGGTGTCAGGTATTTCTCAGGAACCAGGTGTCAGTGTTCAGGTGTCAACTCAGGTTTCGGGTTTCAGGTGTCAGGTGTCAGTCTTTGGCCCGGAGGGCCTACCGTTGGCCTTGAAGCCTATGGGCTGGAAGCGTTCCCAGATAGATTTCAGGTTTCGGTATGACACGTAAGCCCTGACACCTGAACACTGACACCTGACACCTGAACACTGACACCCGAAACCTGACACCTGACACCTACTTGTTCCTGACATCCGAAACCTGAAACCTAAACTGTTTAAGTAAATATTACGATTTGTTAATCGCAATTCGAGCTTTTATGATTATCCAACGAACATTAGGGAACACGACGTTCGCACTCAAGGGGTTCATTGTCTTAATTATGTCCGGATGGCTGCTTCTGGTAGTTGGCTGCAGCAGCCCGGCCATTCGCCCCGGCACTTCTTCTGCCGTAAAAAGGGACTACTTGCCCCGAATGCGCTTTAGCATTCAGGTCGGTGCCTTTTCCAATATCGACAATGCCGTCCGCCTGACAGGATCGTTGCAGCGACGCGGAATTAATGCGTATCATTTTTTACACAGCTCCGGGCTGTACAAGGTCCGCTTCGGAAACTACGCGAGCCAGGCCGCTGCCCGCAAACGAGCCGAGGGCCTTAAACGCAAAGAAATCATCGAAGTATATTATATCGTTAATCCGCAAGACTATGCTGCTGCAAAGGGTCACCGCAAAGGCAATGTGGGACTCAGAGAAGAGATTGTCACAGCCGCCAAACGGTATGTCGGTGTGCCGTATCGATGGGGCGGCGAATCCTCCACAACGGGATTTGACTGCAGTGGATTGACCATGGTTGTTTATCGAATTAACGGATTGAATTTGCCGCGGTCATCCAGACAACAATGGAAGGTGGGAAAACCGATTGATCGCCGGCAGCTGCAAAAAGGAGATCTGGTATTCTTCGCTACAGCCGGCGGCAACAAGGTTTCACATGTTGGTATCTATGCGGGCCGGGATATATTTTTACATGCACCTGGAAGGGGCCGCAGAATTCAAACCTCTTCGCTGTCCAGCAAATATTTCAGAACCCGATATATGGGTGCCAGATCCTATTTCTAGTCATCCATTTTGTTATTAGAAATTAGTTAGTTGCAAATCGGGTCTTGGGTTCCGAGTTCTAGATAAGGTGTCAGGTGTCAGTGTTCAGGTGTCAGCAAACAGACGACCGGAGACAGAAAACGGCCTGCGACGAACTTCTTTCGGCCTGAGCTCAAGTCAAAGGCAGTCGAGTCGAAGTCACATAGCATGTTTCATCGTCCAGTTTTTACAATCTGTCGTCTGACCTCTGTCCTCTGTCCTCTGAAACCTGACACCTGACACCTGAACACTGAAACCTGAAGACGACAAACGAACTATTTGGCCTTAGGTAAAATCTCAACGATTGTGCGCTTCACTTCCTGTCCGTTATCCAGCGTAAATATTTTTTTAACCGATTTTAAACGGCCTTGGGCAAACATCTGGATGCATTCCGCATAAAGCTCCCATTCAAGCTCCAGGCCTTTTTTCCGGATCGAATCAATCGTATCGTCATCTGAGATCGGAAAGGCCCGCTGACCGATTATCGGTCCGCTATCTTCACCGTAATCAATAAAATGAATGGTACACCCGCCGATCTTGCAACCGTAGCGAAAGGTGTCGCCATATCCGTCTAGGCCGGGAAATGCCGGAAGCAGGGCCGGATGAATGTTCATGATGCGGGGATTGTTGCGATCCAGATTGACCCGATCTATAAAATACGGGGTCAGATTTCTCATGAAACCCGCCAGCACCAGCAGATCAAATGGATAGGGTTCCATCTCCTGTAACAGTTTCGCCTCGGCAACCGCTCGTGTTGTTAAAAAAAATTTAACGCTGTTCACATCACCCCCGCCGTGAACAAGGGACTGTTTTGAAAGAAGTTCATCAAGGTCAAAATCAGCCGGCAGGCTTACCTTGGAGGGGTCCTCTTTAAACTCGCGAATAATCGAAGGATAGTCAACGACAAATGATGGAATTTTGAATTCTACAGCCCTTTTCAGACCATATGCTTTTGGGCTGTCGGATCCGATAAATGTCAACTGTCCGCTGATTTTACCATTTTCACAGGAATCGATGATAGCCTGCAGGTTTGATCCGCCCCCGGAAATAAGCGCTCCGATACGAATTTTTTCGCCCATCTCAAAGCTTCTCCAATTCATGAAATTCCGAGGCAACAAAATGAAAGTGGCAGTTAACACCAAAAGAATTAATTGAAGTTGTCTCAAAAACTTTAATATAGATCAATGCTAAAGTTTGAAATTGCCAATTGACACCGATTCTAACTTTCACTATAACCGGTTTCAATTTTCATAAGACCATGATTGCCGGATAACAATACCCGCTTGTAAATAAACTGCAGCCCATGCGGCAGATCAAAGAGAGACAGGCCGAGGTTGACAATATATACGCTTATCACTATTATTGAACAATTATTCAATTCGATAAGGAAAGGATGAAAAATCATGGCAGAAGGCATCATGGAAGTTGATGACGGAAATTTCGAATCAGAAGTATTGCAGACAGATAAACCGGTACTCGTAGATTTTTGGGCCCCCTGGTGCGGTCCGTGTAAGGCTATTGCGCCGCTGGTCGAGGATCTTGCGAATTCTTTCGGCGATAAGGTAAAATTTGCCAAATGCAACGTGGACAACAGCCCCGTTACCCCAAGCAAATATGGTATAAAAGCGATACCCACTCTCATATTTTTCAAAAATGGTGACGTCGTAGAGCAAATCACCGGAATGGTGGCGAAATCAAAATTGGAAGAAGCGTTAAACAAAGTTGTATAACGTTTGAGGTGGATAAACTCCTAACATATTGATATTCAATTGAAATATTAAGGTTAACTCATGAGGCGCATCGCCACCGCATGCCTGATTTCATTGCTGGTGTTGACCGGCTGTACATCGCTTCAGGACAGGATCGATAAATTTTTAGGAACTGAGGAGGGTGATACTGCTCAGGAACTCGCATGGGACGGTATGGATGCCTATGAGAACGGCAAGTATTATAAAGCGATCGAAAAATTTCAGAAGCTTAAAGATTTTTATCCATTTTCAAAATATGCCATCCTGGCAGAATTGAAGATCGCCGATTCGCATTATCAACGTGAGGAATACGAAGAAGCCATATTTGAATATGAAAATTTTGAAAGGCTCCATCCCCGCAACGAGGCCATTCCCTACGTCATATATCAAATCGGAAGGTGTTATTACGATCAGATCGATACGACTGATCGTGATCAGACATCAGCCCGCAAGGCGCTTGAAGCATTTCAACGTTTAAATAAACAGTTTCCCGAAGATCAATACGCGCGCAGATCAGAGGAACACATCAGCAGATGCCTGAAAAGCCTGGCGGGACATACTTATGAAGTCGGTGTGTTCTATTACAAGACAAAACATTATAAAGCCGCACTGCATCGATTCATGACGGTCATTTCAGACTACCCGGATGTGGGATATCACCAACGAGCACTTGGGTACATAGCCAAATGTGAAGCTTCAATTGCAGAACAAGCGTCAGAGTAAAGCCCTTTACCAGCTTCCAATTCAGACAATTATGAAATAGGAAGGATAAGGAGAACTTAGAATGTCAAAAGTATGTGAAATATGTGGCAAGAAACCGATGGTCGGACATAATATCAGCCATGCGCATAATTTGACCAAACGCCGATTTAATCCAAACTTACAAAGAGTGCGGACGCTCTCCAGCGGCCAGGTTAAAAAAATGATGGTCTGTACCAATTGCATTAAATCCGGCTATGTTGTCAAAGCACCCTAACCGACCCGCTTCACCTCCTGAACATATTTAACCTTTTTGACGGCAGATACGATTTTATCTAAATGGGTGGTATCCTCCACGCCAATAGTAAAAAAACTGTCAACCATCTTGTTCTCCCGGGTCTCGGTTTTTGCATTCAGGATATTCGCACCAAATTTGCTGATATTGCCCACCACATCGGCCAGTAATCCAACCCGATCCTGGGAAATGATTCGGATTTTAACCGGATAGGTCTCAGTGACTTCCTGATTCCACTCAACCTCAATTTGCCTTTCCGGGTTCATCCTTAGCGCGTTGACACAGCTGGTCCGATGAATGGTTACGCCGTAACCCCTTGTAATATATCCTATAATAGGGTCTCCGGGAACCGGCTGACAGCATTTACCAAACTTTATCAGAATGTCATCCACGCCTTTTACCAGCACCCCGGTTTTCGGTTTCTTCTTTCTGACCCGCTCCATCAATTTGTTGAAAATCGATTCATCGACCTCCTCTTCATCGACTTTAGGAGCGAACTTACGCAGCACCTGCAGCGGTGTAATTTTTCCATAACCGACATTGGCAATCAGGTCATCGATGGTCTTGAATCCGAATTGCTCGACGACCTGCATCATCTTTTCCGATCTGACCAAGGCGCTAAAATTCAAGCGTTCTTTCCGAAACGCCTTTTCGCACATCTCCCGGCCCAAAGTGAGGCTTCGTTCGGTCTCCTGAATTTTTATCCAGTGTCTGATTTTTGAGCGCGCTTTAACCGTTTTGACAAAGTTCAGCCAATCCTTGCTCGGGTGATGGTTTTTTGAAATGACGATTTCAACGATGTCGCCGGTTTTCAGTTCATAGGGTAGCGGCACCATCCGTCCGTTAACCTTTGCTCCGGTACATTGATTACCGACTTCGGTATGAATCATATAGGCAAAATCGACCGGTGTGGCGCCCCGCGGCAACGTCTTCACCTCGCCTCGGGGGGTAAAAACGTAAACTTCATCGGGAAAGAGATCGATGCGCACATTCTCCATGAATTCGCCGGGATCTATGAAATTTTCCTGGTTTTCCACAAGGTTCTGTATCCAGGCAAATTTGCGGCTAACATTTTCATCGAGGTGCTTGCCTTCTTTATACCCCCAGTGGGCGGCAATACCGGCTGTGGCAATTTTATCCATCTCCCATGTTCGAATCTGAATCTCAATGCGCTCCCCAACCGGTCCAACCACCGTGGTATGCAGGGACTGGTACATATTCGTTTTGGGGCGCCCGATGTAGTCTTTGAACTTATGATCGATGGGCTTCCACAGCGAATGGATGTGGCCCAGCGCCTCGTAACACTGTGGCACCGTATCAAGGATGATCCGTAAGGCAATAATGTCATAGATTTCCTCAAAAGGAAGATTCTGGGAAATCATTTTGTTATAGATACTATAAAAATTTTTATTGCGGCCCAGCATCTCGCATTTCAGCTTGGCTTGATCCATCACTTTTTTGATGTCACCTTTTACCGTTTCGATATATTTTTCACGCTCAATTTTCGATTTGCTGACAGCGTTTTCAATTCTGGCGTATTCGTCCGGCTGGATGTATCTAAAGGAAGATTCTTCGAGTTCATTTTTGATCCAATAAATTCCGAGGCGGGCTGCGATGGGTGCATAAATATCGAGGGTTTCCCGGGCAATTTCCTTTCTTTTGTCAGGCATGTGAAATTGCAACGTGCGCATATTATGCAGCCGGTCGGCGAGCTTGATCAGAATGACCCGAATATCGTCCGCCATAGCCAAAAACATCTTCCGGATGCTTTCGGCCTGACGGGCCCGGGAACTGCCGAAGGAAAGGCTGCTGAGTTTGGAGACGCCGGATACGATATGCATCACTTCCGGACCAAACAGCGTTTTAATTTCTTTCGGAGTCGCGGGGGTGTCCTCGATGACGTCATGCAAAATGCCGGCGACTACGCTTTCCGGGTCCAATTTCATATCAGCGAGAATCCCGGCCACTTCAAGGGGATGAGACAGATAGGGTTCTCCCGAGAGCCGCACCTGGCCTTCGTGAACGCGGGCCGAATAAATATACGCCCGTTCAATGATATCCAGGTCGGTATCCGCTACGTATTCACTAACCTTATCGACTATATCGTTAATCCGGATCAATGCAGGTCGTTCGTTATTTGTTATTGGTTATTGGTTATTGGTAATCGGGTTTCAGCCATTAGTTTTCAGGTGTCAGTCGATTGGTTCAAAGGTTCAACGTTCAGAGGTTAGATAACGGCTGAAGGAAGTCAGGTGTCGAAGGACAGAACTACCAGCCCTTCAACCTTTGAACCCAGAACCCTGAACCCTTGAACCGGAAGCCAGATGCCAGCGGCCAGCGGCCAAGAGCCCATATCAATATGCTTTTGCGAATATTACCTGACTGTCGCTGGGCTTGTCGCAGCAAATACAGCGTCCCTTAACGTGTTCACTTTCAAACGGGATGCAGCGGATGGTCACCGCGAGATCTTCTTTTATTTTTAATTCGCATTCTTCGGAGCCGCACCAGCCAGAGACGGCAAAACCCCCGTGGATTTCAGGTTTATCCTCATCCTGGGGTGTAAAATAATCGTAAAACGTTTTTTTATCTTCAATGTCGACGGTGTGCTCTTGGCGAAAAGCTAATGCTCGCTGAAATATGTTTTCCTGGATTTCATCCAGGATTTGGGTTATTTCAGCCACAAATTGATCCCTTTTGAATGCGCTTTTTTCATTGGGCGCTTTGTCCCGTCGTCCGACGTAAACAGAGTTCTCGGCGATATCTCGGGGACCGATCTCGACTCGCAACGGGATCCCTTTTTTAATCCAATCCCAACCGCGGGCCCCGCCGATTTCGCGATCATCAATTTCTACATCGATGCGGCGATGGTGATAAGATTTGTCCTTTAGCTCGCGGGCCAGCTTTTCGGTAAAATCCATTACCAGTTCCCGATCTTTAGATTCTCGGATAATGGGCAAAAGCACGACATGGGCGGAGGCAACTTTGGGTGGTAAAATGATACCGTCATCATCGCCGTGGCTCATGATCAGCCCACCGATCAGTCGGGTGGATGTGCCCCATGAGGTCGTCCAGGCGTATTCTTCGGTTTCAGCAGCCGATTGAAACTTGATCTCTGAAGCCCGTGCAAAATTTTGCCCCAGAAAATGCGAAGTCCCGGCCTGCAGCGCTTTTCGATCCTGCACCATGGTTTCGATGCTTAACGTATCCACTGCCCCCGGAAACCGTTCAGCCGGCGACTTACGTCCCTGGATAACGGGCATGGCCAGGTATTCTTCAACGCATGTCGCATAAACATCCAGCATCATCTGGGTGCGCTCCCGGGCCTCATCAGCAGTGGCGTGTACAGTGTGTCCTTCCTGCCACAAAAATTCGCTTGTTCTTAAAAATATCCGGGGCCGCATCTCCCAGCGAACAACATTGGCCCACTGGTTGATGAGTATCGGCAAATCGCGATAGCTGCTCACCCATTTCGAAAATGAATCACCGATAATGGTCTCCGAGGTCGGACGCACCACTAAAGGTTCCGACAGCGGACCGGCAGGCTCAAGAGCACCGCTGGGGCCCTTTTCCAACCGATGATGGGTGACCACAGCGCATTCTTTTGCAAAACCCTCAACATGTTCAGCCTCTTTTTCAAAAAAACTTAGAGGAATAAAAAGAGGAAAATAAGCGTTTTTAACACCGGTGGCCTTGAACAGATTATTCATGGCCTGCATAATATTTTCCCAAAGGGCATAGCCCCAGGGCTTAATCACCATACAGCCCCTGACCGGTGACCGCTCCGCCAGATCTGATGCTTTAATTACCTGCTGGTACCATTCCGGAAAATCCGTATCCCGTGTCGATGAGATCGCTGTCTTGGTTTGCTTCGCCATGTTTTGCCTTTCGCTGGAATTATAAATCCTGCTCGTCCTCGTCCTCGTTCTCGTAATCGAGAAACAGAAGCATATTAATGATCCTGCTTTTCTGGAAAGTCCAAGTTGCCATTAGATAAACTCTTTGTGGGAGCGGCTTCCAGCCGCGAATTCAACTGTCGCGGCTGGAAGCCGCTCCCACATTCAATGCCACTTGTTCTTTCTGGATAACCACGTTAATGATTATTTGATCCAATGTAAAATACGATAACGAGTACGAGGACGAAAACCATGCATCCAATATCAAGTGTCCCGGTTTTCGGTATTGAGATCTTTTACATATTCGCGTACTTCATGCAAAAGAACATCTACCAGTTTGTCCTGCGCAAATTTTTTGACCACTTTTCCTTTTCTAAACAGCACCCCATTGCCATCTCCACCGGCAATGCCGATGTCCACCTCCCTGGCTTCTCCCGGGCCGTTGACCACACATCCCATAATGGCGATCTTGACCGGCTCGGCTGTGGTCATCAGTGCTTTTTCAACCCGCTCAACAATGTCAAAAAGCTCAATGTTGCACCGCCCGCAGGTGGGGCAGGCGATAATTTCCGGACCGCGACGGCGAATATCAAGGGCTTTCAGGATTTCGTACCCAACCCGTACCTCTTCAACCGGGTCGCGGGTTAGAGAAACCCTGATGGTGTCGCCAATGCCTTCGGCTAATAGCATCCCGATTCCCAGCGCCGATTTAACAATTCCCGAATAAAGCGCACCGGCCTCGGTTACGCCGACATGCAACGGCAGGTCGGTTTTTGCAGACAGCAGCCGGTACGCCTCAAGGGTACGCTGAACATCGGAGGCTTTAAGGGAAATCTTTATCTGGTGAAAGTCTAAAGATTTCAACAATTCCACGTGGCGCAAACCGCTTTCTACCATACCGGCCGGTGTAACCCCATTATTTTTTTTTATAATATCTTTTTCCAGGGAGCCTGCATTGACTCCGATGCGGATGGGGATATTAAAATCTTTGGCACAGTCTGCCACCGCTTTTACCTTTTTAAGACCGCCGATATTGCCGGGATTCAGTCTAAGTCCATCCGCTCCTGCTTTGGCGGCTGCAATCGCAAGCCGGTAGTTGAAATGAATGTCCGCAATCAACGGGATATCAATCTGCTTTTTGATTGCCGCCACCGCTGCTGCCGCTTCTTGATCCGGCACGGCGACGCGAACAATTTCACAGCCGGACTCCTGCAGGCGCACAATCTGGGCAACTGTGGCTGCGACATCTTGCGTCGGTGTATTGGTCATGGACTGTACCGCAATGGGAGCCGATCCACCAATTTTTACATTACCGACTGCTATTTGACGTGTTTTCTTACGCTTGATCTTTGAAATTTTCATAAAAATGTTTACTTTTCAAAAAATTATTCCGAAACATGTTAACTTGATGTCAACCGGCCGGGTTGTGACTGCGGGTTGCATCGGAGGCCGTTAGATTGCATTCATAAATATAATTATGGTATAGTGCTTCAAGGTTTCAGATACCCCTGCACCTGAATTCCCGGCTTTCTTTTTATTGCAAAGCTAATGCGCATTAAACTGTCTGTAAAGGGATCCAATATCCGAATCGTAATCATTAAAATCGGAAAGTAGCCAAAAAATTACGAGCATGCGTGAGCGGACCGCCCGGCTGCTCTACATCAACAATGAAATTGCGTGTGGTTTAAATATTTTACACTAACAGACGCACTGAGATTATTCAAGTAAAATAGAGCCTTAAGAAGTTGCAGGGTACAGGTCTGTCTTCCAGGTTGCTTGCTGAACCGGTTCCTCCCTGCAGGATCATCGGTAGCGACTGTTGCAAATCCTTCACCATCAGGAGTTGAAAAATGACGCGCCAAAAAGGTCAAAAATTTGCCGACAAACATGCACTCAATATCCAATTAGATGAACGCATTAGAGACCATATTAACCGCCACGCCAAGAATAATGAACTCCCCTGTGCGCTGGCATTTAAAATCGCTGATGAACTGAATGTTTCACCGGCTGAAGTGGGGAAAACCGCAGATTTGTTAGAAATGATGCTGGTTAAATGCCAGCTGGGATTATTTGGCTATTCGCCTTCAAAAAAAGTTGTAAAGCCCAAAGCACCTGAAAATCAGGATCTGGAACGCGCCATTCGGGATTCACTGGTTGACGGCGATCTTTCCTGTGAGAAGGCCTGGGAAATTGCTCACAGCTTTGATGTCCCCAAAATGAAAGTCAGCGCGGTTTGTGAGCAGCTTAAAATCAAAGTAAAACCCTGCCAGCTGGGCGCTTTTTAAGCATTCGACATTTAAGATTGTCCTTGTTTGGGACGATAACATCCATATACTCTAAACAGACGCTAACTGATAGGTGAATCTGCAATCGTTGTGACGATATTGCTGTAAAATTTATCAAAACAGGATGATGTATCGTGGGCTGGTCGGCAGTTAATAATATTTTACGGGAAAAAACAGGTTTTCAGATAACCATCCTGATCGTTTGGGGGGTCATCGGGTATTATGTGTTTAGCCCGGTTATCGGTGACTACAAATTTGTTACCCTGCAAAGAATTCAAAAGACCGGGGAAATTACGGTCGTCACCCGCAATACCGCTTATTGTTACTATCTTTACCGGGATCAGCCCATGGGCTTTGAATACGAAATGGCGCAAGCTTTTGCCGAATTTCTAGGAGTTCGCCTGCAGGTAAAGGTTGTTGATAAATGGGAAGACATGGTTGCCACCTTAAATGACGGATCGGCTGCATTTATCGCCGCCAGTACCCCGATTATACCCAAATGGCAGACTGAAGTCGCCTTTTCAAACGGATACATGGAAGTGGCGCAGCAAATTATTGCGCATCGCAAAAATGCACGTATAAAAAAAGCAACGGATCTTTCCGGCAAAACGATTGATGTCAGAAAAGGAACAGCGTATCAACAGCGACTCGGGGAACTGAAAGGTCAGGGAATCGATCTGGCGATCAGGCTGCATGAGGATCTTCCCACAGAAGAACTCATTCAGAAAGTGGCTGATGGAGAAATCGATTTTACGATTGCCAACAGCAACATCATTTTAATCAATCGTCGGAGCTTTCCGGGGGCCGTCAGCACGGGATCGATTAACGACCGCATACAGCTGGGCTGGGCGGTATATCCGAAATCTATTGAACTGCTCGAGCGCATGAATGCGTTTTTAAAAGTGATCAAAAAAAGCGGCAAATTGGATGCGATTTACGATAAATACTACGGAGACATTCAGGACTTTGATTATGTGGATTTAAAGACTTTCCACGCCAGGGTGAAAACCAGACTTTCCCGCTACAGCCCGTTTATCAAGGCTGCCGCCAAGAAACATGGATTTGACTGGCGACTGATTGCCGCCCAGATCTATCAGGAGTCGCATTTAAATCCCTGGGCCAAAAGCCGCGCCGGCGCAAGGGGGCTGATGCAAATAATGCCTTCAACAGGTAAAAGCCTGGGGGTTACCGATCTTTTCGATCCGGTACAGAACATCAATGCCGGAGTGCAACACCTTAAGAATTTATTTGAGCATTTTGAAACGGCCAATGGAAAAGACCGCTTGCTGATCGCTCTGGCAGCCTATAATATCGGTCAGGGGCATATCCATGATGCCCGCAAACTCGCCAAAAAAAAGGGACTTGACCCAAACAAATGGGAGTCCCTTTCTAAAACCTTGCCGTTGTTGCGATACAGAAAATACTATAAGCACGCCAAATACGGCTTTTGCCGCGGCACCGAACCGATCCGCTATATCAAGCAGATTATGATTTATTACGATGTTCTGAAGCGTCAGGGTTTCGAATACAAAACCGCGAAGGCGTGAGAACTGAATCGCGTTTTGTTTGGTTTAAAGAAGTGAATTGGACAATTCAGATGCCCTATTTCCCCCTAGTTAAACAACCTGCGGTGGAGGAAGCGGTCCTTCCGGTGGCATTCCCGGTTTCTTTTTCCAGAGTATAAACTGGTTATTTTTTATGAGTATCAGACGCATGAGGTATTTTTCGCTGATCTCAGCCACAGCGTCTCGAAGACCTTTTCGCTTTTCCGTCAACCTGTAATCATCACCGGTGATGAAACCATACATTTTTATCTTGTGATAATAAAAATCCAGATCTCTGCTGACACTTTTGTAATTGTGACTACCGTCAACATAAATCCAGTCGAAGTACTGGTCCGGGAATTGTTCGTAGACGAATTGAGATTTATCCTTGTGGATTTGAATTTGGCCGGATTCGATGTGATCCTTTAATTTTTCGCATACGGCGTCATAGTAATCAACATGGGGTTCCCCAGCCCAGGGATCAATCAGGTGGAGTTTTTTCGGCAGGACCACCTCCAGGATCTCTTCTGTAAACAGTCCCTGGCTGACGCCGATCTCTGCACATACGGAATTTTTGGGCATCATCTCTAAAAGAAATTTTCTTCCGTATTTGATTTCGATCATTTCGGTTCTCCTGATACGTTAATTGATAGGCAAATTGAGCAGCTCGAGGTGTTTTATCCCTAATACACCGCATTCACGCCCACAAACGAATTATGTTGCTTTTCATGTCCGATGGTGGTTTCCGGCCCATGCCCGGTATACACCCGGACATCATCTCCCAGTGTAAACAACTTATCTTGAATACTTGATTTCAGGGTTGCAAAATCCCCTCCTGGAAAATCGGTACGCCCGATGGACCCCGCAAATAGTGTATCACCCACAAAGACAAGGCCATCGGTAAAAAGGGAAATCCCGCCCGGTGTATGCCCCGGCGTGTGGATCACATTTAAGGTAATTTTACCGAAACTAATGGTATCGCCGTCATTTAGGGTACGGTCAGGGGCTGGCGAGTTCTCCGCTGAAAGGCCCCAATTAGCAGCGCTGGCAGATATTTGCTCCAGCATGGGTGCATCCAGTGCGTGGATTAAAATCGGCGCATTTGTAGCCGCATTTATTCCTTTGTTGGCACTGACATGATCAAAATGACCATGGGTGTTGATGATGGTTTTAACTTCCAGATTTGAATCGGCCACCGACTGAAGTATTTTATCAGCCTCATCGCCCGGATCGATAACCGCTGCTTGCATTGTCTCTTGGCAGCCGACAATAAAACAATTCGCCATAATCGGACCCACAGGTAACGTCTTGATGATCATCGTATCAGCCTCCAGTATCAATTAATTTCGGATTGCGGATTTTGGATTTTGGATTTTATTCAGTGTTATTGTCCGCCGGTTCGATCGGTACCTCTCCTTCTTCGATCGCGATGCGGATGCTGTCAATAATTCCGTTGATAAACGCGCCGGATTCTTCAGTGCCGAATTTTTTGCCAACATCAATGGCTTCATTGATGGAAACTTTTGGCGGAATATCATGACAATGCAGCATTTCAAATACAGCAACTCGCATGACATTCCGGTCCACACAGGACATCCGCTGGATTCTCCAGTTTTTGGAAAATCGCTCAATGAGGGTATCGATTTGCGGCTTGGCCTCTAAAACACCTGTTACCAGCTTCATAAAAAACGGCCGCGCCTTTTGGGGCGGGGTAAAATTCTCACAGAAACGTTCCAGCATCTGCGGCGAGACGTTTTGATTGGCATCCATATAAAAGAGCGCCTGCATCGCCAGTTCTCGCGCTCTGCGACGAGTTCCCATGACTAAGACTATCCCACGACTTCAAGCAAATTCGCCATTTCAACAGCAGCCATAGCCGCACTCCAGCCTTTATTACCGGCCTTGGTACCGGCGCGTTCAATGGCCTGCTCAATGGTATCAGTGGTAAGGACGCCAAAAATTATCGGTACTTCCGATTCCAGACTGACCTGAGCAATTCCCTTGGACACCTCGGCGCTCACATAGTCAAAATGCGGGGTCGCGCCGCGGATAACGGCACCCAGACAGATAATGGCATGAAGTCCCTTTTTTTTTGCCATTTTTTTAGCCACCAGCGGGATTTCAAATGAGCCCGGAACTTTCACAATCTTGATATCACTATCCTTGGCTCCAGAGCGTACCAGGGCATCAAGGGCACCGCTTAAAAGTCTTTCTGTAATAAAATCATTGAATCGGCTCACCACAATGGCAAACTTTTTACCTTCTGCATTTAAATGAGCTTCAAAAGTCTTAGCCATAAAAGCTCCTTTCCGTGTAGCGTGTGAATAAAATTGAATATTGATAATCTCGTAAAAAGTCAGAAAAGCAACCTTTTTACGAGTGTGTTTTGTATTTGGTGTTTAGTGTTTGGTATTCTAACATGCCGATATAGCACTATATATTTCATACCAAACACTAAACACGAAACACTTGATGAATTCGACTTTTTACGAATTCATCAATATTAGACTGCTAAATGATATTAGCCGGTGTTTGTTAGGGCGCGGCATCGACGTTCAATAAATGGCCCATTTTTAACTTCTTACATTCCAGATAACACCTATTGTACTCATTCGCCGGGACTTCAATCGAAACCTGTTCAACAATGCGCAACCCGTAACCGTCCAGACCCACCATTTTTTTAGGGTTGTTGGTCATGAGTTTCATTTTCCGAACCCCGAGATCAACCAGAATCTGAGCCCCGATGCCGTAACTTCGCATGTCCGGTTTAAATCCAAGCTCTTCGTTGGCCTCAACGGTATCCAGCCCCTGATCCTGGAGGGCATAAGCCTTAATCTTGTTAACAAGGCCTATCCCGCGGCCCTCCTGGCGGATATAAAGGAGAACACCGCTTCCCTCCTTTTCAATCATGGTCATGGCCTGTTCAAGTTGCAAACCGCAATCGCAGCGCAGCGAACCGAAGATGTCTCCTGTCAAACACTCGGAGTGCACCCGCGCCAATACCGGCTTTTCCGGATCAATTTCGCCTTTAACCAGGGCGATATGCAATAGACTATCGATATCATTTTCATACACGACGGCTTTGAAATCACCGGCTATCGATGTGGGAATCATCGTTTCTGCCGCCCGATGCACGAATGATTCAGTTCGCATCCGGTATTCAATCAAATCGGCAATGGTACAAATGCCGACACCGTGTTTTTCGCTGAACTTTTCCAAAGCCGGCATGCGGGCCATTGTACCGTCTTCGTCCATGATCTCGCATATCACCGCAGCAGGTTTTAAGCCGGCCAGACGGGCAAGGTCCACTGAACCTTCGGTTTGTCCGGCCCGAACGATCGCCCCTCCCTCCTTCGCTCTCAAAGGGAATATATGCCCGGGTCGTACCAAATCGCGTGGCCGGCAATCATCGGCAACGGCCGTCAAAATGGTGGTCGCACGGTCTTGTGCAGAAATGCCGGTGGTCACCCCGCACCTGGCTTCTATGGATACGGTGAAACCGGTTCCAAAGGGTGAGGTATTATGGTCGACCATCGGCGGCAAATCAACCGAATCGCACTTCTCTGTGGTCATCGCAAGACAAATAAGGCCCCTTCCATATTTCGCCATCAAGTTGATGGCTTCCGGCGTCACCTTTTCAGCCGCCATGCAAAGATCACCTTCGTTTTCACGATCTTCATCATCCACCAGGATGACCATCTTGCCATCTTTGATATCTCGGACGGCTTGTTCAATTTTCAGTTGTGGCATGGGTTATCTATCTCCTAAATTTTCTTTTTTATAAAAATCCTGATTTGGCCAGAGATTCCATGGTTACACCGGAGGACTCGGTCGTTTTTTCGCCGGCATACATCGAGTCGCCCCGGGTAAAGCGTTCGACATATTTGCCAATCATATCGGTTTCAATATTAACCGGGTCTCCATTTTGTTTTAAGCCGATGGTGGTGATTTCGGCTGTATGCGGGATAATACTGACCGTAAAGCTTTTGGGCTCGCAGGCGTTGATGGTTAAACTGATACCATCTACGGCAATCGAGCCTTTGTGGATGATATAACGCGAGAGGGCCTCCGGCACGGCAATGGTAACCCTAATGGCATTTCCCAGTTTCTCCCGCTGTTTAATGACGCCGATACCATCAACGTGACCTGAAACCAGGTGCCCGTCAATGCGGTCGGACAATCGCATTGCCCTTTCAATGTTCAGCCGGTCGCCCAGCCTTGCCTTATCAAAAGTGGACGCTGCCAGCGTCTCGGGGGAAAGATCCACTTCAAACTTTTTACCGTTAATTTTTACAACCGTCAGGCAGGCACCGTTTACCGCGATGCTGTCGCCGATTTTGGTTTGATCCAGGGCATAATCCGCCTCAATCGTCAGGCGCTTTCCCTGACCGGCAGGTCGTATGGCGCCAATGGTTCCCAGACCTTCAATAATTCCCGTAAACATATTTTTGTCCGTCGTCCGTTGATCGTCGTCCGTCGTACAAGGCATCTAGAACTTATCTTAAAGATGCGGTTATCGAGGACGAGGAGGAGCACGAGTACGAGTACGAAATTATGCAACATTCCTCCTCGTACTCGTCGTCGTCCTCGTACTCGTTATCTAACGCACAGCGCTTAAGCCCGTTAGCGCCTTGTGCCGGTAGGTTACTAAAAAACCTTTATTTTCAGTGCTAAAAGATAAGTCCGAATCACTGTTTTTCAATATACCCTTCTATCATTACATCATCATCAAATCGTTGGACGCGAATATCTTTGACCCGAATGCTGTCTTTCATCAGCTGCGGACCCGGTCCCTGACAAATGGGTATGCCGTCATCGCCTCCTAAAATTTTTGGCGCATAAAAAAAGAGTGCCTTATCGACAATACCGCCGCTAAATGCCGAAGCAATCACGCGACTGCCACCTTCAACTAAAAGGCTGGTAATACCCATTGAACCCAGCAGGACCATCAGGGACTTCATATCAATTTGACCATTTTTAACCGGCTGCTCGATTAGGCGCACCCCTTTCTTTACAACCCTTTTCTTTTTAGCTTCAGATACGGTATTGCCGATGACAAGGATCGTATCAGAATTGGAATCCAGCTGCAATATCCTGGCATCCGGAGAGATGGATAGATGTGTATCAAGAACAATTCGAACCGGATCTATACCCTTTTTCGAATCCAAACGCGTGGTCAGGCTCGGGTTGTCGGCATGGATCGTCCCGATGCCCACCAAAATGGCATCAACTGCATGTCGAAGCCGGTGAACGTATCTGCGCGCCTTTTCCCCGGTCACCCACTTGGAATCACCGGTGCGGGTAGCGATGCGCCCATCCAGTGTAGCGGCACATTTCAGAAGCACAAAGGGTCGCTTTGTAGAAACATATTTAACAAATGCTTCATTCAGCTTTTTGGCCGCTTCTTCACAAACACCTGTAAGCACCTCAACGCCATGCTTTTTTAAGAAAACAGCTCCACCACCGGCTATGGTATTCGGATCTTCCATCGCCATGACGACCCGCTTAATGCCGGCCTCCAGGATTTTAAGCGTACAGGGCGGCGTCCTGCCGGTGTGATTGCAGGGCTCCAAATTTACGTAAAGAGTGGCCCCTTTAGCTTGCGAGCCGGCATCTTCAATAGCATTAACTTCAGCATGCGCCTCACCGATGGACTGATGGTATCCTTTGCCTTTCACTTTACTATCTTTTACAATCACGGCACCGACCATCGGGTTCGGTGACGTGTAGCCCTGCCCTTTTTGGGCAAGGTCCAAGGCCATTTTCATAAAATGTTCGTCATCCATAAGCATCAGATGTCAGATGACAGAAATCAGATGACAGAATAAGATGAATAAATTTTCGCTTTCTGTCTTCTGTTTTCTGATATCTGTTTTCTGTTAAAAATTACTTCTGGTTACTGAGCAGGGTTTTGAGCTCGGAGACAAAATCATTGACATCTTTAAATTCCCGGTAAACCGAAGCAAAGCGCACATAGGCCACATCGTCAAGCTCATGCAGCATCGTCATGATCTTTTCCCCGAGAAAAGAAGCCGGTATTTCCTTTTCCCCGGTTTCCCTTAGATCCCGCTCCAGATCATCTATAAACTCTTCAATCACATTTATGCTGATGTTTCGTTTTTGGCATGCCTTCTTAAGGCCGGAGCGCACTTTTTCCCTATTGAATACTTCCCGACGACCATCTTTTTTGACAATCATAATGGGAATTTCTTCAATATGCTCGTAGGTTGTAAATCGGCGGCTGCATATGATGCATTCTCGGCGGCGGCGGATAACGCTGGCATCTTTGCTCAGCCTGGAATCGATGACTTTATTGTCAATTTCTCCACAATATGGACACTTCATGAGTCTTCTCCCTGCTTTTTGGTTCCAAGATGGATCACCTCTATATGGCCTTCTTGCAACATGTCCTTCGAAAGTTCGTCTGCATAACCCGAACGGTAATAAATTTTATCAATTCCCGAATTAATGATCATCTTTGCGCATATTGAACAGGGCAAATTGGTGCAAAATACACTGGCGCCTTTCAAAGATACGCCATGATAAGCCGCCTGGATAATGGCATTTTGTTCCGCATGAATGCCCCGGCACAACTCATGCATTTTACCGGATTCAATATTTAATTTTTCCCTTATACATCCAACTTCCGCACAGTGTCGAACGCCGGTGGGAGCCCCATTATAACCGGTCGAAAGGACCCGTTTGTCTTTAACGATAATCGCGCCAACCGATCGCCTGAGGCAAGTAGAGCGCTTGGCGACGAGCATCGCAATATCCATGAAATAATCTTCCCATGAAGGTCGTGGATCATCAGGTGCCATTAAAGTAATTACCTCCACATATCCGAATTTAGTTCACCAAATGCTTGTCAAGAACCACTGCTTAGGATTAGTGAGAAAAAGGTTAACTTTTGATGTTATATGCCAATCAAAATTACCGCAAGAAAAAAATGGCGGGGCCACATGCGCCCTGCCATTCAACTATATTAGTCACATACATACACAGATACAGCAAACTGAGTAAGGCAACAAATTCCAGGTGTGAGGTTTCTGCAATAAGCAGGTTTCAGGTGTCAGGTGTCAGCAAACAGATGACGGGGGACAGAATACAGAAGTCAGATATGACGCTTCATCTTCCAGTTTTTTCCATCTGTCTTCTGTCATCAGACACCTTAGTTTGTGACACCTGACACCTGAACACTGACACCTGAAACCCTTTATTTCTATGTGTGCCCGGAGCCTTGTTCCGCTATTGTGGGGCCTGCCACGGCAAAGCTTGCCAAAGCGAAGATAGGGATGGGGATTTTCGATTTCGGATTTTAGAATTCAGATTCCGGGTTGAAATAACTTTGTGTAAATATCAAAGGAGGCTTTCCTGAGATCAAAAGCGGCTATTGATCGTCATTTTTTTTCACAATCAGGGTTGCGTTGGTTCCACCGAAGCCGAAAGAATTGGTCATGGCAATGTTGACCGGAGCCTTACGGGCGGTGTTGGGTACATAGTCCAGGTCACATTCATCAGCCTGATTTTCATAATTAATGGTCGGCGGCATCATATCATGATAGACGCTGAGGGCGGTAAACACCGTCTCGATGCCGCCGGCGCCCCCCAGCAAATGGCCGGTCATCGATTTGGTGGAGGAGACCGCCAATTTATAGGCATGGTCCTTAAATACCGTTTTGACCGCCCGGGATTCATACAGATCGTTGAGCTCCGTTGAGGTCCCATGGGCATTAATGTAGTCCACGCTGTCATAGCCGATTCCCGCATCATCCAGTGCCGCTTGCATACAGCGCACCGCACCGTTGCCATCAGGCGGCGGTGCGGCCATATGGTAGCCATCTCCGGTGAGGCCATAGCCAATGAGCTCCGCATAAATATCAGCCCCTCTTTCCCGGGCATACTCAAGAGCCTCTAAGATTAGAATTCCACTGCCTTCACCGATCACAAAGCCGTCACGATCCCGATCAAAGGGCCGTGAGGCTTTTTCGGGCTCATCGTTGCGGGTGGACAGCGCTTTCATGGCATTAAAGCCCGCCACAGCGGTCGCCGATACGACTGCCTCGGTTCCGCCTGTAATCATGGCATCGACTGTACCGTGTTGAATCATTTTAAAGGAATCCCCAATTGCATGGGCACCGGCGGCACAGGCAGTGGCGAAGGATAAATTCGGTCCCTTGGCACCAAAGTGGATCGAAATCATGCCCGGTGCCATATTGCCGATCATCATCGGAATGAAAAACGGGCTGACACGTTTGGGGCCTTTAGTGGCTACGTTGAGAATCGTATCTTCCATAATTCCAAGACCACCTAAACCGCAACCCGTAACAACCCCGATCCGGTTTGCATTGCTTTCGTTAATTTCCAGACCGGCATCTTCCAACGCCATACGCGTTGCAGCCATCGCATACGAGATAAAAAGCTCGTTGCGCTTGGCCTCTTTTTTAGGAATAAAATCCGCCGCGTTAAAGTCCTTCACCTCTGCGGCAATTTTGGTCTGATGGTCCGATGTATCAAACCGCGTTATTTCTCCTATGCCTGATTTCCCGGCACAAAGAGCCGCCCAGGTATTTTCGACGCCAATCCCCACGGGGGTAATTAAGCCCATCCCTGTAATTACGACTCGTCTGTTCAAAAGACCTCCTGTTCAATTGGCAAGGTTGTTAACTTGACCCCTGTCTGAAAAAATTTTAATTTAACACAGCCTCTTGTTTTACAGGCTGATAAGATAATCTCAATCAGATCGCCGGAATCATCTGCTGTTTCCGATTCAATGATTGCTATCATTTTGACTTGAAATATCCGGCGAGATGACAGCAAGCATGATCGCTTAGGAACGAACCCGTAAACACGAATTCCTGTCCGTTAAATGCCCAAAAAAATCCAGAAAATAGCTGCTTACTGTTTGTTAATATAATCAATGGCATCCTTAACAGTGGTAAGCTGCTCGGCATCCTCATCTGAAATCTCCGTATCAAATTCCTCTTCCATGGACATAATCAACTCAACAAGATCAAGTGAATCTGCTCCCAAATCATCTACGAATGCAGCTTCAGGAACTACCTCTTCCATATCAACGCTCAGTTTTTCGGCAATGATCTTTTTTACTCTCTCCTCAAGAGACATCTCATTTTCCTCCTTACCGGCTCAAGCCGGTCAAAAATAATTTTAATTAATCCTTATGCTCACGTTAACAATTCCAAACTGGAAAGAAAGCCACAAGATTGTATTCGGTTAAAAGATGGACGTTTTAAAGTCAGTTTTACATGTACATCCCTCCGGTGACGTGGATGACCTGACCGGTGATATAAGCCGCGCTGTCTGAAGCCAGAAATGTAATGGTATCAGCCACAT
>JAUVTR010000012.1 GCA_030601425.1 Desulfobacterales bacterium
GGCAAAAGCTTGAAGGCGGCATTTTCACTCCCCTTTGCAAAGAAGAAAATTACTTGGCTCAAGTTTATATTGACCGGATTTGTGCTCTATTTTTTGGCATCTGGCCAAATTAGTTATTGAAAATAATAATAATCGTTTGGCAAGTCAACCATTAAACCGGCTGCACCGGACACAGAAGACCCCGAGAGGCATTACAGCCGTAAATATTACTTCTGGAAACGATGAAGGGGATGAAAAACAGCCGCGCTGGTCGGTGATTCGGGATGTGCTTCACTGGGTAGAATAGAAAGAGCGGAGCCGCACCTTTCAAAATTCAGGGTCAAGTTTTGATTTTGCTTCCCTGGCCAACTCTTCGGTGGCCCGTTCGAACTCGGCGATCACCTGGGCTCCTAAAAGAAAGATAATCGAGGCGATTTCGATACTGAGCAGCACCACCACGGCGGTTGCAAAGGAGCCGTATATGACGTTTATTAGGGAGAGCTTTGCAAAATACCAGACCAGGACATGACGGGTGATCTCCCACAGAATGGCGGCGGTAGTCCCGCCGAGAAATGCGTGACGAATGGTGATCTGTCCGACCGGCATGACGAGATACAATGACGTCAGCATTAATATCAAACCTACGATCCCCACCAGGTAAAGCCCAATCCCGGAAGCCCATGCGAAACCAAAGCTTTTGCCGAGAATGGTCAGCGTTTCGCCTTCGATCGAGTCCAGCACACCGGCAATGATCGTTACGATCACAATCCCAACTCCCATTAAAATCATGTAGACGTAGGGGATAATTGCGGAGATCAGAAAATGGCGGCGGTGGGTTTTAATGCGATGGTAAAAGATGACCGCCATGGCGTTTTCCAGCATGGTAAAGGCCATGGAGCTAAAAAACAGCATGACACCGATACCGATAATGCCGACAAACTGGCGATATTGAAGAAAGGCCACCACCTCATCGGCTATTTTTTCCGCGTGACCCGGGACAATTAATTCCAGCTCCCTTATGATGATTTCTAATAATTTTTCCTGCTCGATAAATTGCGAAAGCCCGATTAAAATCAGTGCCAGCATGGGGATAATAGACAATAGGGAATTGTAAGCCACGCCACCGGACAACAGCAGGCCCTGATTGCGTTTAAATCCCTTTAACACCCGCCACATAAATTTGCCCGGATACCGCAGTACTTTTCTTGAATATTTTTTAGGGTCCGTCATGCGTGTCTACTGAAAAATTATTTAGTTAGCTTCAAATTTTTTAGCGCTGCAAATTTATTGGTGGTGGGCTCGTGTTTACACCCGCAATCTCCCTGGTTGAGATCCGCACCACACTTCGGGCACAGGCCTCTGCATGTTTCAGCGCACAACCTTCGCAGTGGAAATGTCATCACCACCTGCTGCTGGATCCCATCTCGAAGATCGATTTCTTCGCCCCGAAAATATATGAGCCCGATCTCCTCAATCCTCAATTCGACCTCCTCCTCATCAGATGCTTCCTTCATGTCCGGCAACTCCCTGGTGTACGTTAATACAAAGTTGGACTTTACAGGCATGTCGAAATCTTTCAGACAGCGGCTGCAGGACAGGCGAACGCGCGTTTGGAAAGTTCCCTCTACCTCAAAAAGCTCCCTTATTCTAAAGGCCTTTACACTAATTTTTAAAGGCTCGATGAACTCGCATTCGCGGTCTTGAACCATATCTGCCAATACCGGGAAGGCTTCTGCATTTTCTTCAAAATCCTGGAGAAGATCTTTATCCTTGATTTGTTCGATATGGAGGATCAAATTATTCATTTTTCGGTTGAAGTCACACAGGAGTTTTTGGGACGCTTTGACTTATTTCATTTTTATATAATCCATCTTTATGATAACGCAAATTTTTTAAAGATTAAATGAAATTGTTAATTTGGACTGGATTTGATATATTTTCGATATGAAATCAGCTTCGAATAAGAAAACATTAAAATCGCAAAAGCCAGCCAAAGACAATTCGGCAAAACCGATTTCCGATTGTCAGCGCTGCGGCACCTGCTGCAAAAAAGGGGGCCCCGCATTTCACCATGCCGACAAGACCTTAATTGAAGAAGGTGTGATTGGTTCAAAATACCTTTATACCATCCGTGAAGGTGAATTGGCATATGATAATGTCAGGCAATGTCTGGAGCCGGTAAGCTCTGACGTTATTAAGATAAAAGGGCAAAACGATAGCTTGACCTGTTTTTTTTTTAATGAACGGCAAAGCGCCTGCACTATTTATGAAAACCGGCCCATAGAATGCCGGGCACTTAAATGTTGGGATACGAAGGAGTTCGAAGACTTATATGCGAAAAAGCGACTGACACGTAAGGACCTGATATCCGAAATCGAAGGATTGTGGGGCCTAATCAAAGACCATCAGGAACGTTGTAACTACGAAACTATTCGGAAACTGGTGAACGCCATAAAGAGCAATATGGACGATGACACCCGGCAAAAACTTGTTGAAATCATTCAGTTTGATACCGAAATTCGTAAGCTGGTGGTATCTACAGCCGGCCTGGATGTAGAAATGCTTGATTTTTTATTCGGCCGACCCTTGAAACAAACCCTAAAAAATTACGGTTTAGGTGAATTATACCTGCGATAATTCATCCGCCTCGATCGTTTCGATGGTATCGGATTCTGATTCGGGATTCGGCTTACCGGCCATTTTGGCTGCGGGGTTTTCTACGGCCGCTTCTCCCCAAATATACCGGCCGTATTTGGCGTAGCCATGAACGTTATTCAATCTTGGATCTGTATTTGGATCCAGCGGCATGACGTTTCCGGTAATGAGCGGTTGAAGATATTTGGCGAGTTCCCGGCACCCTCCTCCGGTCAGGATGATGGTGTCGATATCCCAATCATCGGCCCACAGCCGGTCGAGATCGTTGGCGATGGTGGCCGCTAATTGGGAATAAACCTGATCTCTGATTTTTTCAAATGAGAAGCCGTGTCCTCTCATCTTTATGGTTCCTTCTTCAGCCGCTTTATAGAGGCGGTAAAGCTCTACGCCGACGCCACATTTTTCTCTCAATTTGTTGGAAATCACACTGAATCCTTTTGAAATACCGGTATCGATGGTGCGGCTTCCGCGATCGATGTAGCGTAGATGGTCGAGAACCGTAAAATCGGTGGTCCGAAATCCAATATCGACGACTCCCACCTTCTGGGTGGCCAGATCTTCATCTACAATTTTGCCGTTCGCATCCATCAGGCTGTTCAAGATGCTGCCTAATGGTTGCGGCAGCATACGCACCTTGTTGATATAAATTTCCCGGGTCGTCTTTTCGCCATTATGGGAGTGATAGGTTACACTATGATGGCCGGTTAGAATTTCATTAAAGCGCTCATGGTTTTGTTTAAAATAACCAATGGGCAGTCCGGAGACGACATTGATGGGAACATTGATCGGTGTATTGTTCCTATAGAAAAGTCCGGCGACCGTCAGGGCCAGAATTCGAACATAATCGCTAATGAGTCGTTCCTGATCCAAAGTGAAGTTCAAAACACTCGATTGTTGCTCTGCAAGGTCACCGACAAAATAGGGTTTGCCGTCGATGGACACATGAATATGGTCCGTCGGTGAACTGTTACCAAAATCGGCCCAGAATTGGATTTCAGACGCATCACCGAAAATCGATTTAAAAATAATGGTTTCCTTGCCATTGGTGGCTTTTGTAAATCCGAAACCAATATCGATACCCAAAACTTCCATTTTATCCTCCATAATCCCTATGGATTGTGCGCAAATTTATAGCATCTTTTAAGTTTATATCTTATTACCGATGAAAAGTCAAAAAAATCGATCGTGTCTCTAATGGACTGCCAGCAAGCAATTTCGAGTTATTCAGGAGTATTATGCTGTCCTTCAGTCGTGCTATTATGCGCAGCGTGGTAACAGGGTGTCAGGGTGAATCCATCATCTGCGCTAGGATATTTTTCGGACAAATTATGAAATTTCTTTAGGTGATTTCAATCGATTTTTTTTGACAATATAAATTCAATGATTGCGTTTTAATTTTTAAGGGTTCGGTAAGATCGTCCAGTTGATCTTGAAGTCATTTTGCACGATGGATGCGATGTGGTCTTTAAAATAAGCGTGCGCTACCTGCCATTTTTTAGTTTCGTATTCTATCTCCAGATGGTGGTCATCACGAATCCGGATCACCCGACATTTTGAAAGATCTTTAAGACCGGTGCCCGCAGCCTTTAACACGGCTTCTTTTGACGTCCAGTAGCGAAAAAATGCGGTTAAGGATCTATCGGCTAATGCCCATTCAGCTTCAGATGCGGTTTTATGATACAGAGACTTAGCGCGTGCATAAATTTTTTCGATATCGATGCCGATTGGCGATGGGGCCACCACGCCACCGACGTATTCGGTTTTGTGGGTTATTGACCAGAAGGTTCCATTGAAGGGCAGGGGGACGTTGCGTTCATCCTGTGCTATCTCACCGAGGGTGATTCGGCTTTTTTCGGCCGATATCGCAAGCGCCCGCCGGGCATGCCGGCTGAGGAAGGTGACGCGTTCTTTCGGCTTTAGGTCATTGACCGTATCGGGAACCGCTAAAATTACAGGATAAATAATCTGATTTTGGATTTTAGATTTCGGATTTTGGATTAGACTCATAGCCATCAAGCTTCTGTCATTAATCTTCCGGCGTTTGACTTTTTACTTTTAAGGCAATTTCGTAAACCTTATTCTTAGAGAGCCCATATTTTTGGGCAATTAATTTGGCGATCTCAGAGAGCCTGATTTGTTGCTTTTCCAACGCGGCTTGGATTTCAGTTGTAATAATTTCGGAGTTAAGCTCTTCTTTTCCTTCAAAACCGGCAATCAGGAGCGTGCATTCTCCTTTAATTTCCGCGCGCGACTTTAGCGTCTTTAAAATCTCCGATACAGATCCCCTTATAAATTCTTCATGCAGCTTTGTCATTTCCCGGGCCAGCACAGCCGGTCGATTTCCCATGCAGGAAATTATCTCTTCCAAAAGCGTTAAAATGCGTTTGGGAGATTCATAGAAAATCACTGGGCGGGGTTCAACGGCAAGTTCATTGAGAAATTGTTGTCGCTTTGCTTTTTTTCTGGGTAGAAATCCGATAAAAACAAATGAGTCGGTGGGCAGTGCAGAGACACTCATCGCAGCGGTTGCGGCTGACACACCTGGAATCGGGGACACCGTTATTTTGTTCGCAATGGCAGCCTCTATCAAACGGTAGCCGGGATCGGATATGGAGGGTGTGCCGGCATTGGATACCAGCGCTATAGATATTCCGTCCAGGAGTTTGCCGATCATCTCCGGTGTTCGCTTTTTTTCGTTGTGCTCGTGGAATGAAATCAGGCGGTTTTTTATCTGGTAATGGGCAAGAAGGCTGCCGGTTTTGCGGGTATCTTCGGCGGCAATGAGATCGACATCCCGCAGAATGTTGAGCGCTCTTAAGGTGATGTCCTCTCTGTTGCCAATGGGGGTGGCTACCACGTAGAGGACCCCTTTATTCTTTGTGTTGTTCGAATCACTCATAGGCGAGTTCAAACGCATTTTTAATGATTTCAATCCGAGGTTTGTCCCGGTTTAAGTTTACGGCGACCACATCAAATCTGGCTTTAGCGGTAATCTGATTGGTGACCTTTAGATAATAGAGCGCCACCATTGATATTTTTCTTTGTTTTTGAGTGGTCACGGCCCCCTTGGGGCTTCCGAAATGAACCGAGCGTCTGGCTTTGACCTCTACGAAAACGATGGTATCCTTATCCTTTGCAATAATATCAATTTCACCCAGTTTGGTGAGATAATTGGTTTCTAAAATTTTATAACCATCCTTTTTTAATTGCCGCACCGCAATCGCCTCTCCTTTTTCACCAAATTTTTGTTGCCGATTTCGCATAATAAATGTTTGTTGTCCGTTGTCCGTTAATGGATATCATTATAGCTAAAAACTTAATCTAAATCTAACAAGAGAAATAACCTTTAGTGCATTGGTCATGTGTTTTTTTAAATCAGGCCTTTCCGCACCTCCAACCACTGACGACGGACCACGGACCACAGACATTTTTTAAATATACTCTTTGACGCCTCTGAAAGTCCGTCTATGAATCGGGCAATATCCAAATTTGCGGATGGCCTCCTTATGGGCCCGGGTCGGATATCCCTTGTGCTGAGAAAAACCAAATTGCGGGTAGTACGCGTGGTATTCTTCCATCAGCCGGTCACGAGTGACCTTGGCCACAATCGATGCGGCCGCGATCGAGACACTTAAAGCGTCGCCTTTCGGTATCGGTTTCTGGGGCAGATGAGATGAAATGGAAAATGTTCCGTCAATAAGAAGACATTCGGGTTGAGGTCTTAAATTTTGGGTCGCCATTGACATGGCCAGCAACGATGCTTGCAGGATATTGATACGGTCTATTTCAACCGAGTCCACTATGCCGACACCCACAGACACTGCATGGGTGTAAATTTCTTCGTACAGCCGGGCGCGGGTTTTAGCCGTCAGCTTTTTTGAATCGACAACATCGTTGACTAAAAAGTTTTTCGGTAGAATCACGGCTGCAGAAACAACAGGACCGGCCAAGGGACCCCGGCCGGCCTCGTCAATGCCTGCAACTTTTTTAAATCCTTCTGCAGTGGCTTTTTTTTCGAAAAACCACAAATCCATAATCAGATGTCAGGAATCAGAAAACAGAGGACAGAAAACAGAGAACAGACGGTAGGATGAAGAAAGCAGATTCGCATATTTTTCTGGTTTCTGTCTTCTGACCTCTGACCTCTGACTTCTGGCCTCTGACATCTGACTTCTGGCCCTTTGTAATTACGTTAATCGACGTTCTTTTATTCTGGCTGCTTTTCCTCTAAGTTTGCGCAGGTAGTAGATTTTGGCACGGCGCACCCGGCCGTGTGTGACCACTTCGATTTTATCGAGAGCAGGAGAATGCAAAGGGAAAATGCGCTCTACGCCAACACCGTAAGAAACCTTGCGAACAGTGAAAGTTGCGTTGGTGTTGCCTTTGCGTTTGCTGATGACCACGCCCTGGAAAATCTGAATGCGCTCTTTTTCGCCTTCTTTTATTTTTACGTGGACTTTGACATTATCACCCGGCCCAAAATCAGGGTGGTCAAGGCGCATTTGTTCTTTTTCAATTTGCTCTATTTTTTTCATCATTCCTCCAAGAATTCTTTAAAATATCATTCAACGGCTCGAGATGCAAATTGCTCGTCCGTTGATGTTTGATTTTATTGTTAACCTTCCCTATTTTATCCTAACCCGGACAAGCCGGAACAAATTGCCACAAAGGCACCAAGACACAAAGCGAAACCTTTGGTTAATATTCATCTTAGCGTCTTTGTGTCTTGGTGGCGTAAATGTTTTGCCAAAAAATGCAAAAAAATGATTTCTAAGGTGCTAATAATCTATCGAATATAATCGGCGCTGCCGAGCGTACTGAAAGATGATTATAATCGGTTTTGCCCGCAATCGGTTCCAGCACATAATCGGCCTTGGAAATAAATTCTTCGGCCAATCCCCAGGCGGTCCCTAAAGTCAGAACATACGGCTTACCGTTATTCAGCATGGCGCGAAATTTATCATAGCTGATGTTGGCTGGATATTTTCGCGCACAGGTTGCGATGGTTATCGGATAAACGTTTTCTGCGTCTGCTATCTGGTCAAGAACCTCCGAGAACGAATCTTTGACACGAATAAGCTCAAGGGCTCTGCGCCTTTTCGGATTATACGTGGCGCCAATGCCGTTTGTCCAATGTGAAATGATCCTTTCGACCAATTCCTTCTGGTCCTCTATAGGCGTAACCACATAGAATGATTTTAAACCATATGTCTTAGCGGCTCTTGATATATCGTGCAAATCCAGGTTGGTCACAGCGGATGCTATAATATCGCCATTTTTATCGACCACCGGGTAATGGATCAAGGCTACATAAAGTTTCGGCATAACTGAGATTTATTTTACCACAGAGTTCACAGAGGGTTACATTTTATTTTTTCTCTCTGTGCTCTCTGTAGTAAGATTTAATTATTTCTTCAATTCGCCGGGACCACTTTTTCAGGATTTCGATCTCTTTTTTGCCTAAACTTTTTTTCTGCAAGAGATCCGCACGTTTTAATAGCGTGCGCATCAAAGAAGATTCCAGTCGCCAATTTTCAATTTCTTCATGATGACCCGACAGCAATACTTGCGGCACCTGGCTGCCTTCAAAAGTCTGTGGGCGCGTGTAATGCGCATGTTCCAGCAGACCGTTTGAGAATGAATCCTTTTCGGCAGCGTTTTCCCCGCCAAGGGTTCCGGGTACCAGACGGGTGACGGCATCAATGATGACCATGGCCGCGAGCTCTCCGCCGGTCAGCACAAAATCTCCCACCGAAATTTCGTAGTCGATCAGGTCATGACTGATGCGTTCATCAACGCCTTCGTAACGACCACATACCAAAACCAGTCCATCAAAAGCGACCAGTTCATCAGCCAGTTTCTGATTAAAACCACGTCCCTGAGGTGTCAGCAGGATCGTTTTTGCAGAAGGGGCTTTGCGGTTAGCGGCCCGAATAGCACCGGCAAGAGGTTCGGGCTTCATCACCATCCCGCTGCCGCCGCCGTAAGGCCTGTCGTCGGTTACGTGGTGTTTATCTGCAGCGTAGTCTCTGATATTCAGGGTTGAAGCGAAAATCTTCTTTTGATCGATTGCCCTCCTGATAATCCCGTGGTCCCAAAAAGGGTCAAACATTTCAGGGAAGATTGTGAGTACAACAAATTTCATTTTAATTGTAAAAGATCAAATATAAATTAACGATCTTTCAGCCCGTCGGGTAATTCAACCTGCATTTTCTTCTGATCGATATCTATAACCCGCACAATCGATTTAAGGGCTGGAATCAATATTTCCCGGTCATCTTTTTTTTTAACGACATATACATCATTGGCGCCGGTTTCGATAATCGAATCCAGGCGTCCGATGTACCGATCTTCTGTTGTGTAAACGTTCAACCCAATAAGGTCAAACCAGTAATAGGTGCCGTCGTCTAATTTTGGAAGTCTGGCCCTGCCGATGTAAAGCTCGGCGCCGACCAGTGCTTTAGCCTGCTTACGGTCGGCTACGTCCTTTAACGCCAACAGAGCCCCGCGAGAATGCGGCTTGACCCAGATAATCTCGTAGCTGTTTTCGCTGCCGTCGGGTGTTCGAACCAGAAGGGCCGCGCCTGGTTCGAAAACGTCTAACGATTCAGCATATGACTGGATCTTGCTGGTGCCCTTGACACCGTGGGTGCCAATAATTTCCCCAATGAGCACAACGTCCTTTTGGGGTGCTGACTTATTCAATAATTTCCAGGACAGTGCGTTTTTTTATTTTGGCAGAAGCTGCATTCAATATTGTCCGCATGGCCCGTGCGGTTCTGCCCTGTTTGCCGATGACTTTCCCTAGATCCTCTTTGGCGACTTTAAGTTCCAGGACCGAGGTCTGATTCCCCTCAACCTCTGTAACGCTGACCTCTTCCGGATTATCCACCAGTGCTTGAGCGATATAGTTGATCAGATCTTTCATAGCGCCATCTCCTTTTTTTGCCGGTTGAGAAACAGGGGGGATGAACGACTACACTAGTTATTGTTAGCAGAAAAACCTTCTCTTTTCAAAAGGCTTTTTACAGTATCTGATGGAATCGCACCTTTTTCAATCCAGTATTTAATTCGATCTGAATTTAACGATACCTTTACCGGATCAACCAAAGGATCGTATGTGCCCACTTTTTCCAGAAATTTGCCATCCCTGGGGCTTTCGCCGTCAGCAACAACAATTCGATAGAACGGTTTTTTCTTGGTTCCGTGTCTTGCCAGCCTAATTCTAACTCCCATTATGAATTCTCCTTCAGAACGGCAGCATTCCTGGTCCCATTCCGCGCATGCCGCCTTGATTCAATTTTTTCAGCATTTTTAAAACTTGGGTATAATTTTTTAAAAGTTTGTTGATATCCTGTACCCGGGTTCCGCTTCCCCGGGCGATTCGTTTGCGGCGGCTGCCATTTATAATGGAATGATTCCGCCTTTCCTTGGGGGTCATGGAATTGATAATGGCTTCAATTCTGACAAACTCCTTTTCATCAACCTGCAGATTCTTCAGCTGTTTCATCTGTCCCATGCCCGGCATCATTTTCAACAGATCGGTAAAAGACCCCATCTTACGAATCTGAACCATCTGGTCGCGAAAATCCTCCAGGGAAAATTGACTTTTTCGCAGTTTCTTTTCAAGCGCTTGCGCCTGTTTCTGATCGACAACATCCTGGGCCTTTTCAATTAGGGTGAGGACGTCTCCCATGCCCAGAATACTGGAGGCCATGCGATCCGGGTGGAATGCTTCAAGGTCACTCAGTTTTTCACCCACTCCGATAAACTTAATCGGCTTACCGGTTATGGATTTAATGGAAAGCGCGGCTCCACCGCGGGCATCGCCATCCATTTTGGTGAGCACCACACCGCCGATATCCAGGGTCTCATTAAATGATTTGGCGATATTAACCGCATCCTGGCCGGTCATGGCGTCGGCCACCAATAAAATATCTGTCGGTTTGACGGCACTTTTAATATTCGCCAGCTCAGCCATCAGCTCTTCATCGATATGCAGGCGCCCGGCCGTATCCAGCAAAAGCGTATCGCATCCTTGCTGATGCGCGGCGGTCTGAGCCTCCTGACAGATTTTAACCGGATCCTGATCCGTGCTGGATGGGAAAACCGGTACATCCAGCTGATTGCCCAGCTTTTGAAGCTGATCGATAGCGGCCGGTCGGTAAACGTCCGCCGGAACCAGATAGGGTTTGCGACCTTTTTTTCTTAAGAAAACTGACAGCTTGCCGGCTGTTGTTGTTTTACCGGAGCCCTGAAGGCCCACGAGCATCACCGATACCGGACTTGTTCCCGAAAGATTCAGTTGCTCATGGCGGGCACCCATTAATTCAGTCAGGGCTTGATTAACAATTTTTATAACCTGCTGACCGGGCGTCAGGCTTTGCATGACCTCCTGGCCCATTGCCCGCTCTTTGATCTCGGCGATGAAATTTTTAACGACGCGATAATGGACATCGGCTTCAAGAAGGGCCATGCGGACTTCTTTCAGTCCCTCCTCGATATTTTTCTCCGTTAATTTGCCATGCCCTTTAAGCTTTCGGAAAATGGCGGTCAGTCTATCGCTTAAGCTGTCTAGCATGCTTTTACCTGGCTGAGTTCATAAATTCTTGAAAATATAATTAAAAAAATGCTATGTCAAGTAAATTATAATTGATCCATAAGCATAGAAAACCACGAAGATCACGAAGAGCACAAAGAATGACGTTCGATGTATGGCTTTAAAGATGCTTCGTTAACTTCGTGCCCTTCGTGGTGCAATACGTTCTGATGTAAAAATAAAAAATACAATTTTGGAGTTCAAAGACAGTGTGTGATCGAAAATGAAACATTCCGATAAAAAAATAAACATCCTGGAGCTATCCAAAGAGCGCTTTGCCAGCTGGCTGGAGGGCCGGCAGATTGAATCCTATCGGGCCGCACAGGTTTTTAAATGGATTTATTTGCGTCAGGCGGATCGATTTGACCTGATGACCGATATCGCCAAAGACATCCGTCCGCTTTTGGAAGATCATTTTACAATCGACCGCCTGGAAACCGAAAACGTTGAAACGTCTATAGACGGTTCACGGAAATATCTGTTTAAACTGGAAGATGGAGAACGGATCGAAAGTGTTCTTATTCCGGAGCGCGATCATTACACCCTCTGCATTTCCAGTCAGGTGGGATGTGCTCAAGATTGCCGGTTTTGTTTAACCGCCAGTGGCGGATTTCAGCGCAATTTGAGCAAAGCGGAAATCGTTTCCCAGGTAAGGGATATCAAGAATGAACTGCAAGATTCGATGCCGCTGAGCAACCTGGTTTTTATGGGAATGGGCGAACCCCTGACCAATTACAAAAATCTGGTAGCCGCCATCCAGGTGATCACCGACAGCAGCTTCGGACTTGGCTTTGCCAGCCGGCGGGTAACCGTATCAACGGCGGGCATTGTATCCAGGCTGGCTGACCTGGGCCGCGATACCCGGGTAAACCTGGCCATCTCGCTTAATGCCACCGATAACCAAACCCGCAATCGTATAATGCCGATCAATCGGAAGTTTCCCATCGAAAAACTGCTGAAGGCCTGTCAGCAATTTCCGCTGCTCGGCGGGCGCAGGATAACCTTCGAATATGTCCTTTTAAAAGATGTCAACGACTCGGTCGAAGATGCCTATCGTCTGGCCGAACTCCTGCGGCCGATCAAATCAAAAATAAATCTCATCCCTTTCAATTCTCATGAAGGATGCCAATATCAACGACCGAACGAAGATACCATTCTCCGATTTCAGAAGATTTTGATCGATAAGAACTATACGGTCATGATTCGCCAGAGCAAAGGGCAGGATATTTCGGCGGCCTGCGGGCAGCTGGCCGTTAAGACAGCGGACAGTAAACAGAAAACAGATGACAGAGGTTAGAAAACAGAAGACAGATGTCAGAGGACAGCAAACAGATGACGGAGGACAGAAAACAGAAGTCAGATAGGGTAGTTTCATTC
This sequence comes from Desulfobacterales bacterium, assembly GCA_030601425.1. Taxonomy (GTDB): domain Bacteria; phylum Desulfobacterota; class Desulfobacteria; order Desulfobacterales; family JAHEIW01; genus JAHEIW01. Next base: position 12,611 of record JAUVTR010000012.1, read on the forward strand.
TCCAGTTTTTACCATCTGTCTTCTGTCGTCTGACTTCTGTCCTCTGACACCTTACACCTGATCCGCCTCTGGCCGCCGAAAATGGCCAGTTTGATCGAAAAAGAGACTTTGAAGTTTCATACGAGCTACATGGTATAGGGTATAAGGTTGAGGGCGCAGGGCGGATGCATGCGATCTAATCTGATTTTTTTCGTACTCGTGCTCGTCCTCGTGAATCAGAATTTTATAGGGGACGAGGGACGAGGACGAGTACGACGACGAAGGCGGTAGCAGCCGCGCCGTAGCTCAAAGAGCTAAAGCGGCTCATCTGACCTCTGTCATCTGTCTTCTGTCCTCTGACACCTGACACCCAAAAGCTAAATGAGCAACTTCTTGAAGTCAGAAGTCGGTATACCGATGACCTCGATGGTATCCTCACCGTGAGGCGTTTTGACCACGACATCTATGAGTGTGAGGTTGGAGGCCTTGCTGTAGCCCACGCATATCGAACCCGTCAGATAAATCACATCTTTTGCTCCCCCATGAGGGACCAACGCTGTAGGACCGGGGTAATCTTTGACATCGATAACCGTATCGGTTTGCGGATTGTGGTATTTCAAAATGTTTTCGTTATCTTTTTCGGTGCGCCCGACAATCAGCTTGGTGTCCGGATTTAGACGAAAATGGCGACCGTATTTTAAAAGGTGCAATTCTTCTTCGGTACAGTTTTCCTGATGCACAAACAGATCTTTTAGTCGTCTGGAATAACCGACGTCGGTCAACAGACAGCCACCGGCCGGGGCAGGGTACTCCGTAATCCCGAATTTTTTGGCCAGTTCCATCTGGCGTTTGCGACCCCTGCCTGCAATATCCAACAACTGTTGCCTGTCCACCAGCCCCTCTTTTTCAGGAATGGTTTCCGGCAGGTTTTTGGCACTCAGCGGACGCAAGATGTAGCCTTTATAACCGGAATGCTTTGCCACATAGTGCAATGACGGCTTGTTCTGGGACATCGGCCTCTGGCCGAGAACCTCGCCGCTGAAGAGAAAATCGAAGTTGCCTTCCGGCATCATTTCCCCCGCCAGTTTAAACATTAGAGTATGACAGTCCATACAGGGGTTCATATATTTCCCGTATCCGGCCGGTGGATTCTTCAACATTTTAATATAAACGTTGTAGATGGGTTTGACGGTCAAGGGAATCCCGGTCATTTCGGAGGCTTTGCGGGCCTTGGCGGCATTAAAAAACGGCGTTTCGAATGTGACCCATTCAACCTCGATGCCCTGTTGGCGCAGCACCAGCCCCGACATCATGCTGTCGAGCCCGCCGGAACACAGACCTAAGGCACGTACTATTTTTTTTGTGGCGTTCATGGGTTGCTTTCCATTTTTGAGTGTTACCATATTAAATTAGTTACTTTGCGGCCGGTTTATATATTTGGCAACACATTTCTTTTTAATTGTTGACTGTCTTTTTTAAAGAAGCGTATATCCATTATCCATGGTGGTTGCATTTAGTGATGGATTTAACCCTGGCCGCGGTATGCATATAGTCCCCACCACCATTGGTGCTATCCGACGCAGAAAGAATTCCCAACAGAAACGGATACCTGAATGGACCTCAAAACGCGGACTGACAAGATACGTAAAATACTAAGAACCATCTATTCTGACGTCAAGACCCCGTTAATTCATCAAACACCCTTTGAACTGCTGATTGCCACCATTCTATCCGCGCAGTGCACCGACAAACAGGTGAATCAGGTTACCCCGGTACTTTTTAAACGTCTTAAAACGCCTGCTGATTTTGCCGCTGCGCCTCTTAAATCCATTGAAAAGTTGATTCGTCCCACCGGCTTTTTTCATAATAAAGCCAAAAACATTAAAAATTGTTCGAGAGCGCTTTTAGACCAGCATAACGGCCTGGTGCCACAGACCCTGGAGGAACTGGTTAAACTGCCAGGGGTGGGGCGCAAGACCGCCAATGTGGTTCTGGGAGCCGTTTTCGGTATTTCCGGCGTCGTGGTGGATACCCATGTGGCCCGAATATCGGGAAGGCTGGGACTGACCGAGAACAAAGATCCGGTGAAAATCGAGTTCGATTTGATGAAAATTGTCCCCAAACGCGTCTGGAATGATTTTAGTCTTCAGTTGATTTTTTTCGGCAGAGAGACATGTATGGCTCGAAAACCAAAATGCCCGACTTGCCCTTTGGATAAACTGTGTCCCTGGCCGCTCAAGACAACCTGAACTCAATATAGTCGTTAATTTTTATTATTGGCAAGGCGAACTCAGTTCATTCTCCAAGGCATATTTAACCGCAGCCTTCGCATGAATTTCAGTGGTATCAAACAGCAGAACAGGGCTGTCTTCCTGTTTGACGAGCAACCCGATCTCCGTGCATCCCAAAATTATACCTTCTGCGCCTTCTCTGACCAGGCGCCGGATGATATCAGCATATTTTTGCTTTGAATCCGATTGGATAATTCCGGCGCAAAGCTCATCATAAATAATACGGTGTACGATTTCCATGTCTTCTGAATGTGGAATGATGACGTCCAATCCATAGTTCTCCACCAGTCTGCCTCTATAGAAATTTTCCTCCATGGTAAAGCGCGTTCCTAAAAGCGCTATTTTTTGAATCCCCTCGGCCTTGATAGATTCAGCCGTGGCATCCGCGATGTGCAGCAGCGGGATTTGAATGCTTTGTTGTATCATATCATACAATTTGTGCATGGTGTTTGTACAAATAATGCCAAAATCAGCACCGCCGCTTTCAAGGCTGCGGGCCGCATCGATCAAAATTTTGGCGGCCTCATCCCAGCGATCCTGATGCTGCAGCGCTTCCATTTCGGCAAACTCCACCGAATACATGATGCTTTTGGCGGAATGCAATCCACCCCGTTCAGTTCGAATTGTTTCGTTGATAATTCGGTAATACTCAATTGAAGACTCCCAGCTCATACCGCCAATCATTCCGATGGTTTTCATTACATTCCTCCGATTCGGGTGGAAAAAGGTTGCTTTGGGTGATTTTGATGCTTTTGCATCGTTATACTGTTTGCGCCCGTTATTCAACTATCAAGATAATCTCATATTTTTGATGGAACTTTAAACACTCGCACCAAATTTTCGGCACCAATTTTGGCGTTTGATGTTATTTATAGTAATTTTAAGTTATTTAGTCAGATTTATTTGCACTAACTTAATTTTTTATTGACTAAAAGTTACCAAAAAATATAAAAAGACACTTTCGATCGAAAGATGTTTATTAAAATATGTTGTAGGACCCGAGGAGAATCCAATGAATCCACTCCTTAGCACCAAAGAAGTTGCGCGATTGCTCAATGTCAATGAAAAGATGGTTTACACCTTGGTTGCCGAAAAAGGCCTGCCGGCTTCCAAAGTAACGGGTAAATGGCTTTTCCCGCGACATCTGGTGGAACAGTGGATTGAAACCCAGACCATCAACTATCCGGACACCGGCAAGCTGCAGCCCTGCCAGCAGGGAATACTCATACTTGCGGGCAGCAACGATCCATTGCTGGACCGCTCGATTTCACTATTCAACAGCCAAATTAAAACGCCGTTGGCCGTGTTCGGAAATCTGGGTAGTATGGGAGGGTTGCGGGCATTGCGGCAAAATCTTTGCCATATCGCTTCAAGCCATCTACTACAGGAAGATGAAGAAGAGTATAATTTTGATTATGCTTTTCAGGAGCTGGACTTAATGCCGGCCGTTGTCAATTTTTGCCGTCGTGAGCAGGGCATCCTGGTGGCGGAGGGCAATCCCAAAAAGATTTCCAGGGTTGCTGATCTGGCTGGACCCGGCATCCGAATTGTCAATCGACCCCTGGGTACCGGGACGCGCTTATTGCTGGATCGAGAATTTAAAAAGGCCGGCATCGAGGGAGAAAAAATTGATGGGTACGGCGATGAGGTGCACCGGCATCTGGATGTGGGACTGGAGATTGTAGCGGGGCGGACAGACGCCGGTCCCGGTATCGGCGCGGTTGCTGGATTATTAAATATCGGATTCATCCCTATTCGCTGGGAACGATTTGATTTGATGATTTTAAAGGATCGCTTTTTTGATGAAGGTATTCAGCGGTTTTTAAGTCTATTACATGAAAAGGCGTTTAAACAGCTATGCAAAAAATTTTCAGGCTATGATCTCAGCCTTTCCGGCAAGATGATTTATCCGGACGCAAATGACAGAGAACAGAGGACAGAAGACAGAGGGCAGATGACGGAGGACAGAAGACAGAGGATAGGAGTCAGAAGTCAGATGACAGCGGACAGAAGACAAAGAACCGATGACAGCGGATGGGGAGCCGAAGATAAATAAAAGCGCATAGGCTTTTTATAACGATCTGGAACCTGCAATAAAGAAAGAGCACGTGATGAAACAGATGAGTATGCGAATTATTTTAGTGATTTTAGCCTTTTGTTTTTTTTGCAGCAATGGTTTGGCGGCGGATAAGATTATAAAGATGTCCACGACCACCAGTACCCAGGCCTCCGGACTGCTGGACGTTCTTTTGCCGGAGCTGGAAAAGGATACGGGAATTCGGGTCAAAGTGATTGCCAAAGGCACCGGAGCAGCCATTCGTGACGGCATGGACGGAAATGTGGATGTGATTTTCGTGCACGCCAAAGCCCGTGAAGAAAAATTTGTTCATGAAGGTTTTGGAACCAAACGCTATGCGGTGATGCATAATGATTTTGTCATTTTAGGTCCTGCAAAGGATTCGGCCGGAATAAACGGACTCACCAATGCCGCAGAAGCGCTAAAAAAAATTGCAGGCGCGAAAGCCGCATTTGTTTCCCGTGGAGATGACAGCGGCACGCACACCAAAGAGCAGGCACTCTGGGAATACACCGGTTTGCCGCTGGAAAAAAAGATGCAAACCATTTTGAAAAAGGGGAAGAAAAAAGAAATCAGTTTTATCCACCCCCCGGGATTGGGGCAATGGTATCTTTCCATCGGGCAGGGAATGGGCAAGGCACTGACTTTTGCGGATGAAAAACAAGCCTATATCATGGCGGACAGAGGCACTTATATTAAATATAAATTCGGACGGGACGTGCCGATTGACCTGGTTGTATTATGTGAAGGCGATCCAGCCCTTGCCAATCCCTATGGCGTGATTCCGATCAATCCAAAAAAACACCCGCATGTAAAATATGATTTGTCCAAAACGTTTGCCCAATGGCTGGTATCCAAAAGAGGACAGACGGTGATTGCAAATTACAGGCTTTTGGGAAAGCAGCTGTTTTATACGGATGCGCTTGCTCGCTGAGCAAGAAATCCGAAGCACGAAGCACGCCTGATTTTATAAAATTGGTCGAAACAAATTCAAAAGTATAAATTCGAATGTTCAAAACGGTTTTGAATTTTGGTCATTTGAAAATTCGGATTTGTTTCGGGTTTCGATATTCGAATTTCGAGCTTATCCAATATTTGGATGCTTATGAATCTACTGATTGACAGTTTTATTTCTGCCATTTCGCTGGTGATTTCAATGGATAAGGAGATGATCAACATTGTTACTGTCTCTTTAAAGGTCAGCGGCTATTCAACCCTTTTTGCCAGTCTTTTGGGAATTCCGATTGGGTTCTTAGTGGCATTTGAATCATTTCCGGGCAAAAGATTTATGATTACCTGCCTGAATACGCTGCTGGCGGTTCCAACCGTGGTGATCGGGCTCTTTGTTTATGCGTTTATTTCCCGCAGAGGGGTATTGGGGTTTTTCGATCTGCTGTACACCCAGAAGGCTATTGTTATTGGCCAGACCTTATTAATTTTGCCGGTTGTTGCTGCCTTTACGATCGCTGCTATCAGCAGAATAGATCAGCGCTATCGCAAAACGGCCATGACCCTGGGGGCCAATCGATTGCAGACCGCTTTTGTAATATTCAGAGAAGCGCGCTACGGCGTTGTAGCCGCAGTGATTGCCGCCTATGGTCGCGTAATTTCCGAAGTGGGAATCAGTATGATGCTGGGCGGAAACATTCGGAGTTTTACCCGGACGATGACCACCGCCATGGCGCTGGAGTACGACAAAGGGACCTTTACGCTGGCAGTGGCTCTGGGAATGGTGCTTTTGGGCCTGAGCTTCGGGATGAACCTGTTATTTCATTTATTTCAGGGAAGGGTCCGGTCCTGATGCTTTTTAATATTTCAGATCTTACCAAAAGATATAGTGACCGGACGATCCTGGATATCCCCGCGCTAAGCTTTAAAAAAGGCGCAATATACGGACTTCAGGGACCCAACGGTGCCGGCAAGACCACCCTTTTAAATATTTTAGCACTCTTGGAAATTCCCACCTCGGGCATTGTTTCTTATAAATCAGAGCCGGTGCAGTATTCAGAGCCTTCTCTTCAGCCGTTGCGAAAAGAAGTCGTTCTGGTTGATCAACTGCCGCTCCTCTTTACAACCACCGTATTTAATAATATGGAATTCGGCTTGAAAATCAGAAGAATTGAAAAAGAAGAGCGAAAGCGCAGAATTCTCAAAGGTCTAGAAATGGTAGGGATGGAAGATTTTGCCCAGCTGCCGGCCTATCAGCTTTCCGGAGGAGAAACGCAGCGGGTAGCTTTAGCGTCCCGATTGATTTTAAAACCGGAAGTTCTGCTGCTGGACGAACCCACCGCCAATGTGGATGCAGCCAGTGCCCGGCAGATCAAAGACGCCTCTTTGATGGCGCGCCGGGAATGGGGCACCACCTTAATCATTGCCAGCCATGATCGGGACTGGCTTTATGAGGTATGTGATGAGGTGATGCATCTGTTCAGAGGCCGTCTAATTGGCGCCGGTGAGGAAAATGTCATTTTCGGTCCCTGGCACTCGCATAAAGACAGCCTGTGGGAGAGAAAATTGCCGGACGGACAGCGCATATACCTGCCCGGAGCACCCGGACCGGACGCGGTGGCCCTCATTGAGCCAACATCAATAACCCCTCTAACGGAGACAAAGCGGGATGCATCGGGCGCCAATATTCTTGAAGGAATTGTTTCGCGCTTAACACTTGAAAAAATGTCTGCAAAAATTGTGGCAACCATTTTAATCGGCAACCTGCCGTTTACCGTAAAATTGTCCACCCAAAAGATCCGCCAGGAGAATCTTTATCCCGGCCGGAGGGTAACGCTTCATTACTCCCACAATTCCGTAAAATGGCTTTAGAATGGTTTCAAAACCCTAATCATGGATACTTGCCGGATGTCAGAAATGTTTCTGGTTTCTGGCCACTGGTTTCTGGCAGCCACAGAGGGCTGCCCTACGGTTTGAAAGAGGTAATTTTCCATCTTATGTAGGGCCGGCCTCTGTGCCGGCCGAAAATTGAACCCGCGGTGGGCTGCCCTACTCACCGGTTTTCATCTGTAGTCTGTCCTCTGACATCTGTCTTCTGACTACTGACCTCTGTCTTCTGTTTCCTGACACCTGACACCCGAAACCTGAAACCTGATAGACTGGGGTCGCAGCGCGGCGCGCGAAGCCCCAAACCTCTGAACCTTTTTTAAAATATAGCAGAAATATACCGGATGGCGATGAGGGTCATCGTAAGGATGAGGATTATCTTTATGATCTTGGCCGGCAGATACTTCTGAAGACGGGCGCCGCAATATATACCCAAAAAACCGCCGGCGCCGAATAAGGCGCCCAGCGTCCAGTCCGGTGCAATGGCCAGACCGGTATGGGCGAATAAAGGCGCTATCCCTACATAAAAAACGACGCCTGCGATTGATGTGACAAAAGTGGCCATCAAGGTGGCTCCGGCGATGGTGTATATCGGCAAACCGAAAAAGGCGACCAGAAAAGGTGCAATAATTGCCCCCCCGCCGATCCCATAAGTCCCGCCGACAATTCCCACTATAAATGACAGCAAAAGCAGACCGATGGTATTGAACGCGAAGATTTCGCCATAGAAACTGTAGCTGTAACGTTTGAATGAAAATTTTACGGTTCTGACAGCCTGCATTGGGTTGGTTTTATTTTCAGGTGCCGTATTTTCTTTATTTTTTTCGGCATAAAATCGTTCTTCCACGGTTTTTGCTTTTTCAATAGTTAAGCCATTTTTTTTGATCATGGCATATACGAGTCTCAGGCCGATATATAACAGTACGCAGCCCGCAAAAAATTTGAAATTTTTCGGGTCCGGCAAATAGCGTATTCTTAATACTGCGCCAATAAATATGCCCGGAAGGGTTCCGATAATAATCACCCAGGCCAGAGGCCAGGCCATCCGTTTTTCGCGCATGTAGCGATATACCCCACTGGGAATGGCAACGATGTTATAGAACAGGTTCGTGGGAGAGACCGCCGGACTGGTAAAACCCAGAACGCTGACCTGAAAGGGCAATAAAAGGAAGGCACCGGATACTCCGGCCGAAGAAACAAACAGAGAAACGAAAAAGGCGACAAGAAATGGGATTATAGGGGAAACCGTAACGCCTGAAACCTCAAAATACATAGGACGAAATCTCCGGTGGTTTAATGAGTATTAAGATATTTCCCGGTTAATAGCAAACCGGAAAATGGATCTCGACGAGTTTTTACTTTGCTTGAAGGTTGAATTAAGATAAAATTTATTATAAAGACTTCAACTTTGACAAAATAAAAATGATAACCACCTTATTGAAAACTCCGGCGGGGGATGAAGATCACGTAATTTATAGATGATATCTAAAGCTAAATTAAATCTGCTAAAAGAAAAGGGTAATACGGTGAAAGTCGGTAGAAACGATCCCTGCCCCTGTGGCAGCGGGCTAAAATATAAGAAATGCTGTTTGGGAAAAGAGGTGCAGGACAACAAAGATCCCGGGGCATCGTATGCCCGGCGGTACAAGATTCAACTTAAAAAAAACGTCGATATCAGCGGTATTCGAAAGGCCGGCCGGCTGGTCCTGGATACCCTTGATCTGGTTGAGCCAAAAATCCGCCCGGGAATGATGACAGATGACATCAACACCATCGTGCATGAATTCACCGTAAAAAACGGCGCCCAGCCGGCTCCTCTGAATTACCGGGGTTTCCCTAAAAGTGTCTGTGTTTCTGTAAACGAAGAAGTTTGCCACGGTATTCCGGGTAAGAGAGTCATTGCGGATGGGGATATCGTCAATGTTGACGTCACCTCAGTTTTAAATGGGTATTATGCCGATGCCAACAAGACATTTTTTGCAGGCACACCCGGGCCGGAGGCCCGCAAAATCGTCAGCGTTGCCAAGGAGTGCCTAAATCGCGGTATATCCATGGTAAAACCCGGCAACACCATCGGAGATATTGGCTGGGCAATTCAAAGCTATGCCGAGGAGCAAGGCTGCTCGGTGGTACGGGATTTTGTCGGCCATGGTGTTGGGTTTGAATTTCACGAGTCACCCCAGGTCCCGCATTTCGGTCAGAAAGGGCAGGGGGTTCGGTTAATCCCGGGCATGGTTTTTACGATAGAACCGATGATCAATCTGGGAAACCATGAATTGAAAATCCTGGAAGATAACTGGACGGCGGTTACCAAGGATAGATCTTTATCCGCCCAATTTGAGCAGACCCTACTGGTAACAGATAGCGGTTTTGAAAGCCTGACCCCTTATGATTTATAAAAGAAGATCAAATTAACCCCAAAGACCGGCTTCACTCTGGTCGCCATATTAACTTCCATCCTAAATTTCCTTACCCGCATTTGTGTAAAAAACGCCTACATGTAATGAATTTCGCCGCTTTACGACAATACAAAAAAAGTCTTACATCCTGTAATATAGCAAAGAATCGAGATGGCTTCTCAAAATAGCACCCTTGCTGTTTCCAAACGTTACGGCCTGTTTATGCCCGGCTGCTCCAAGCCATTGATGGCCATGGTGGAAGTGACCAATCGCTGCAACATGGCCTGCCCGATATGCTTTTCCGATGCTGACCATCTCGCATCCGATGTGCCTGTCTTAGAGGTGGAGAAATACCTCCAGCGGTTGCTTGAAGTCACCGAGACGCCGATTCCAATCCAGATCAGTGGCGGGGAACCTACCGAGCATGAAAATTTGCCGGAAATCATCGCCCGGGCCAGAGAGCTGGGCTATCGCAATATTGAGCTGATTACCAACGGTGTGAGAATCGCTAATGATCCCTCATTCCTTATTAGCTTAAAAGACAAAGGGCTAACGGCGGTGTATCTGCAGTTTGACGGATTGAGTAAGGAAACCCATTTAAAGATTCGCGGCCGGGATATGACTGCCGTTCGTCATCAAGCCCTTGAGTCGATTCGCCAAGCCAACTTGTGCTGTACGCTGGCAGTGGTGGTCACACGTGGTGTGAATGAAAACGAACTCGGAAACATCGTACGGTTTGGGATTGATCACATCGATGTGGTGCGGGCTATTAGTTTTCAATCGGCCACCCGGTTTCCCGGCCGTTTTACATTAGACGATAATCAAAGTGGGTTCAAAATGCCGGAGCTTCTAAAACTGATTGAGAAGGAAACGGGAGTGCCCTGCGACTCGTTTCTCTCTGAGCATTTGGGACACCCCGACTGTAATGCAATGTCTTTGGTCTTTTTAATCAACGGTAAGCTTGAGCCGCTGTTTAAATATATCCGACAGAAAGATATTCTTAATTTCTTAGAGGATCGTGGTCGGGAAAAAATCCTGGGAAGCTTTGCCGGAAAAAAAGACTTTTTCTTTCGCCATCTGACACACCCGGCTGCCTGGAAGCTGATCGCCAAAGCCGCCCCAATATTCGGTAAAAACCCTTACAATGTCTTGCGCCGCAAACACATCCTGCTTTTTGCAAAAAGTTTCATGGATAAAGATGTCTTAGACGCAGAACGTGTCAACAATTGCTGTTATGCGATTAGCGGGAAAGACGGGGTGTTTTCCTTTTGCGCTTACAACAATTTGCACCGTTTCGCGGATGCTGAAAAGAAAACAGGTTGAATCGGGGGAGAGATCAAAAAGATGGTGAGAAATCGAATACCGAGGCTCATTTTATTGTTTTTTATTTTTGTGATGTTCGGATGCACAAAAATAGAACCAACAACATTTACTGATGAGCAAGTTGTTGAACCCCGGATACTCTCTCATGCAAGCTTTGATCGGCTCCTTCAGCGGTTTGTTGATCACGAAGGCAGGGTGAACTATAGCGCTCTTAAACAGGATTCACGGGATCTCGATCAATACTATTATCTGATTGCGACTTTCAGTCCGGACAGTCACCCGGATCTTTTTCCTTCTGAAAGTCACAAACTCGCTTATTGGATCAATGCTTATAATGCCACGGCGATAAAAACGGTGCTAACCTATTATCCCATTTCCAGCGTGCTTGATGTCAAACCGCCGGCCGCCCTTTTCTTTTTATCGGAGAAAAGCGGATTTTTTGTTTTCCAGCGGCTAACCTATGGTGGCAAGACCACCAGTTTATATTATCTGGGAAACGGAGTTATCCGTGAGCGCTTTCAAGAACCCCGTATCCATTTCGCCCTGAACTGTGCTGCTTTAGGATGTCCCCGGCTGCCAAGACAGGCATTTTCCGGTGAAGATCTCGAGCGGCAGCTGGACCAGGAGACGCGCAAGTTTCTATCCGAAGCGCGCAATTTCAGGATTGACCATTCGGAAAAAACCATATACATGTCATCCATTTTCAAATGGTATGAAGACGATTTTTTAAACTGGTACCAGAAGAACTATTCTGAATCTAAGGCCAGTCTGGTAAATTATATTGCCCTCTATTTGACTTCTGACAAGGCTGCCGAACTAAAAGAGCACGGCGATCAATATGCCTTACGGTTCCTTCCTTATGACTGGGGTTTGAATGATAAAAAGTGAGCTAAAATTGACCTTAATACCCTCATCGAAAGAATCCCGCAGAGACTGAGATCATCAATTATGCCAATCAGCGCGTGCTCCATGACAAAGTGGTGCCCCAGGAGTGTATGACCTGGATCTTGCATGAAAATTAATGAGAATATGAAAGCCTCCGACTCGTGCAAAATTCAGGTATGAACTATATCCTCTGAGAATATGAGAACACTCTGAACCATCATAAGCGAGTTCGTTGGATAGAAGAAAACAGAAGGTTAGTGTACTAATTTCCGGCCGGGAGAATATATTCGAATGAGCGGATTGGCTTTGGGAATTGTTGCTGTTGCCGCATTTTTACACGCAAGCTGGAACTATCTTGCCAAGAAAAGCCGAAACAAGCTTGCCTTTATCTGGTGGGCCATCCTCTTCTCCGTTATTCTCTTCTTCCCCATGTTTATATATTACTGGCCGGCTGCAACCATTTCCTCAGCTGGTTGGGTTTGCATTGTTGCTACGGGCGTCCTGCACGCATTTTATTTCTGGTTTATGGCAGGTGCTTATGAGCGAGGGGATCTATCTTTGGTTTATCCGCTCGCACGGGGATCAGGGCCTTTGTTTGTGCCAATTCTGGCTGTGTTACTTCTGAACGAGCAATTATCCATCTCGGGAGTTCTCGGTATCACCTTTGTTATTTTGGGTATTTTTAGTATTCACCTCCGCTCTTTTTCCATTCAATCTATGCTTGAGCCCTTTTTGGCCATGCGAGGTGGTGGCTCGCTCTGGGCGCTTTGCACCGGCAGCACAATTGCAGGCTACTCCCTAGTGGATAAAATAGGCGTTACCAATGTCCACCCACCGGTATACATTTACCTCATGTTTGTTATTTCTTTGCTTCTTCTTTCACCCTATGTGTTTGTCAAAGAGCGCTTGGATCTAAAAAAAGAGTGGAATATCAATAAAATACAAATTCTTATCGTGGGCTTTTTAGATCTATTTACTTACTTGATGATACTCTTCGCGCTGCAGATCAGCAAAGTGAGTTATGTAGCTGCGGTCCGGGAGGTGAGCATTGTCTTTTCAGCTCTCATTGGGATTATGTTGTTGCAGGAGAAAAACGCCCCTCAAAAATTGTTTGGCGCGGTTTTAATTTCGTTGGGTGTGGTTCTCATCGGCTTTAGCCGATAACGAATTGTTTTAATATTATATTCGACTCAACAATCTCTTTGTTAATGTATTAAAAGGGTTTTTTGGGTGCCAAGTCACACATCACCACTGCATAAATGCCAAGCTGGACGGGCTACAGGGTCGTGGGGCGGATATAGTGACCCGCCTTGAATCTGAATTTGTACTTCTCACCGCGATAGCAGGCGAAAAGGGCCTCCACCGGAGACTTGCCGGAATCGTACAACACGGTTTCCATCTTCATACAGGGGCAGGGTTGGGACAATCCGAACATTCCGGTCTCTTCTTCTCCAGAGAGCACCGCCGTCAAACACTGGGTAGCATAATCCAGGGTGATATCAAACTTCTCCGTGAGAATCTGATAAAGGGTGGTATTAAAATCCATATCTAA
>JAUVTR010000104.1 GCA_030601425.1 Desulfobacterales bacterium
ATCAGCTAAAAACCGAATTGCAGGCCCAAGGTCTGGTAATTGATAAGCTGGAGGTTTTCGTCGGTCATGATTCCGACCGGGAAGCGGATCCGAATCAAAACGCCGTTGAATTAAAAAGATCGAAGACAACGGGTCCGAATCACCAAACGGACAGCGACACTTCGGAGGAATCCATGGAACTGAACTCGGCAAGCGGCGAAGGCATAAAGGAAACAGCCATTGATTATTTTGCCTAAAGCGCATCATGCGGTGCCCATTATGGGGCAATTTCGGATGGCACAACTCGTCTCTGATGAGACACAGCGTCACCTGAAGTAAGGAGGTGGATTTAAAATGACACCCATTACGGGAATAGACCCAACAACCAACACCAGTAAAGCCATATCCAATTCTTCTGACCAGATTCTGGGCAAAAATGATTTTTTACATTTGCTCATCGCCCAGCTTCAGAATCAAGATCCCCTCAATCCAACCGAAAGTACGGAATTTACGGCCCAGCTTGCCCAATTTAGCGCTTTGGAACAGCTTAACAATATCAATGATAATCTAGAAAATATGGAGCTGTTTCAAGCATCCATGACCAACTCCCAGGCAGTATCCTACATCGGCAAGGAGATAACCGCCCGCGGCAATTCGGTTCAGTTGACGCAGGATCAGCTGGTGGCATGCAAATTTGATTTAGAGGCGCACGCCGAAATTGCGGTGATTAGCATTTATGATAGCGCGGGCGGATTCCTGAATATGCTTGAGACCGGCCCCTTAAACGCCGGTCGCCAAACCGTTGTCTGGGATGGCACGGACTCAAACGGCAATCGTCTTCCGGACGGAATCTATTCGTTTGAGGTTCAGGCCGCAGACGCCGACAACCAGGGCGTAGATGTCACCGCGTTGATTTCTGCAATGGTGACCGGGGTCTCTTTTAAAGATAATAAGGCCAATCTGGTCACCGAACTTCAAACCATTGCCATCGAGGATGTGATGAGTGTATCTGAAGCGGATCCTCAACCTGCGGCCGGAACCACGATTGCAGAAACAAACTCAATTGAACAACTTAATGGAGGGAAATAAAAATGATCGGTTCATTATTTGCCGGTGTATCCGGACTCAATGTCAATTCCAAAGCGTTGAACCTTATCGGCGATAACATCGCCAATGTCAACACTGCGGGCTTTAAATCCAGCCGGAGCTCGTTTTCCAATATTTTGAGCCAGTCGCTGACCGGTACCGGTGCCAGTGAGATCGGCAGAGGCGTTGAGTTTTGGACAGCCACCCCCATGTGGAGCCAGGGCACGGTTGAAAATACCACCAACCCCACCGATATGGCCATCAACGGAAGAGGATTTTTCACCCTGCGAGATGCGACCGGAGCTGATTTCTACAGCCGTGCGGGCGATTTCTCATTTGACCGCGATGGATTTTTGACCAATCCGGACGGGCTATATATTCAAGGCTATCAAGTGCTTTCGGTCAATCCGGACTCCACCCTCAATTTAGGGATCATTTCCGATATCAACGTGCCGGATCAGAGCACAGATCCGCCTGCAGACACCACTCTATTCACCATGGATGTCAATCTGGATGCGAGGGCCGCCGACCTGGACACCTATGCGACGACCCTTATCGTCTTTGATTCCCTGGGCAATGCGATTCCCATGACCATCACTTTTGAAAAGCAAGCCGCCAATCTATGGATTGCCACACCCACGCTACCTGCGGGGGCACTTGACGCCGGCGGCTCGATATCGATTGTGAATAATTCATTTACTTTTACCGGTCTTGGAGGTCTGCAGAACGGCATCGACCCGACGATCACCATAAACGGTCTGGCCAGTGGCGCCGGTCCGATGTCAATTAGCTGGGATGTATTTGATGTGGCGGGGGTGACCAACGGTGACCTGACCCAGTATGCCAATGCGTCCGCCACAACCTTTCAAACCCAAAACGGATATACCTCCGGCGTGCTTCGCGGCGTCTCGGTTGACGAAAGTGGCGTTGTCACCGGATCTTATTCCAATGGCCAGTTGACGCCGCTTTTTCAGGTGGTGCTCTCGGATTTTCCCAGTTATTACGGGTTGAGCAAATTGGGCAATAACCTCTATGCTGAATCGCGGAATTCCGGCCAGGCCATGCCGGGTACAGCGCAAAGTGGCCGTTTGGGCAGTATCAGCCCCAGTGCGATAGAAATGTCGAATGTGGATTTGGCCCAGGAGTTTGTCAAAATGATTATCACCCAACGGGCCTTTCAGGCCAATTCGCGGGTGATCACCGTCAGTGACGAAATCCTGTCCGAACTTTTAAATCTTAAACGCTAATGATAGCTCTGCGTTGGGCGTTGCAGGGCAATTGCGGTAACGCGGCACTGTCCGCTGTTCACTGCTCAACCTGCAACGCTTCATTCATTAACTTCATCAATTTGAGGTGACAGCAACATGATTAAGGTGACCCGATTAAATGATTCTGTACTCATTATCAACGCGGATATGATCCAATCTTTGAAGGCCATCCCCGAGACGGTGATCACATTCACCAACAATGATAAAATCATGGTTAAAGAGCCGATCGAAGAGGTTTCGCAACGCATCGTTGATTATCAGCGCGCGGTTTATTCGGCTCCCGGCCCCAAAGATTGCTTATCGCCGGATCTGATCTAAGGATGTGAATTTAAACGAGATGCTTTAGAAATTCCTGATCCGCTCTGCTGTCGTCGGCACCCGGATTGCGCAGAGGGTTGCGTCGACCGACGACGCGCCGGTTTGCCTGAGTAGCACCTTCAATTTAGCCTATCCAATCGAAATGCATCGTCAAACTGTTGACAAAAAACTGTGAAAATTGACGAAAAAAATTCGATCCGACCTGACCCTTCCGCATATTATTAACTAACGGCCGCGCGGCGCCGGCTTAACCCGGGGCGCAAGGCCAGCGGCATTACCGTTTTTTCTTTTAATTTCAGATAATTACCCGCCGTATCGTTCATTTCTGATTTTCATCGTTCCAATCCTGACCCGTGGCACAATACTTGCTAAAAATATTGGAAAAAATAATGATCTTGAAGTCTTCCGGTAATCTTGGCCGGTTTGCTGAATCGGATGATTTCAGGCATCTTTTGTTGACCTGTCAAAGCGCTAGAGGAGTTGACCCGTGGATATCACTACATTAATCGGCATTATGATTTCGTTTGGTTTGGTCATCACTTCAATTCTAATCGGAGGTGATGGAACATGGTTTATTAACTATCCTGCGGTCATGATTGTTATGGGAGGGACCATGGGTGCAACCCTGTTATCCTATCCGCTCTCGGAAGTGCTCGGTGTATTTGGGGTCGCTAAAAACGTATTTTTGCACCGCTCCCAGTCCCCTATCAAGTTGATCCCATTGATGTGCGGATTTGCCAAAAAGGCTCGTCAGGAAGGCATTCTCTCTTTTGAATCGCAGCTCGAAACGATTGAGGATGCCTTTTTGGCCCGCGGTATGCAAATGGCAATTGACGGTATGGAATCCAGTTCCATCGAAGAGGTGATGTCCATCGAGATTCAATATCTGGAGGAGCGGCACCGGCTGGGTTCTGAAATCTTTACGACGATGGGATCATATGCACCCGCTGTGGGGATGTTGGGGACCATTATCGGGTTGGTTCAAATGCTGATGCAAATGGAAGACCCCAGTCAGATTGGCGCGCCCATGGCGGTTGCGCTTTTGACGACATTTTACGGAACCCTTATCGCCAATCTTTTGTTTTTACCGGTTGCCGGAAAACTCAGAACCCGCAGCAAACAGGAAGTCCTCATTAAGCAAATGTTTCTTGAAGGTGTGATTTCGCTCCAATCCGGTGACAACCATCGTGTCGTTGAACAAAAACTAAAGGCATTTATTGCTCCCAGTGCCCGGGCAATAGCCAGCGCAGAGCCGGCGAAAGCTTAAATCGATAAAAAGCAGTAGATGAAAAGAAAAAATAGAAAATATAATTCAAAGAATTCTGAGGGATCCTCCGGCCCCGGATGGGAAGTTATATATACGGGATTTATTCTCATTTTTCTTTGCTTCTTTATTATGTTGAGCGCCTTTTCAACCATAGAGCAAGCCAAGGTTATGCAGTTTGTGCGGTCGTTTGCCAATGCTGTCAGTATTTTACCGTGGGGAGCAAAGTTTGAATCCGGTTTGTCCGTGTTGCCGGAATCACCCGACATGGTGGAGAACAAAGCGGATCTGGCCAAAGTTTTTGAAGAACTCGAATCACTTTCCGCCAGGCTCGATTTTGAAGGTGAGGTCAATCTTGCCTTCACCAAAGAAGGCCTGGTCATGCGATTGTCCGAAAAGGCTCTGTTTGATTCGGGGGTGGCCGCCGTATCGCCGGAAGCCTACCCGTTGCTTGGAAAGATTGGAGCGATTATAGCGAAAACAGCCTATTTTATCCGGATTGAAGGGCACACGGATAACCTGCCCATCCACACCCAGGTTTTCCCGTCAAATTGGGAATTATCCACTGCCCGGGCTGTCAATGTACTCAGGTACTTTATTGAAACTCACAAAATCGATCCGCAACGTCTGGCGGCGGTGGGTTTCGCAGAATATCAGCCGCTGACTTCAAACAACACGCAACCGAATCAGTCGAAGAACCGACGCGTTGAAATTATATTTATCAAGCAAGAACCACAGCAAACATCGATTGAAGGCGCCTCTTGAGAAGACAACGACAGAACACAGAAATTGAAGAGCAAAATTCAAGAGCTTGGCTGACCACCTTTAACGACCTGGTAACCCTGCTGATGGTATTTTTTGTTCTTATATTTACGTTGGGTTCGATCAAAACCGATAAATTTAAGGCTCTTCAGTATGGGCTGCAAAGTGGTCTGGGGATTCTAAAAGAGGGGCAAATGGTTTCGGTTTCCGTAAAGGACATGCAACCCGTCAGCGACATGTCCCATGTCGGCACTCAGCCCGGGGAGTTACAAACAAAAGGGCGCGCTGAGTCTGCAGATAGTTTGGAGGTTCAAGCCTTACAATATTTAGAGTCTGAGCTTGGCATCCAGGTTACGCATATGCGCCAGGGCGTCCGTCTCTCTTTTGAAGATCAAGTGCTTTTTGATTTTGGCAAGGCCGCGATCAACCCGGAGGGATTTTCGTTTTTAGATAAGATTGCCACGGCAATAAAAAAAGTAACGTATGCGGTGCGGGTTGAAGGGCATACGGATAATGTTTCCATTCATACCAAACGGTTTCCCTCGAATTGGGAACTTTCAATCGCGCGTGCCGTCAGCGTTGTTAAACACTTTGCCGAAGTCAATCAGATAGACCCCAAAAGGCTATCTGCTGTGGGTTATGGCAAATTAAGGCCTGTGGCTCCGAATGACACACCTTCAAATCGGGCCCAAAACAGGCGGGTTGAAATTATACTGAAGACGGAGGGTAAAGAGGAAAATGTCGAATAAAATATTATTTCTACTTGTTTCGGTTTTGTTGGTCCTCACAATTGGCCTGGCAGCCGCATTTTTTATGATGTGGAATAAGTTATCGTCCATAAATATGTCGGCCAATCTAACCGCTAATGCACAAGCCGCGCAACACCAGAGCGAAAATAGCATGGGGCCGATTTATTCCTTGGATACGTTCATTGTCAATCTCGCTGACGATGGCCGCAGCCGCTATTTGCGGGTTACAATGGATCTTGAACTTTTTACAACGGCCGATGAGAGCGCGCTCAGCGATCGCTTGCCTCAGGTTAGGGACAGTATTTTGATGATTCTTCCCTCCAAGCGATTTGAAGATATCGCCAGCATGGAAGGCAAGACGGCTTTAAGGAATGAAATCATCACCAGGCTCAATGGTATTGTAAACAAAGAGGTTGTTTCCAACATTTTCTTCACCGAGTTTGTCGTTCAATAAGAGTCATTTTATGTCGAATCAAATTTTAACTCAAGAAGAAATCGATGCGCTCCTTTCAGCGATGGAAAAGGGCGACGTTGATATCGAGCAGGAAACGAAGAAGGACGTTGAGGCGGTTCTTTACAATTTGACGTCCCAAAACATGATGTTGCGGGGTCAATTTTCTGCGCTGGAAGAAGTCTACGATAAATTCGGCAGGTATCTGCGAGATGCGCTGTCATCGTCTTTACAACGATCCATTGCGGTAGAGTTTGCCTCAACCGAAATGGTTAAATACCAGGAATTCATAAGTGCTTTTTCCAACCCAACCAGTTTTAATCTATTTGCCATGAATCCTCTGATTGGCTCCGCATTGCTGGTTGTCGAACCCAATTTGGCTTTTTCCCTGATGGATTGCATGTTTGGCGGTGATGGGAAGCCGACTACACAGATACGAGAATTTACTCAAATTGAACATCGAATGATCAAAAAATTTGCCCTCGATATATTAACGAAATTTGAGAAAGCCTGGTCGAGTGTCTACCCCATAAGGATAACGTTGAAACAATTCGAGACAAAACCGGAGTTTGTCCAATTGGTTCCGCCAAACGATATCATGATGATTATCGTTTTCACCATAAAAGGCCAAGAATTTTCCGGCAATTTTCATCTCGCTATTCCTTACTTGATGCTGGATCCGATAAAGGAAAAATTTTCTCCAAAATATTTGCGCGAAAAAGATAGGGGACATCCCTGGGGTGCACAACTGCAAGAATTATTAAAAAATACGCACGTAACCATAATTGCTGAATTGGGCCGAACAACGCAGACCGTGCGGGATTTATTAAACCTTCAAGTGGAAGATGTTATTAAACTGAAAACGGGTCCGGAAGACCTCATCTCCATCAGTGTTGATCAAGTTCCGAAGTACAAGGGGTATCCGGGCATAATTAAGGGGAACCGCGCAGTTGAGGTTGTCAGAATGTTAAATACGAATGGAGATAAAAATTAACGATGGTTGCTTCTGATAAAGAAAAACAAAATCAAGATGCCCGGGAGCCTGACGTTGAGGCCGTCGCCGATAATCAGACGACAGATCGGGAACAAAAGGCCCCGGAAAGTTCAAATCTTGGCGCTGCATCCAATACGAAATCCCCCGTAAACATGGATTTCCTTCTGGATATTCCCCTGGAAATATCGGTTGAGTTGGGCCGGACCAAAATGCTGATCAATGAACTGCTTAAGCTGGGGCAGGGCTCCGTGATCGAGCTTTCCAAACTGGCCGGAGAAACTTTAGAAATCCTGGCTAACCAAAAGCTCGTTGCCAGAGGTGAGGTTGTCGTGGTCAACGAAAAATACGGCATACGCCTTACCGAAATTATGAGTCCCATCGAACGCATTGAGAGGTTGAAATGAATGCCACCCCTGACATGCTTGCCACTGCTTTTAAAATGCTGGCCGCACTGGGCCTTGTCCTGGGTGGGTTGGGAATATTTTTTTACTTTACCAAGCGGGTTATGCGTAAAAGCAGCGGGGGATCCAGAGATAGACTGATTCGTGTGTTGGCCAACCAGTATGTCGGCCTGAAGAAAAACATCTCATTGGTAGAGGTCCCTGGGGCTCTACTGGTCATCGGAATCTCAGGTGATTCTATCCGTCTGCTGACCAAAATAGAGGACAAGGGCATTCTCGACCAAATCCAAAACGAATCCCCCGAACGCCTATCTCCATCGTTCTCCGATCATTTAAATAAAATTACGAATCGATTTTTGGCGCATAAGAACCAAAAATGATGTTGAGACAGTTGCATATGATGAACCCATCTGAGCCTAAAGCGATCCCAAAATGCCGGTCTTGCGGAGCTTCCAGAAAAGTCAAAACCGTAAAGCGACCGCATGTTTTTTTGCTTCTGGTCGGCGTGTTTTTTATGGGGTTCTGCGCGGTTCTGTTAACCCCGCAAAGCAGCGGGGCGGCAACGCCGGAAATTGCTTCCCCCTTTATCACCATCGGCATGGACCAAGCCAAAGATTCCGGGAAAATGGCCGTCGTCTTGCAAATTTTCTTGCTGATGACGATTCTTTCCCTGGCACCGGCCATTTTGATCATGCTGACCTCATTTACGCGGATCGTTATTGTGCTGTCGTTGCTTCGCCGGGCATTGGGAACCATGCAAATGCCACCGAACCAGGTGATCATCGGACTCGCTCTGTTTCTAACCTTTTTTATCATGACTCCGGTTTGGCATAAAATAAACCAAGATGCTTTGCAGCCCTATTTGGACAACAAAATCGATCAACAGCAGGCCCTGCAAAACGCCACTGAACCTTTGCGGAAATTCATGTTCAAGCAAACACGGGAAAAAGATTTAGCCCTGTTCGTCAATATTGCCAAAATCGAGCGCCCAAAAGATGTCAATGATATTCCAACGTTAGTTCTGATTCCTTCTTTTATCATCAGTGAAGTCAAAACCGCGTTTCAGATCGGGCTGTTGCTCTATGTACCGTTTCTGATCATAGACATGGTGGTGGCCAGTGTTTTGCTTTCAATGGGTATGATGATGTTGCCGCCGATCATGATATCGTTGCCATTTAAGTTGATGTTATTTGTTCTGGCTGACGGGTGGAACTTGCTTGTGGGTTCACTCGTTAAGAGCTTTGGGTAGCGAGGTAAAATGACGCCTGAATTTATAACCGGATTCTTTTTTGAAGCCATCAAAACAGCAATTTTGCTGGCGGCTCCGATGCTGCTGGCGGGCTTAGCGGTGGGATTGCTGGTGAGTATATTTCAGGCAACGACCTCCATTAATGAGATGACGATGACGTTTATTCCCAAAATGCTGGCAGTCGCCTGCGCCCTGCTGCTCTTTTTGCCGTGGATGGTGCAGACGATGGTCACGTTTACCCAGAATCTATTGAATAACATTGTGATTTACATTCGATAATGCCGGTTGTAGGCCGGATAGGTAGGATCGGTGCTTTAGAATGATATCGTTTTCAATTCCGTTACCCCAGTTGCAGGTATTTTTTTTCATTTTTTTACGAGTTGGAGCGATTTTGATGACCATGCCGATTTTTAAAAGCAAAAGCGTACCCGTCTTATTTAAGGCCGGCCTGGCACTGGCCGCCAGCATGGTTTTATTTCCGATTCTAAATCTAAAGGTTTTTCCGGAACTGACAAACGTCATCTCTTTTGGGATCGGAGCCATCGGCGAGATTCTACTGGGGATCACCATCGGCCTGGCGGTCAACCTGGTTTTTGCGGGTATCCAGCTGGCCGGTCAACTGGCAGGCTACCAGATGGGCATGGCCCTTGCCAATGTTATGGATCCGAATAGCAGTATACAGATACCGATTCTGGCCCAATTTAATCAAATGTTTGCCTTATTGATATTTTTAACGGTCAATGCCCACCACTGGTTTCTGCGGGCCCTGGCGGATAGCTATCGACTGGTCCCCCCTTTTGGGTTTCAGGTCAGCAATTCGTTGATGGAGCTGATCGTTCAGCTTGCGGGCAGTATGTTTGTCATCGGACTCAAAATCGGTGCTCCCATCATAGCGGTGCTGCTGTTAACCAGTATCGCTTTCGGCTTGATCGCGAGGACCGTACCCCAAATGAATGTCTTTTTTGTGGCCATGCCCTTAAAGATTTTTATTGGACTGTTATTTTTGGGTTTCAGTCTTCCGTTTCTTTCATCGTTCCTGAAACAATTGTTCAGAGGACTGGGCGAGACGATTTTTCTCATTCTTAAAGCAGTTATGTAGCAGAGGAACTTTATGGCGGATGATGGCGGACAGCAACGCACCGAAAAGGCCACTGGCAAGCGAAAGCAAGAGGCAAGAAAAAGAGGGCAGGTTGCGCAAAGCCGGGAAATTCCGTCTACTTTGATTTTAATGACGGCGCTGGGTTTCTTTTATTTTGCCGGCTCCTGGATGTTCTGGAATATCTCTGAGTTTATTGGCGACATTTATCAGCATCTTGATACGCTGCAATTCAACAGTGTTTCCGATCTGAATGCCCTTTCTGTGGGAGTTTTCAACAAGGTATTCTTGTTGTTGATACCTTTATTTATAGCGATCTTGATTGCGGGTATGGCCGGAAACGTCAGTCAGGTGGGATTTGAAATGCATGCGGAACCCATGCAGCCCAAACTGAGCAAGATTAACCCCGTTGCGGGATTGAAAAAATTAGTATCTTTAAAGTCGCTGGTCGAACTCGGAAAATCGGTTGTGAAACTTCTGGTAGTGAGCGGGATTGCCTATGGACTGATCAAAAGCGAAATAAAGTTATTTCCGGCCCTGATGCAGCAGGGGGTTGGAGACATCTTTGTTTTTATTGCGAAGCTTGCTTTTAAGATCTGTTTCTTTGTTTGCCTGGCACTCGTTATCTTAGCTGTTCTAGATTATGTCTATCAGCGCTGGCAGTACGAAGAAAACCTTAAGATGACCAAGCAGGAAGTGCAGGATGAAAGGAAGCAAACCGAGGGCGATCCGAAGGTCAAAGGAAGGATTCGAAAGGTCCAACTTGAAATGGCGCGGCGACGGATGATGGAGTCCGTTCCCGAAGCGGACGTTGTCATTACCAATCCCATCCATCTGGCCGTTGCGCTCAAGTTTGATGCCGGTGAAATGACTGCACCGACGGTGGTCGCCAAAGGTGGCGGGCATATTGCGGAGCGGATTAAATCGATCGCCGCGGACCATCAGGTGCCGGTTGTCGAAGACAAACCGCTGGCTCAGGCTTTATTTAAAATGGTGGAAATTGGTGAGTTTATACCGGCGGATGTTTATCGAGCCGTTGCCGAAGTTTTGGCATATGTATATCGACTCAAAGGAATGTATCAGACAGCTTGACAAGGACAGATTTAAGGTTGGTCTTATGTAAAAACCCAAGCGCGCAAAAACGCAAAGCCAAATGCTGAATAATTTAATTATCTCGATCCTTTGCGTTTTTGGTGTCTTGGCATGAGGTATAAATAAGGAAATAGCATTGGCGAATCAGACCCAATTTGCAGATAGTCTTCCGTTTATCGCTAAGAACAGCGATGTCGTCATGGCCCTGGCGGTGGTCAGCATCTTAGTCTTTATGGTGATACCCTTGCCGCCGATGTTACTGGACTTGCTTTTATCTTTTAATATTACCTTTTCGCTGGTTATTATCCTGGCCAGTATGTATGTTCAGCGTCCCCTGGAGTTATCCGCATTTCCTTCAATTTTATTGTTGGCCACCTTGTTT
>JAUVTR010000138.1 GCA_030601425.1 Desulfobacterales bacterium
TGAATTGTCCCATCAAAACCAGAGCACGATCGTGTCTTGTCAAGGAGAGGGGCAGGTCGGCGGATTGATCGCAGGGGTCGGTCAGAGACTGATCAGTGGAATCGCCAAAATGATGTTGGGTCAGTTTTTTAAACAAATCGGTAAGGAGTTAAAGGCACTCTAGTGTTATGTCCCGCAAGTAATTTACAAAACATAGATTGAGTTTATTAATGTTAATTCGTTTTATTTTAGGTGTCAGAAATAAGTAGGTTTCGGGTGTCAGGTGTCGGGTGTCAGGAAGATACAGAGGACAGAGCACAGAAAACAGATGACAGATGACAAAGGGCAGACTGTTTTCTTTTTTCTGTCATCTGACTTCTGTTCTCTGTTATCTGACACCTGAACACTGACACCTGAAACCATAGACATTGTGTTGTTTAAAGAACTCAACTGAATTAAAATATACCACACGACTTTTGTAACATTTTTGTGGGACACAGCACTATCCATATCATCACAGGAGAACGGATATGAAACCATGCGCGTTTGAGTACTTTAACCCTCAATCAGTGCAAGAGGCGATCGCGTTGTTAGACCGCTACGGGGATGAAGCCAAGATTATTGCAGGCGGTCAGAGCCTGGTCCCCATGATGAACTTCAGGCTTGCCCGTCCCGAAATTTTGATTGACATCACCGGAATCAAGAAACTCGAATACATTAAAACCGAAGGCGATGAACTCGTGATTGGGGCTTTGGCCCGCGAAAGAGATATTGAGCAATCACCACTGGTCGTTGAAAAATGGCCCATCCTCTCCAAAGCCATATCGTTTATCGGACACAGCGCCATCAGAAACCGCGGAACGATCGGCGGCAGTCTGGTGCATGCGGACCCTTCAGCCGAAATACCGACCTCGCTGTGTGCCCTCAATGGAAACGTAAAGGTCGTCGGGCCATCCGGCGAAAAAATTTTGCAGCCCGAAGAATTTTTCATGACCTATCTGACCACCTCCCTGGAGCCATCGGATCTCCTGGTGGAGGTAAGGATTCCCGCCCTGCCGGAAAAAACGGGCTGGTCTTTCGGGGAACTGAGTCGGCGCTCCGGTGACTTTGCCATCGTGGCGGTGGGCATATTGCTTTTTACAGAAACGACAGGGGTGTGCCGGGAAGCGCGAATCTCAATGGGCGGTGTCGCCCCGACCCCTGTTCGCGCAGAAGAAGCTGAAGCGCTATTAGCCGGTCAAAAAATTACCGAAAAATTGATCGCCGAGGCGGCTCAACAAGCCGCTGAGGAGACCGACACCGAACCCGATTATCACGCTTCGGCTGAATATCGTATGGAGATGGCACGGGTTTTCGTCAAAAGAGGATTGCAAGAGGCATGCAACATGCTCAATGGAGGTCAATAGAATGACAGACAGTCGTCGCATAATGGTAAAGGTAAATGGCGTGGATTATGAACGCCTGGTAGAGCCCAGGCAGCTCCGGGTGGATTTTTTAAGAGACGATTTGGAATTGATCGGAACCCATTTCGGATGCGAACACGGCATATGTGGTTCCTGTACCGTTTTGTTCAACGGCAGGGCGGTGCGTTCCTGTCTGATGTTTGCCGTCCAGGCCGACGGTGCCGACATATTGACCGTCGAGGGACTTGCCGATGGCAAACAATTACACCCGCTTCAGGTGGCATTTCGCGAAAAACACGGTCTGCAGTGCGGATTTTGCACCCCCGGCATGCTGATGACCGCATATGAATTTCTCAATGAAAATTCGAATCCGAGCGAGGAAGAAGTGCGCAAAAACATGTCCGGCGTTTTATGCCGCTGCACCGGATACAAGCAGGTCGTAGATTCGGTGATGGAAGCGGCTCAGCAAATGAGGAATAAATGATCTTTCAACAAATTATCAACGGTCTGATGCTGGGCGCCACGTATTCGCTGGTGGCTATCGGTTATACCCTTATATTCGGCGTGCTCGGAATTCTGCATTTCGCGCACGGCGAAGTCTTAATGGCCGGTGCCTTTATGGGGCTCTATATCATCGTCTGGAGCGGCCTGCCGCTTTATGTTGCCCTGCCCCTGACGATGCTGGCCACGGGAATCCTGGGCGTTTTAATCGATTTGCTGGCGATCCGACCGCTTAAAAAGGATTTTCATCTGGCACCGCTTTTGAGCACGATCGGGGTTACCATCATTCTGCAGAACCTGGCCGTAAAAATCTTCGGCGGATTCGGGACCCGTTTTCCCGACGCAATCGGAACCACCAATTACCAGGTTGGATCGTTCTTCATCAGTTCCGTTAACGTCCTTATACTGGGGATTTCTTTGTTTTTAATGGTCGGTCTCAATTTTTTTATCGCCAAAACCAAAATCGGAAAAGGGATGCGCGCTGTCTCCGAAAGCCACATGATCGCCGGGTACCTGGGCGTCAATGTGGATTTGATCGTTCTGATTACCTTCGGGATCGCCTCGGCCCTGGCTGGAGCGGCCGGCGTGATGATCGGGTTGTCCTTCCACGCCATTTCTCCTTTTATCGGGCTTACATTTGCCCTTAAAGGGCTGGTGGTGATGCTTTTGGGAGGACTGGGCAATGTGTTCGGTGCAATGATCGGTGGACTGATACTGGGGCTGGCGGAAGTGTTCAGTATCGTTATCCTGCCCACCGAGATTAATTTACAGGACATTTTTTCCTTCGGCATCATGATCCTTATTCTGATTTTCAAGCCTACCGGGCTTTTCGGAACACGGATTACGCAGGGTTAGGTCGTTATAATTGAATTTTGTGCCTTTTGTGGCAAAATATATTTTAATGAAAATATGAAGCTGCTCGAAGAAATGCCTAAAATTACAAAATGCCTAAAATGCCTAAAGTTGAGGTATTCTGTCGATTATAAATTGGAAACTCAAGATCGGGAATTATTTAATTTTCATGATTTTTGGTTTCCATACGCCCGGCATCGATCGTTCATAAAAAAGACGGAGCGCAGCGACACAACAATTTTAGGCATTTTAGAGCATTTTAGGCATTTTAGGCATTTTCCGGTTTATCCGGGTTAGGGATATTGATTTGGATTATCTGCTATCAGTTATCACCATAGCGGGCATTAATATCATTATGGCCCTCAGCTTCTATCTGCCCTTTATGACCGGCCAGATATCCATAGGTCAGGCCGGTTTTATGTCCATTGGTGCTTACGCGTCGGCGATCTGCACGGCTAAATTCGGGCTGCCCTACGTACCGGCGGTTCTGATCGGCGGGATGTGTGCTGCGATTGTCGGCTTTATTTTGGGAATTCCGGCACTACGCATCAAAGGGATTTATCTGCTGCTGTTGACCCTGGGATTTGGTGAGATTGTACGCGTGGTCTTTATCAATGTAGATTATATCGGTGCAGCCGCCGGCTTTCCGGGTATCCCCTATCAGGAACACACGCTGCTGTATGCATACGGGACGGTACTGATATTTATCGTACTCTTTAATCGATTGCGCAAATCCCGAATGGGCCGGGCTTTGCAAGCGGTCGGCAGCGATGAGGATACGGCTGAAGTTATCGGGGTAAACATCACCGCCGTTAAGCTGATCGCATTTTCCAGCGGCGCTTTTATTGCCGGTATCGGGGGGGGGATCTTCGCCCACTACCAGGAGTATGTCGAACCTCTCATGTTCGACGTCATGCATTCCGTTGAATTTCTTGTGTTCACGATTTTTGGCGGAATCCAGATATTCTGGGGACCGATCTTTGGCGCCTTTGCTCTGACCCTGATTCCGGAATTTCTACGATTCATCCAGGAATGGCGCATGGAGCTGTACGGTGCCCTGCTTATTTTAATGATGATTGTCAGACCCCAGGGGTTCATCAGTCTCGATTCTGTGAAGACCCTTGAAAATGCCTTTTGGCGGCTTTTTGGGAAAAACACCGCCGCGGTTCTCAGTCCGGGTCAGACGGAGGGTAAATGATTCTTGAAATAAAAGATATTGTAAAATATTTCAATGGCTTTTGCGCGCTTATGAATGTGGAGCTTGACGTTGAGGAAAATAGGTTGCATGCCATTATCGGTCCCAATGGCGCCGGCAAAACGACCCTCTTTAACCTGATCAGCGGGATCTACGATGTTAGTGAAGGCCAGATCGCTTTTCGAGAAAAATCCATTAACGCATTAAAACCCCATCAGAGAGCCGAGTTGGGAATTTCCAGAACCTTTCAGATCGTAAGGCTTTTCGGTCATATGAGCGTTTTGGAAAATGTTATGTTAGGAAGTCACTGCAAGACCAGAACCGGGCTTTTAAAAACCCTTTTCAGGGTTTCCCTGCGGGAATTGGAGGAAGAAAAGACCACCCGTGAAAATGCCATGCGCTGGTTGGAGTTCGTGGGCATCGCCCACAAAGCCAGTCAGATTGCCGCCAACCTTCCGCATGCCGAGCAGCGTCTCGTTGAAATTGCCAGGGCGCTCAGCCAGGATCCTAATTTGCTGCTTTTCGACGAACCCGCCGCCGGAATGAATCCAAAAGAGACCCTGGATCTAGAATCTCTGATCGTTAAAATCAACCAGATGGGAAAGACCGTTCTTTTGATCGAACATAATATGGATCTGGTTATGGAAATATCCCATGTGATTTCAGTGCTCAATTTCGGAGCTAAAATCGCCGAAGGGAAACCGTCCGAGATTCAGGAAAACCCTGTGGTCATTGAAGCCTATTTAGGTAGAAAAAGGTAAAAGCGATGCTGTCTGTCACAAACATCTCAGCCGGATACGGCAGTATTCTGGCGATCAATGGGGTAAGTATTGATGTACACCCTGGCGAAGTCGTGGTTCTAATTGGTGCCAATGGTGCCGGAAAAAGCACTCTTTTGAGGACCATATCCGGCGCCATAAAGCCCAAAGAAGGCCAAATCGTCTATCAGGACCAGAAGATCGACGGTGTTAAGCCCCATACGATCGCCAAGATGGGGGTGGTTCAAATTCCCGAAGGACGGGGGATTTTATCCCGCATGACCGTGAAGGAGAATTTGGATATGGGAGCCTACCTGCGTTCCGACAAGAATGGTATCGCCAAGGATTTGCATAATGTTTTCGAAAAATTCCCCAGATTAAAAGAACGACTGGGCCAGAATGCAGGTACGCTTTCAGGGGGCGAACAACAGATGCTGGCCATCGGCCGGGCCTTGATGGCAAAACCGCAGCTGTTGCTCATGGATGAACCCTCTCTCGGCCTGGCGCCGGTTTTAGTGGAGTTTATCATCGAAACCATCCATGAGCTTCGTGTCAAAGACGGCTACACCATTTTGCTGGTGGAGCAAAATGCCAATCAGGCCCTAACTGTGGCGGATCGCGGTTACGTCATGGAAACCGGTCGTATTGTCCTCGAGGGCGATAGCCAGGCCTTACGCGATAACGAAGACGTTCAAAAGGCGTATCTGGGGAAAACTGGCAGAAGCGTTCAGGTTTAGTACTGCCGATGTGAAATGAAATAATAATTTTTCTAGTGACCGCAGATTTACAGAAATCCACGTAGCGTAAAAAAGGAGGTGATAGAACCAAATGATGTGCAGAACCTATCTCGTCTGGGTAGTATGACTTCAACTTAAAAGGAGGATACCATGAAAAAAAAGAAAAATTTGTTTCCAATTGTAATAGCCGCATTTTTTTGGGTAGTAAGCCTGGCCCTTGTTCCGTCCTCTGAAGCCGGAAAGCTTTCCGGCGATACAGTCAAAATCGGCGGTATTTATTCAATTTCAGGGGTCTGCGCCGAGTGGGGCACGGCCGCAAAAATTTCAGCCGAAATTGCGGTAGAAGAAATCAATGCTGCCGGCGGAATCGGCGGTGTTCCAATCGAGATGGTGTGGTACGACGTTGGCTGTAAAGCACCACCTGCCATCCCGGTGGTCGAAAAACTGGCCAAACAGGATAAGGTTCTTGTAGTCAATGGGCCCTGCCAGAGTTCGGTCTGTGAGGTTATCTTCCCGAAGCTTAACCGATTGAATATGCCTATGATTTCCTTTTGCTCATCCAAACCGGGGCTGTCCGCTCTGAGTCCCTGGGCATTCAGAAACACCTTGACCAGCGATAAGCAGCTTGACCCGGCTATGACGAAATGGAAAGAAAAATATGGTATCAAATCCGCAGTTATCCTTTACAACTCGGAAGATGCCGTTTCCACGGTCGAAGGCAAAAAAAGCATGCCGGTTCTGTTAAAAAAACACGGTATAGAGCTCAAGAAGATGTTCACATTCCAGACTCAAACCCTTGATTTTGCGCCCTTTATAACCGAGATCAAAGCGCTGAACCCGGACGGTATTGCGGTTGGCTCCTGCTACGAAGCCGGCGCCAAAATTGCAATCGAAGCCAGAAAACAGGGCCTCAAAGCACCGATGCTGGGCGGCGCCTGCAACAGCACTCCCGGACTGATCGAAATTGGTGGAGAAGCTGTAGAAGGCTATTATGGTTCAACGGCCGCCTGGATCGATGGCAACCCCGACCCCAGAATGGTCAAGTATCTTGAGAAATTCAAAGCGCGTTCTCCGGGCGGCAAAGCGCCGCCTTACGGCGGACCCCGCTCATATGACAACATTTATATCATCAAGAAGGTCATGGAAGAAGAAGGGGTTACCAATAAACCCGGCGACCTGGCCAAGGATCGCGATAAAATCCGCCGGGGCTGGGAAAAACTGAATAATTTTAATGGTATCTCCGGCGTGACCACCATGGACAAAAATGGTGACGGCGTAGGAGGCGTCAGAACACTGGTCGTCGAAAGTGGGGAATTCATGGCCAAATAGGACGACGTTGTTCAAAAACGGATTTGTGAATTCAATAAGCCACTCGCCATGGCTTATGATCTCGCACTGAGTTCCAGGCGAGTGGCTAAATTTTCGTCCAGTAAGCGTTATGATTTAGAGCAAAAAGAAACTTCTTCAGGAGGTAAAATAATGGCGGAGGTTGAACAGATCTTGCAAGACGTCCGAAAGGATGGGAGAACCAAACTTACTGAATTTGAAGCCAAGCAGGTTTTGGCCGCTGCGGGAATTGCCGGCACGCATGAGGAGTTGGCCACCAGTGAACAAACAGCGGTATCAAGCGCACAAAAACTCGGCTACCCGGTCGTATTGAAGATTTCATCGCCGGATATTTTGCACAAGACCGATGCCGGTGGCGTAAAGGTAGGGATAGCGGACGATGAGGCCGTTCGCCAAGGGTACCGAGAAATTATGAATGCCATAAATGAGAAGCATCCCGATGCGAAAATCCACGGCGTTCTTGTACAGGAAATGGTAGAAGGCGGTATTGAGACGATTTTAGGCGTAGCCAACCGACCGCCTTTCGGCCCGGTGGTGGCCTTTGGTCTCGGGGGCGTGTTTGTAGAACTGTTAAAAGATATCACATTGCGCCTGGCACCGATTGATGAAAATTGCGCTGCCGAGATGCTGGACGAGATCAGAGGGTCAAAGATGCTCGACGGTTACCGCGGCCAGCCGACCGCCGACAGAACGGCGCTTGCCAAGACCATTGCCCGGCTTTCGGAGCTGGCGGTCAAGTTCCATGCGGACATCGAAGAACTGGACATCAATCCCCTTGTTGTCAAAGGAGATCGGATTCTGGCACTGGACGCATTGATTACGCTCAAACAAAAAGAAAGGGACGCTAAAAAAGAACCCGCTAAAAGTGAAGCCCTCAATGACATAAGGGCCGTCCTCGAGCCGAAGTCCGTAGCGGTCATCGGCGCATCAACCAATCCAACGAAGACCGGCCACGTATTGCTGAAAAATATTGTGGTCAACGGTTTTCCAGGCAAAGTATACCCCATCAACCCCGGTGCCGACGAGATTATCGGCCTCAAGGCATACCCCAAGATACTCGATGTACCGGGTGATATCGACCTGGTCTTCTTTCTTCTGCCGGGCAAGTTTGTCCCGACCCTGTTTGAGGATTGCTTCAAGAAGGGTGTAAAAGCAGCTGTAATTATAGCTGCCGGTTTTGCCGAGGCCGGAGAGGAAGGAAAAAAAGAACAGCAGAAACTGGTCGAGCTTATTAAAAAAACCGGCGTCCGCTGCCTGGGCCCCAACTCTATCGGATTCATCAACATGGACCAGAAACTGATCGCCAGCTTCATTCTGTTTGAAAACTGGGAAGATGGTTCCATCGCATTGGGAGGCCAATCCGGGATCTTCGCCGGTGCGGTGGCCGATCAAGTGATGGCACGAACGGTTCAGCGCATCGGCGTAGGCAAAAGCGTCATATTCGGTAACAAGATCGATCTGGACGAAAGTGATTATCTGGAGTGGGCCTGGAAAGACCCGGGAAGTAAGATGGTAGCGCTGCATCTGGAAGGCATGCATAATCCCCGCCGCTTTTTCTCAATTGCGAATCAGGCAAAAGCGGATATGCCGATTCTGGTGCTAAAGCCCGGCCGGACAAAAACAGGCGCCAAAGCCTCTGCCTCGCATACCGGTTCTCTGGCCCTTGACGATACCATAGTTGATTATGCGTACCGGCAGTATGGAATTACGCGCGCATATGACCTCGAGGAATTTTTAGAGTATATGAAAGCATTTCAATATCAGCCGCTGCCACAGGGAAATCGGGTCGGCATCGTGACCTTCAGTGGCGCCAATGGTGTGATGGCCTCGGACGAGTTGGAAGCACGCGGTTTTGTGCTGTCTGAATTCAGCCCCAGGACTCAAGAACGCATCAAAAAGTTTATACCGGAGTGGCAACCGGTCATGAATCCACTTGATCTTTGGGCGGCCCTGGGATCCGGAAACCGGCTCACTCACGAAGAGGGGATCCACTCTGTTTTGGATGACGAAAATGTGGATGCCGTGCTGGTCATCCTTCTGGCTCTGGCAAACGCGGATTTTGAGGGTATTCGGGAGGTCTACCAGAAAGCAAAGGAGATTCATCCTGAAAAGCCGATCTATACCGTGGCGTTGGGAGGCGAAGTCAAGCAGAGATGGCTCAAAGAGGTCGATGGTTTGAACATGCCTTTTTTCGAGACCACCCAGATCGCCGTTAAAGCGCTGACTGCAGCAAGGCGCTACGCCATCGATCGGGAGCGGGTGCAACAGCCGGATCCGCTGCTGCCATCGTAA
>JAUVTR010000141.1 GCA_030601425.1 Desulfobacterales bacterium
TGCACTTTTGAGCCCCTCCCAAAAGTTGTGACATCCGGCTAACTATTATTATGACCCCGACATTGCGCCGGGGTTTTTTTTGTCTACAGCCTTGAGTTAGACTACTATTTCGAAGCCATAAATATTTGCAATCTTGGATTAAAGGCGATAAAGTTATATCCATGAAGGTGAAGGCCAATAAGCTAAAAAAGACTCCTAAACGCCGTGACCGAAAAGTAAAGAAATCCGAGGCTCCAGGCAATCTGCAACCAGACGAACAGAACGAAATACTGAAAGCCTGTCGGAAATTAAGTAACATCCTGGATCCTGAAGAATTGTATGCGGCATTTGCGGATGTGATAAAGAAGAAGTTCGCGATTCGTCATCTGGCGATTTTTCTTTATCGCAAAACTGCTGATACGATTGAACTTGTTTTCAGTGAAAGCCTCGGCGAGTTGAATTTTCAGATCAAAAAAAATAAAAGCGGTCTCTGGAAATCTATTTTAGGCGGTGAGCTTTTTGCGGTCAGCGACGATGCCGGAAACCTGCTTTTTTCAACCGAATTTAAAAAGCTGGGCCTTGAAACGCTGCAGTCTAAGCTATGGGTTCCCCTGGGTATGGGCGAAGAGCTGGTCGGCCTGGTGACTTTTGGATCCAAGGGTGCCAACCAGCCTTTCGATGATGCGGATCGTTATTTTCTCCAGCAGATTTCCGCACATGCCGCCGTGTGTCTTAACACCTGTCTCCTTTATGAGAAGCGCCAGAAGGAAAAGGAGGATCTGGATAAAACCCTCCAAAACCTGTCCCTGCTATACAGCATCGGCAAGGCCATGAATTACATCAGTGACTTGAAGAAACTGCTGCAGTTTATTTTGGGTCAGGCCATCGAGATCACCTCGGCTGAAAAGGGTTCACTGATGCTTTATGAAATGGAGACAGATCGGCTGGATATCCGGGTTGTAGCGGGATTGGAAGACGATGCCTTTCAGGAAAAAGTAAATAATAATGAAATCAAGTGCCGCAGTTTCAAGCCGGGCGAAGGTATAGCCGGTCGGGTTTTTGCGAGCGCCAAGCCCATTGTGGTAAATAATATTAAGGAGGATGACGTTTTCGTTGACTCCGATGCATCTTATGTGCGTTCGATTGTCTGCATCCCCATGGTCGTTTACAATGATGTCATCGGTGTTATTAATGTTACCAATAAGCGTCATGGTAAGGAATTTACGGACGAAGATGTGGAAATGCTGAAAGCCGTAGCCGATCAGGCGGCGGTGGCGATCAATAAGGCCCAGTTATGGGATATGGCGGTTACCGATTCCTTAACCGGCCTTTACGTGCGTCGGTATTTTATGGTTAAGCTTCAAGAGGAACTACTTCGGGCTGAGCGCTACAACAATATATTATCGATTGTCATGGCAGACCTGGACCGCTTTAAGAATATCAATGACACATACGGCCACGACGCAGGCGACCGGGTTTTAAAAGCCATCGGCAAATTCCTCCAACAAAATATCCGGGATGTAGACGTGATTGCCAGGTATGGGGGTGAAGAGTTTGTGATCATGTTACCGGAGGCGGCCGAGGACGCCGCTTATATTCTTGCGGAGCGTATAAGAAAACAATTTGCCGAGCTGAAACTGGAAAATTTTCCGCAAATTACAATCAGTCTGGGAATCGCCACATACCCGTTTGATGGTACGGAGCTCGAAGACCTCATTAAAAAGGCGGATGCGGCCATGTATGCGGCCAAAAGGGCGGGCTGCAACAAAGTGGTCAAATACACCCCGGACATCAAACTGGTCGGTGAAACAAATATATAGTGGTTGTCAAAAAAACGTTCCGGTATTCAAGCGTTTTTTTCTACAACCACTTATGCCGCAATTCCGTCATTCGGAACATTATTATGGAAAGCGGTATAAAACCCATTGAGAATTAATACCTGAATCTTGCATGAAAATAGATGAGAATCTTTTTGTTATTTAATTACCGCCGGTTCGCTCAGGAATAACGTACAATACATTATCCTTAAAAAGTAAATTGGATGATGATCTATTTTATTTCTCATCTCTTTTCACCCAGAGGGCGAGCCGGAGGCTTCCATCTGCTGCGTTATTAAGGGCGAAGCATAGTTCACTATAGCCTCACCCTTAAATGCACTGCTTTGCTGCATGAAGCATCTGATTTTTTTAGTTTAAGGAGCTTCTCCTTGCATATGAAAGCCTCCGACTCGTGCAAAATTCAGGTCATACCCTTCCGACCATCAATTTTTTGGATCGCTAAATTCTGCAGGCTCGATTGCTGCAGGAAAAACACTTGAAAAAAAATCGGATGTTGATTATTGAGCATGCAAAATCAATTTTGAACAAAATTGGGGTTTGAACATTCAGGGAGGAATTATGTCAGATATCTTACAGGTTGTAATAAACAGGGATCCAGAGGAAAAGGAATTTCATCAGGCGGTCAGCGAAGTCATGGAATCGGTAAAGCCGGTTTTAGACCAGAACCCGATCTACCGCCAGGCCAGGATACCGGAAAGGCTCGTTGAACCCGAAAGGGCAATTTTATTTCGGGTGCCCTGGATGGATGATCAGGGAGAAATCCAGGTGGACCGCGGGTTTCGAATTGAAATGAACAGTGCCCTGGGCCCCTATAAAGGGGGGCTGCGTTTTCACCCTTCGGTCAATCTGGGCATCCTCAAGTTTCTCGCTTTTGAACAGGTATTTAAGAATGCCCTGACCACGTTGCCCATGGGCGGCGGAAAAGGCGGCTCGGATTTTGATCCCAAAGGCAAATCGGACAACGAAGTCATGCGCTTTTGCCATAGTTTTATGTGCGAGCTATTTCGCCATATCGGACCCAATACCGATGTGCCGGCCGGCGATATCGGGGTGGGCGCCAGAGAGATCGGATTTTTATTCGGTATGTATAAAAAATTGCGTAATGAATTTACCGGCGTATTAACCGGTAAAGGACTCAACTGGGGTGGTAGCCTGATCCGGCCTGAAGCCACCGGATACGGTTCGGTGTATTTTGCCTCTGAAATGATAGCGACCCGCAACGAGAGCCTGGAGGGCAAAACCTGTTTGGTTTCAGGATCCGGTAACGTGGCCCAGTTCACAACCGAAAAACTGAACGAATTAGGGGCCAAGGTCGTCACCCTCTCGGATTCCGCCGGATATATTTACGATGAAAGCGGCATCGACAGCAAGAAGCTGGAATATGTCAAAGTCCTTAAAAATGTCCGTAGAGGACGGATCAAAGAATATGCCGACAAGTATTCATCGGCCGTTTATACCCCCGTTGATCCGGCCTTAGATCATAATCCACTCTGGAACCATAAAGTCGATTGCGCTTTCCCCAGCGCTACGCAAAATGAAATAAACGGCAAGGATGCCCAAAATCTGGTCAGTAACGGTGTTATGCTTGTCAGCGAAGGGGCCAATATGCCGACCGTGCCGGATGGGGTCGATATCTTTTTACAGGAGAAATTGTTGTACGGTCCCGGTAAGGCCGCCAATGCCGGAGGGGTTTCGGTTTCCGGCCTGGAAATGACACAAAACAGCATGCGGCTGGTCTGGACCCGTGAAGAAGTCGACAACCGGCTGAAGATGATCATGAAAAGCATTCACCAGAGCTCGCTGGAAGCCGCCGAGCAATACGGTACACCCGGCAATTATGTGAACGGGGCCAATATTGCCGGATTTGTTAAGGTGGTGGATGCGATGCTGGATCAGGGATTAGTTTGAGATCTTTAGGTTTCAGGTGTCGGGTGTCAGGTGTCAGGCAAATAGCTCGTAGCTGATAGCTCATAGCTTGAAGGCTGGGAGGCCAGAAAGCCGGGAAGCTTTCGCACTTTCAAGACTTTCAGCTTCCCAGCTTTATAGCTTCCTAGCCTGCCCGCCTTTTTTTGAACACTGAAACCTGACACCTGACACCAGTAGCTATCCGCCAGTGGCCAACGACCAACTTTTCAAGAATATTGTGATAAATACTTTAATCATCGTTTTGGCTGCAGGTTTGCTGGCGGGGCTTCTTTATTGTGAAAAAAAGGAAGTCCTTAAAGCCAAGCTGGCTGTTAAAACCGTTCTCTCCTCCCTGTTTATTCTTAGCGCTGTTATCCAGCCCCATCCGATTGTTCCTTATTACCGATTTATACTGTTGGGTTTGATCTTTTGCCTGGGGGGTGATGTATTCCTGGCTCTGCCCCGGGAAAAAATGTTTCGTTTCGGCCTTGTCTCTTTTTTAATGGGGCATTTATTTTATGTTGCCGCTTTTTTATATCTGGCAGGGATCAACCAGTGGACCTTCATTGGACTGGCGATAAGTTTGATCGTCAGCGGCGGGGTGTTTTTATGGCTGCGATCCCATCTGGGATCCATGAAAATTCCGGTGATATTCTACATTATTGTAATTACCGCAATGGTCGTGGGTGCCTGGACGGTTTTGGCGGCCGGCGAGCTAACGTTATCCGGGCGAATGCTGGTTTTCATCGGCGCGCTGGGTTTTTATTTTTCAGACATTTTTGTTGCCCGCCAGCGATTTTTGAAGGCTGAATTTGTCAACCGGCTCATGGGATTACCTCTGTATTATGGCGGGCAGTTTCTGCTTGCATTCTCGGTTGGCTTGTTAAAGCCGGTAGTGTCCTAATTGGTGTCAGGTACCCCTCCTTCGCCTTAAAGGCTACGGCGGACAAGCAGGTGTCAGGTTTCGGGTGTCTGGGCTTTTGGCCTCTGGATGCTCAATGCTGACACCTGACACCTGAACACTGAAACCTGAATTTAGTCTTTCACAATTTTTCTATAGGCTGTAAAAGCCAGAAGACCCCCGGCGATTCCGCCACCGGCCTGGATCAGGTTAGGTATAATTTCTGATACGGCCCCCTGAAGACCAATGTTCGGCATAAATGCTTCAGCAATAAAGTAGCATGCGACCATCGATGCGCCGCCCAGCAAGAGCAAAAGCCAGCGGCTGAATTTCTGCCGGCCGGATGCCAGAGCGCACAATCCGCCCTCTACTCCTTTGGCGACTAAAGTAATTGGCGCAAACATGCCGAATCCGCCGATTATATCTGCCAGCGCAGAACCAATTCCCCCAGCGCCCGCGCCCCACCAGAAACTTCTTTTGCGGCTCAGGCTTCCCAATACCAAACCGGAAAACACCACAGCGACATCCCCAAAATTGAAGTAGCCTCTGCTGGGTAGCGGAATCCTGATAAATAGTGTTATCAGGGCAACAACTACGGCAAGTGCGATAAAAGCAATTTTAACATTTTTCATTCGTAAGCCTCGTACAAGTGTTGATATCGGTTTCTTAACAACCGGTTTGAATTTTCAATTTCCTCATAAAGATACAAATACAGAGCGATTATGAGGCAGGCATACTTTTTCAATGTGTATTTTATTTTGCTGCCGGATTTTAATCCCGAATAGGTGTTCAGATACCAGGAAAATCGACGCAATATTTTTTCACCTTTTGAGAACGCCGATTTTATTGTGATTAAATCAACCCGTTTTTTCATTGAAATCGGCAAGTTGAGGATATCGAGGTACGTAATGTAAGTCAATATGACTTTTAAGAAAATCAGTGAACTGGGAAACACAAGGCATTTGATAAACGTATCCTCCAACCAATCCAGCCTGCCGAACAGCCGGGTAAAGTGAAAAATAAGTCCGAAAACTAAAAGACTAAACACAAACGGGAAACAGAACTTCAGCAAGGAAATCGTTTCGCGCACCGAAAATCGCAGCATATTCCATCCAATTACGCCTAAAAAAACGACCAGTTGAATGGGGATATGATCGTAAAAGGGGCCGAAAACAAAAAGCCAGAAAAATGAGAGTATGAACATGAAAATGATGCCAAGTTTTAAAATTACCATGTCTATTCTTTCTTTACCCGGACATTTTTAAGGCGACCATCAAAATCAATCAATTCGAACCTCACGTTGCAGGTCCTATATTTTTCAGCAACGGCATCAGGCCGGCTGTAGCCAAGATGGGTAACGATAATGTAGGTGCGGATAAAAAAATCACTCCAATCAAAGATAAATCCATAATCAGGAAAATACTTGTCAAACTCATCCAATATAAAAACGGTTGCAGATTTGCTGAAATTGATCCATAACCGGAACAGCTCAACTTCATCATTGTCGGACACCTTGATGCCCTGGACCGCGAGCAGTGCTCGCAGGGTATACAGTTGAGTTCGAATATCCTGACCGATGTATATATACTGGACGTTGTCGTTTTTAAGGCCGGGGATGATTATTTTCTCAAGAAAGCTTGTCTTGCCAAAGCCATTACCCCCCCTGAAATAAAAACAACACTCGCTGTTTTTAAAATCAAGATCGTCGGAAAGATTAAAGTTCAGGCCGCGCTCTTCTAAACTATATTTACCTTTTTTTATCTCCATCCTCTCAAAGTATCTCTTGAATGTGGTCGTTTTTATCGGTGAACAGCCTGATATTATGGGTTGACCGAATTCCTTCGAATTTGGTGAATAATTTCGATCGGTTGTCGTCACTTACGGAGTTCAGAACATTATTTAACAACAATTTTAGACCGTTGATTTTTCGATTGCGAATCACAGCGATGATTAGAAGACAGCTTAAGATTGCTTTTTGTCCGCCGGAGTAGGTATCGAAATCCTTGTCACCTTTTGCATCATGTATGTCAAATTCTTCAGCTTCATGTATGATTTTCTTTACCATGGCATCATCATCCGTGCGCTGGAGCAACCAAACTTCCTCACGGATGGAAGACGAGATAAAAAGATGATTAAATTCCAGAATCAGATAACCATCCCCGTATGTATCCAATATTTCATCTAAATTGTAAATTGCCATAAACTTTTTCAACTTCCTTAAAACCGAAATCCAGTCTTATATATCATAGGAACAGATGAAAACAAACATGCAGTAATGAAATAACTTGACAGTAAGAGATGAGGGCGCCATATAATGATACTTATCAGTCTAGAAGCTATCTCAAAAATGCATCTAACGCCCAAGGGCTGTGTTGCCCCGCCAATATAGGCGGGATTTCACTTCTATTTTTATAAAAACTACGGTGTTCATCAAACCGATTTTATTTGGCCCCACTTCACTTGGAGCCTTGCTGAACACAAATAATATTTTTATATCCGATGTGAAGTCCCGCTTTCAAGCGGGGCCCTTTGACGTAATCTACTATTTTTGAGATAGCTTCAAGTGAAAAATTGATCTTGCTTGCTACCGGGAGCTCGGGGAACCGGGCTGAGAGGGACTCTGCGCAGAAATCACGAGTCCGACCGTTGAACCTGATCCGGATAATGCCGGCGGAGGAGGAATGCACAATCAGGCCGCCCGGCATAGGAGCGGCCTTTTTTTATTTAATTGGGCTGATTCATTTAATTCCAGGTTTCAGGTGTAAAGATAATTGGTTTCAGGTGTCAGGTGTCGGGCAAATAGCTCATAGCCAAGAGGCTGGAAAGCTATGAGGCCAGGAGGCCGGGAAGCTAAAAATATTAATTGGACACAGAAAAACACAGATGTACACAGATCAAAAAGCTCAATTTATCACGAAAGCACGAAATAACGGAAACACGAAATAGAAAGAATAAAATTCTGCGTTAATCTGAGTAAATCTGTGTCCCATTATATTTTCCTGATGCCTGATGCCTGGTGCCCGACGCCTGACGGTTAAACCTCTGAATCTTGGATCCTGACACCTGAAACCTGACACCTGAAACCATATACGAGGAGAACAGAAATGGATATCCAGCCGATTAACGCTAACAAACGCAACCTCAGCGGCCCGGATTATTTTCTGCTGTGGGCCGGTGTGGCCATATCTCTGGCTGAAATCTGGGCCGGTGGATTTTTGGCGCCCATGGGAATTTGGCTGGGCATCGCGGCAATTGTTCTGGGACACGTTATCGGTAACACATTTATGGCGCTGGGAGGCATTATCGGGTCGCAACACGGTATTATGTCGATGGTGTCCGTACGGCCATCTTTCGGTATTCGTGGTTCAAATCTGGCGGCTGTATTAAACATTATTCAATTAATCGGCTGGGCCTCGATTATGCTGATTATCGGCGGTCGTGCCGGCGCCATGCTGGGCAAGCCCATGGGCGGCATTCTGGCGTCCAATAATTTGTGGATCATCGCAATTGGACTGGGAACCCTGGTATGGGCCCACTATACCGGAAAATCGATCTGGCGTGTTATGCAGAAACTGACGGTTATCGGGCTGCTGCTGGTTATCCTGCTGATGAGCGCAGTGTCTGTTAAAGAATTCGGCAGCGGTATTTTTGGCATCAAACCTCAGGTAATGCCGTTTATGATCGGGCTGGATCTGGTGATTGCCATGCCGATTTCCTGGATGCCGCTGGCAGCAGATTACTCGCGCTTTTCCAAAAGAACTGCCCCGGCCTTCTGGAATACCTGGCTGGGGTATTTTCTGATTTCCTCCTGGATGTACCTTCTGGGTCTGACGGCGACCCTGGTCGCCGGCGCCAGCGATCCGGGCGCGCTGATACTCCAGCTCATGGGCAAAATCGGGTTTGCAGTGCCGGCGTTAATCATGGTGGTATTTTCCACCATTACCACGGGTTTTCCGGATGTTTACTCTGCGGCCTGTTCGACCATGAATATTTCTCAAAGGTTCAGTTCAAAAACTGTTCTGTGGACGGCAGGTATCGTTTCGATACTGGTGGCCCTGGTCTTTCCGATGGAACAGTACGAGAACTTTCTCTTTCTGATTGGCGCGATGTTTGTACCGCTGTTTGGCGTTGTCCTGACCGACTATTTTTTTATTCGAAACCGTCAGCTGGACATAGATGATCTTTACCGCCCGGGAGGCAAATACTGGTATACGAGAGGCTTTAACGGAATTGCGCTGATCTGCTGGGCAATAGGATTTTT
>JAUVTR010000181.1 GCA_030601425.1 Desulfobacterales bacterium
TTAAGGCTTAGCAGCCCGGCCCCCACAATCGCCGGTATAGAGAGCAAAAATGAATATCTGGCTGCCGTTTCACGATCTACGCCCAGCAGCAGCCCGGTGCTAATAGTAGAACCCGACCTGGAAATGCCGGGGATGATGGCCAATCCCTGCACAATTCCGATGATAAATGCCTTTCCGGGGGTCAGATGGCCGATGCTCGTCGATACCGCATGGGTTCCGGCCTTACGGGTGAGCCATAAAAGCAATCCGGTCACCATCAGCATCAGCCCGGTGATCAGTGCTGATGAAAACAAGCGATCGGCGATGCTGACAAACAAAAGCCCCAGGATGGCGGTTGGGATGGACCCGATGACGATAAACACAGCCATTTTGAATTCCGGATCGGATTTGACCTTCTGCAAGAATTTTTCTTTTTGCCCCGCTAAAGAAACGAGTTGCAACAGCACCGATATTATTTTGATTATTTCCTGGCGGAAAACAATGATGACCGCCACCAGAGTTCCCAGGTGGACGCAGACATCGAAAAACAGTTCGGCTTCTTTCAACCCGAACAACTGCTGAAACAGCACCAGATGTCCCGAACTGCTAACCGGTAAAAATTCGGTCAAACCCTGGATGATGCCTAA
Source organism: Desulfobacterales bacterium (assembly GCA_030601425.1). Classification (GTDB taxonomy): domain Bacteria; phylum Desulfobacterota; class Desulfobacteria; order Desulfobacterales; family JAHEIW01; genus JAHEIW01. The sequence continues at coordinate 627 of JAUVTR010000181.1, forward strand.
AATGATTGCCTCAATTGGATCCATAGGCTCTGCTATTAATATTCTAAATAGGTTAACTACGAATAAAGTTAAATGAAAGGCAGTAGTGAAAACCCGAAACCCGCCTGATTTTATAAAATTGGTCGAAATTCGAAACAAATCCGAAATTCAAATGTTCTAATGTATGTCGATAATCTCTCCAGTATTCTGCGTATTGTATCCTCCCAGGGCTTCCACCCGCTGTTTAAAATTCGGGCTATTTATGATCTCAAGCAGGATTTGGATGGGTTCTGTTTCGAAATACTCAAGCGGAATCGCCAGATCGTATTGCTCGGTAACCACCGGTATAAATTCAAGATTTAACGCTTTGGCCGCTGCATAAATTCCTAAACCGGCATCCTCTGCACCACTCAACACAGATACGGCCACAGCCATATGGGTGAATTCTTCATTTCGATAACCATTGATGGCGGCTGCTTTGATGCCCATCTGCGTTAATTTATAGTCCAGTAATATTCGCGTGCCCGAACCGACCTGTCGGTTGATAAAACTGACGTCTTTGCGGCTGAGATCCTCAATTCCCTTAATCCCCTTGGGGTTGCCTTGCTTTACGATCAGGCCCTGATCGCGTTGAACCAGATGGACCAGTTTGACCGTCGTATCCGGCAGATATTTTTTTATGTAAGATTTATTGTAGGATCCATCTTCGGAATCCAAAAGGTGGGTGCCGGCCAAATGGCATACACCGCGTTTGATGGCCATGAGACCACCCATACTTCCAACATGGCTTGAGGACAGGCTTAATTCACTGTGAGTGGCCTTTAGTTGATCGGCCAGCACATCCAGGGAATTATCATGGCTTCCCACGATGACGATTGTACGCCGGATAGCCGGCAGCGGGCGAAGAAGTTCGGCTGAGACGATCTCGTTATCATTCAGGCCCTCCACATGATTCGGTATCCGGATAATGCCGTCGGCTTCGGTAATGGACGTAATGGTGCCGGCTCCCCTGGCCAGCGGGGTGGCCACGATACGGTCCCCCACCTCGCCCAGTTTTACGCGCACAAATTCTTCCACGCCGAGCTTGGAAGCTATTTTTTTAGTGGGTTGGACATCAATTGTTTCTTTTACCGGGTCGGGCTGGCCCAGCAGGGCGTATATCAAGGGTTGAACAAACTGCTCAAACGCAATAATGGCCGACACCGGGTAACCGGGAATTCCAAAAACCGGCTTATTTTCCACTGCTCCGATGACAACCGGCTTGCCGGGCATGATCGTTACCCCATGAACCCAAATTTTACCCAGATCGACGATTGCCGTTTCGACAAAATCTTCAGATCCGGCCGAGGAACCGCCCAAAATCAGGATCAGGTGATAATCATCCTTTAGCGCTGCTGTGACCGCTTGCTTGATCTTTTCGATGTCGTCGACGACCATCTGGTGGCGCTTAAAAGTGGCCCCGCACTTTTCAATAAGCTTACCCAGAACATATGAATTGGTTTCCAGCACCTGCCCCGGCTTAAAGTCATCAAGCTTAAGTTTGCGCCAGTCCACCAGTTCAGACCCGGTAGGAATAATCAGCACCTTCGGTTTTACTTTGACCGTTACAGTAAAAACCCCCCCCGATAGTAAGGCACCGACACAATAGGGGGTGATTACATGGTTTTGGGGGAAAAGCAATTCGGTGGCGACAATGTCTTCTCCGACTCTGCGAATATTTTGCCAGGGGAAGGCCGGGGCTTCGATCTCAACGCGCCCCTCATCCAGTTCATTGACATTTTCGACCATTATGACCGCATCTGTATTTTCCGGCAGGACATGACCGGTGTTGACATAAAATGCATCCCGGCCGACGATCAACTCCTTGGGTGCGCCGGCGTTTGCGCCGAAAGTAATTTCCGCTTTTACAGCCAGCCCGTCCATAGCTGCCAGATGAAAATTCGGTGAAGAAAGTTGGGCACTCACAGGCTCTGCCAGAACCCGGCCGACCGCATCCGGAACCGAAATTTCTTCGGCAGGAATGGATGGTAAATTGGAAAACGTCTGCAAAAGAAGGTCGCGGGCCTCCTGCAATGTTTTCATTTTTAGATAGATGTTGCGCTTAAAACGCATGGATGCTTCCTATCAACATTTTAAGGTGTCAGTGTTCAGGTGTCAGCAAACAGATGACGGAGGACAGAAAACAGAAGTCAGATAGCGTGCTTCATCTTGCAGTTTTTACCATCTGTCTTCTGTCGTCTGACCTCTGACACCCGACACCTGAAACCTTGTTTACATCGGAATCACTTGCACTTCCGTTCCCTTATCCAGTCCCTCTGTGTTGATATCGATTTCAACCAGACCATCGGCGAAGACCATTGTGCTGATGAGGCCTGATTTGCCCAGCACTGGATCCGCGCAAAGTTTATCTTCTTCCTGGCGAAGGCGAACCCGAATGAAATCAACCCGGCCCTGAGTCGAAGCGACGTTTCTGGTGAGGATGGCGTTTAGCCGGTGTTCTTTTTCTTGCCCATGGGTTTGCCCGCTGAAATGCTTAACGAATGGCCTGACAACTCTCGAAAATACAATCATGGATGAGACCACATGCCCCGGCATACCCCAGAATGCCTTATTTTGGACCTTTGCTAAAATAGTCGGTTTACCGGGGCTGATGGATATGCCGTGAACTAGAATTTTTGCATCTTCTAAGGCTGAGAGCACATCGACGGTAAAGTCGCGGGTACCGACAGAACTGCCTCCGGAAATCAATATCATATCACATTGGTTAAGGGCTAGCTTGCATTTTTCAAGCAGTGTTTCAAAATCATCGCGTACGATTCCGAATGAGATCGCTTGCGCTCCGGCTTCATGAATGAGTCCCGTAAGGGTATAGGAATTGATATCACGTATCTGTCCCAGATTCGGTGTTTCATTAATCGGTATAATTTCGTCTCCGGTGGAAATAATACCAATTATCGGTTTTTGGAAGACAGCCACCTTTTGCCTTCCCAAAGCTGCTAAAAGTCCCGCTTCCTGGGGCCGAATCATTTGTCCCTGCATCAGCACACGGGATTTTTTCTTAATATCTTCACCGATAGAAATCATATTCTGGCCGGGGGCTATGCTCCGGTAGGCCTCGATTGTTGCGTCATCGATGGCTTCGGTGTGTTCAATCATGACCACACCGTTTGCACCTTGTGGTAGCATTCCACCGGTAGCAATGCGAACTGCTTCCCCGGGGCCAATGGTAAGCTCCGGTGATTCTCCCATGGCGATACTGCCGGTGACGTTAAGATAGGCCGGATTGCCTTCGCTGGCCCCGAAGGTGGAAGCGCCTTGAAGCGCATAACCGTCAACAATGGCGCGTGGAAAATCCGGCAGATCCACATCCGCAACAATATCTTCTGCCAGGATTCTGCCAACCGTTTCCAGCAGCGGAATCTCTTCTGTATCGACCTGTGGAAATTCTGTCCGGTATTCTAAAACCCTTTTTAAATCCGTAACTTTGAAAAATTCTTTCATTCCATTATCCCAATATTTCGTGAGCGAAGCGAACGCGTCTTCTGTTAGCATACAGCGTAACTTAATTCAAACAGTAGAATTTACCTGTCCCTAAGTTTCAATTTAATGCCGAATACCGGATTTCCAATGTCGCCTACTCAATTCCCTGGCCTCTGGCCTCAAATAGGTTTCAGGTGTCAGGCAAATAGCTCATAGCTGATAGCTCATAGGCTTGAAGCTGGGATGCCAGGGTGCTGGAAGGCTTAAAAGTAGGGCAGCCCTCTACGGCTGCCAGCAGCCAGAGGCCAGAAGCAAGTGACCAGAAGCCAGAATTCTCCCTGCTTGCAAAACACCTGAATACGTGTGTATAATCTCGCAAAGTCAACCATCGATTTCTTATCGATCACATATTCAGAGAGAAACCTAAATGCCCAATACACCTGAATCTCCGACCCCGTATCCGCGGGCTGAAAAACCGGAGTTTCTAACCCAAAAACGATTTGACGGGTTTGCTTTGCCGGCCCAGCTGCTCTCGGCTCTGAATGAAGCCGGTTTCACATATTGCACACCGATTCAGGAACAAACGCTTCCAATTTCGCTGACCGGGAGCGATGTAGCCGGTCAGGCGCAAACCGGCACCGGGAAAACCGCAGCTTTTCTTGTCACCGTCATTACTCGTATATTGATGCTTCCTGAAAGCGACCGGCGTTTGCCTTCGGCGCTTATCATCGCACCCACCCGCGAACTTTCCCATCAGACATACGAGGAAGCCCTCCTCCTGTGCCGCCACACGGATCTAAGAGTCGCTGAAGTTGTCGGTGGTATTGATTATAAGCGGCAAGCTGAAACCCTGCGCAAGGGGGTAGATATTGTTATCTGTACACCCGGGCGTATCATTGACTATTACAAGCAGGGCATTTTTAAAACCAACGGCATCAAAATTCTGGTGATCGATGAGGCCGACCGTTTGTTTGACCTGGGGTTTACCAACGATATGCGCTATCTTCTCCGTAAACTGCCCCACTATGAAAAACGACAATCCATGCTCTTTTCAGCCACGCTCTCATATCGGGTTATGGAGTTGACTTATGAATACATGAATCTACCTGAATTTATATCGGTTACGCCCCAGTCCATCACCGTGGAGGGTGTCAATCAACAGTTGTTTCATGTCGGTTCGGGAAAGAAGTTGCAATTGTTGTTAGGCCTGCTCAAAAGAGAAGATTGGAGCCGGATGCTCATTTTTGTCAATACCAAGGTTGGCGTCGATTGGCTGACCAGGAAGCTTAAGGGTAACAGCTGGCCGGCTGAAAAAATAACAGGTGATCTGCCCCAGCGCAAACGGTTTCGGCTGATGGAGCAGTTCAAAAAGGGCGAAATCAAAATACTGGTCGCCACCGATGTGGCCTCCCGCGGCATTCATGTAGAAGATATCAGCCATGTTATTAATTATGACCTGCCCCAGGACTCGGAAAATTATGTTCATCGAATCGGGCGAACTGCCAGGGCGGGCAAGACCGGCAATGCCGTCGCGTTGGCATGTGAAGACTACGTTTATCATCTGGAGCCCCTGGAGGAGATGCTGGGATATAAAATTCCCGTGGTCTGGCCCGAAAACGACTGGTTCGTTGCCGATAAGTCTAAACCGATTGCGGCTGAGCGCAGATCTCGTCTCAGAAGGTCCGGAAGGAAACGCAGCCAGGCTCATACAATGAAGCGCACCGAGGCGCCGCCGCCATCAAAAAAAGCCAAACCCCGCACACTTCCCGGCGCATTTTTCGGGTTTGGCCCCATAGCCCCGAAAAACGATGAGTCAACGACCACCCGCACAGCGGGTGGCTTGGATTTTACCGCCGAAGGCGGGAAAAGACAGGGGCGCGAAGTGCCCCAATCCAAGACCGCCGCAAAGTCGCAAGAATCTGCTAAAATTAAGAAAAAACGACCCCGCCGGAAAAAGAAAGGCCCACCCCGGACTGCCGGAAATCCAAAGACGAATTTATAAACCAACCGCGCGTGACGTGCAGTAATAGTTTACGTTCGTCCTGCTGTTGCCTGCCATGGGATTTTCGTTTTCTTTTCTTGATAAAGTCCGATTTATTACTTAGATTATCTCTCATGGGTTATGTCTTCGATTTCAAAGATGCCATCGCTTACGAGCAGTGGTTCAAAAGGCCGGAGTCCAAAATTGCATTTGAGCTTGAAACCCGTCTGATGAGGTCTCTGCTGCAACCCACGCGCGGCGAGTCCGTTCTTGATATCGGTTGTGGAACCGGGGCAGGCCTGCTTGCTTTTTTGGAGATGGGACTGGTGGTCACCGGGCTCGATCCCTCGACCTATATGCTTAATATCGCATCTCAAAAAGTCGCTAACCGAGTCGACCTTTACCGGGGCTATGCCGAAGATCTTCCCTTTGATGATAATTCCTTTCATTATGCCTGCCTTTTTACGACTCTGGAATTTGTCAATGATCCTCAAAAAGCGCTTGAAGAAGCCTGCCGGGTGGCCAAAGACAGAATCTTTATCGGTGTGTTGAACCGTTACGCCATCAAAAGCATCCAGCGGCGCGTCAAAGGAATATTTACGCCGACCATTTTTAACCATGCTCAATTTTTCAGTGTCTGGGAACTCAAGCAGATAATCCGCAAGATCGTAGGCAAAACTCCGATATCCTGGCGGACGGTATGTCAGCTGCCGTCGCAATCGGGAAAGATTGCAACCGGCCTGGAACAGTCTAAAATCATACAGCGCTGCCCGTTCGGTGCGTTTGCCGGGATGGTTGTGACCCTGGTCCCGAGATTTAGAACCCGGCCTCTCACGATGCGATATCATGCCCGCGATACGAGCGGTGCGGCGACAGGATAAATAGGTTTCGGGTGTCAGGTGTCAGGTCCCTGTCTACCAGTGAGTAGCCGGAAGCGAGCCTGCGACGAGCTCAGCCGAGTCGAAGCCAGCGGTCCAAAAGCTGACACCTGAACACTGACACCTGAAACCATATACCTCGTGTTGTTTGAAGAACTCATTCGAACTAAAATATACTGGATGGCTTTTGTAACATTTTTATGGGACATAATATTAGAAGTGAAAGGGGCTTGATGATCGATGGAAGCTTACCTGTATGAACCTTTAGAAGACAAAAAGGTCAAGTGCAACTTATGCAGCCATCGGTGCGTCATAAAAGATGGCCGTCGGGGTAAATGCAGCGTTCGAGAAAACCAGTCCGGCATGCTGCTTACTCTGGTCTATGGCAAAGCAATAGCCCGTCATGTTGATCCCATCGAAAAAACACCCCTGTTTCATTTTCTGCCGGGCACGCTTTCTTATTCCATTGCCACCGTCGGGTGCAACTTCCGGTGCAAATTTTGCCAGAACGCCGATATTGCCCAGATGCCTACCGATCATAAAGGTGTGATCATGGGCGATACCGTCACC
>JAUVTR010000023.1 GCA_030601425.1 Desulfobacterales bacterium
GGCTTCTGGGCACTGGCAGCTGATTACTGGTCCCTGTCATCTTCTGTCCCCCGTCATCTGTTTTCTGACACCTGACACCCGACACCCGACACCTGACACCTGACACCCGACACCTGACACCTTAACTGAGCGTCAAATCCAGGTAGTTCTGGAAGGCAGGTTAATTAATGGTGTCAGAAATATGTTTGTAAATAAAAAGCTATTCACTCTATAAAAAGGTTATGCTAAAAGGAAAATGACCATGATCGATAAAGAAGAACTTTGCAAAAAGATTATCGCTTTGTATCCGGATATCGGCGAATGTGGTATCGATATTAACGTTGAATTTGATAAGCACCAAAACACCTGGGTGGTGAACTTGAAAAAAGACAGACACGAGTTGAAAACTTTCCTGGAAGATGGAGATGCTGAAAATTGCATGGAAGGCAAACAGTGTGTCGGTCTCGGCATTGAAATCGCTCAGCTTAGGGCCAATATTGAACGAATGCCTGCCAGATAAGCTATCTCAAAATTAGCAATTCATCTTTGAAGACAGCGAAAAAAAGTTCCAAAGGTGCTCTAAAATCAGAAGTGCCTAAAATGCCTAAAATGAGCTAAAATGCCTAAAGTTGAGGAATTCTACCCGTCGAGAGCCTCCCTTCGAGAGCCTCAGGGTCTAACGACAGGGTCGAACGATCATATTTAAAATAAAAGATGGAGCGCAGCGAGACCATAATTTTAGGCATTTTAGATCATTTTTAATTTTAGCTCATTTGTTGTAAGCACGTTTTATAGGTTCTAAACTTTACCATCGAGTGTTAATCCGCTCGATTGAGATAGGTTCTGCAAATATTGACGAAATAGCCCCATTTTGATAAAATTTTTATACAGATTAACGGTACCGATTTATGAACACTTTTTAAACTGAATAAACAAGGTAATATAATGAATGTAAGAATTAAGCAATATATACTCATTGCGATCCTGGCGGCGGCGGTGTATTTTATTATGAGCAATCATATCATATTCTACGGCGCGAATGTGCATCTGTTAAAGAAAAGTTCACTGCACCTGCATTACACTTTTTACAGCATAAAGCAAAAAAAGCCTGCGGTCATCATGGAAATCGACTACCTTCGGGAGGCCGGTATTGGCGATCTTCTCGTAGATTTGGGAATCATTAATGAAGAGAAAAAAAATCGCCTGGAGACCCTATATTCCTACGATTAAAATGCATTAAATAATTAATCGCCTTGACTCGCCAGCGCATTTAACTCGAGTGTAATCGGCCTATCTTCTTCACTCCTGCCGCTAAACCGGATGGGGCCGGGTCTTCTAAAGTGATCCTCGTCCGAGTCCACTGCCAGCCATTTCTCCCGCCTGGACTTAACCACCTGAAACGCAACTGAATTGACATCGACGATACTTTTTTCCAGTACAAGTGCCAGCTTGCCTTTGCGCTCCTCGAGATGCATCAAAGGCGCAATCGGAATCCCGATCGGTTCCCATTTTGAAAAATCTTTCTCCAGATTTCGGATAGCCGCCATCTGCCCGGTAGCGCCGTTGGCAATCAGGCCAAATACGGTTAGCCCCAAATTATAGGTATAGATACAATCAAATCGGGTCGGATCATTGCCTCTGCCGTCATAACCGTAAAAATGAATCTGAGTCTTAAACGCCGGAACCGATTTTTTATAAATTTTATCAACGGCTGCAGGAATTTCATCGTCTTTTTTTATCAGCCCCTCTTTTACCAGAGCCTGTTTGCAAGTTTTTGCTGATATAATCGATGTTTTTCTTAACAGGAATTCACTCTGCCCATAGTTTTCAAATAGCGCGGCGCCAAACCTAGCGGGATCCAACCCGGCTTGTGCTAATGTTTTTTGATAATATGTTCGCTTGACTCCCAGACGGTAACGTCCCTCATCTTTTAAAATGTTGAGGTAATCCTTTACAAGATCCATTAAAACTTTTTCGGTTTCAACCTGAGAAAAGGGAAAATTACCATGACTGTCCCTTTCCATTAAAAGGCCCTCCTGGAAAAAAGCAGGAATATCGTTAAACAGGTCATCGTCCCGTGTATTCCAGAGTGTAAACGTCAAATTCTTCCTCGACCGCTGGGCAAGCCTCCTTAAATATTCTAACTTGTCATCAAGCAACGCAAAGGCCGAATGGAAATCCTTATCGTGCGTCTGGTTGTATTCGGCGATGATGGTGTTCAGTTTAATAATAAAAACCTGAATCTCGTTGATGAACTCCAGGACACCTTCCGGGATGACAAGCACACCGTAGTTTTTCCCAATAGCAGCTCGACGGAGAATTCCATCGCAAATAACCCGTGAGAGGTGTCGCAGGGTCATGCCGTAGGCATGGTAATCGACTTTACCTTGTTTCTGTGCCTTCTTGAGTCTGTTTTTGTCGACATAATCCGCCAGATCCTCTCCGATCAGGGTCAGATTGGCATGCGTTTGCAAAGCCGTTTCAAGTGCCAGGTGACTGGCCACCCGGCCCATGACTTTGCAGATGTGCCAATATTTGACATCTGAGCTGCTATCCGTGCAAAGATTGCTGATTGAATTGGCAAACGCCCGGGCAGCGGTATGGAACCCAAAAGACATGGCACACAGGACATTGCCGGAGTCATCTCTGACCTGGATATCGCCGTCAATCGTCTTGGGGACTCCGATTACCTGAACACCGTCTGCAAACATTTCCTGGGCTAAAAATGCGGCATTGGTATTCGAATCATCGCCGCCCACAATAACCAGGGCATCCAAATTGAGCTTTTTACAGGTCTCCTTGGACAATTCCATCTTCTTTCTGGTGTCGATTTTGGCCCGGCCGGTTTTAATCATGGTAAAACCGCCCAGGTTGCGATAGGCGTCAACCAATTCGTCATGGAGCTCAAGAGCTTCATTTTCGATAATTCCGTCCGGCCCGATTAAAAAGCCGTATATTTTTGATGCTGGATTGGCTTTTTTGGCGGCATCATAAAGGCCAGCAATGACATTGTGCCCGCCCGGCGCAGGACCTCCTGAGAACACAATGCCGATGTTACGCGGTCGGCCGTAAGCTTTGGCAAGGGTTTCATCAGCCGAATCCAGTCCCTCAATCAGTCGTATCTTGTTATCAATCAGACTGGGGAGCTGCCTTCTGGCTTCTTTGTCCACCGTAAATTTATAACGACCCGTTTCTTTCAATACCGTATATTTCCTGCGAAGCGCATCGCATACCGGCGGCGAATAATTTCTTCTTTCCGACAATACGGGGCTAATATCATCGGTGACCCGCAGCACCGCTGGGTTTTTAAGTAATTTGTTGATATTTAGGTCGTCTTTGCCTGTCATATATCCTCCAGGTATCAATCAAATGCAAAATTTATATTGTCGTAAACTTAAATGCATACCTATCCCTTAGCATTATTGTCAAGATTATTCAAAAACGACCGGCACGGCTTAATCCCGTGCGTTTGTTTATCAAGGAACATCAATTAGAATGTGATCCGGAAGGGTGCGGTCTTAAAGGAAGAAAAAGATCAGAGCGAAAAGCCCAAATGGATTAGATGAGTTCCAAAAAGTCTAAGTAGGAAAATTCATAAAATATGGTTCAAGAAAAGGCGGGTGTCTTCATGGTCGGGGTTTTCCATTATTTTTTCTGGCGGGTTATCTTCAATGATCCCCCCTTCCCCCAGAAAAATGATTCGATCCGCAACTTCTCTGGCAAAACCCATCTCATGGGTGACGACCAACATCGTCATTCCTTCCTCAGCCAGCCTTTTCATCACATTGAGGACTTCACCGATCAGTTCAGGGTCCAGGGCCGAGGTGGGTTCATCAAAAAGCATGATCTTGGGTTCCATGGCCAGTGCGCGCGCAATGGCCACCCGCTGTTTCTGCCCCCCGGATAACTGGTCGGGATAATAATCTTTTTTTTCGATCATGTCCACCCAGCTCAACAGCTCCTCCCCCCTGGCAATGGCAGTTTTTCGATCTTCTTTCTTAACGATGACCGGCCCCTCGATGACATTATCGATAATCGTACGATGGGGAAATAGATTAAACTCCTGGAAAACCATTCCCATATGGGTGCGGATCTCAATGATTCTTTTTCTGACTTCTCTCGTTCGTTTTTGCCCGATAGGTAATTCAATGCCATCGATCAGGGCATAGCCGGATTGGGATTCTTCCAGCACGTTCAAGCATCTCAGAAGCGTACTCTTACCCGACCCGCTGCGACCAATGATCACAACCACCTCCCCCGGCATAATATTGGTTGTGATGCCGTCCAAAACCAGGAGGTGCTGAAAATATTTCTTAAGGTCCTTGATGATGATAATGGGTTCCATAAATAGTTTTCTCACTCCAACCCAACGGTTCAAAGGGAGTTGTTTTCGCAACAGAGCCGCGCGTCACATCAGCATGGACGACTCGTTTCGCGCCTGTTGCACAAAATGGTGTTTGAAGCTATCGATGGCAATTAATGCCCCATCCCACTTGCTTTTTGGGTCCCTTTAGCCATACGCTTCTCCAGCCGGGACTGGAAATACTGAAAAATGATGGTGACCAGCCAATAAAAGAGGCCTGCAATAATAAGCGTTTCCATGTTACGGAAATTCTGCCGCCCGACCTTTATGGCTCTGAAAAAGAGCTCCCACACCCCCAGAAAGTTCACAAGCGACGAGTCTTTGAGCATGGCGATAAATTCATTGCCGGTGGGGGGGATAGTGAGACGCAAAGCCTGGGGCAACACCACGCGCTTCATCATCTGGGCATAGGTCATTCCTAAAGAATGGGCTGCCTCGATCTGACCCCGACCGATCGATTGGATTCCAGCCCTGAATATCTCGGTCATATAAGCTCCATAGTTGACGCCCAGGGCGATAATCCCGGCAGGCACGGCACTAATTACAATTCCCATTTGTGGCAGACCGAGATAGATCACGAATATTTGAACAATCAGCGGCGTGCCCCGGATGACAGAGATATAGAAGGTTGCTGCGCCATAAAAGATCGGATTTTTGGAAAGCCTGCCAAGGGCACCGAAAAGCGCCAGGAGGCATGCAAAGGCAATAGAAAAAATTGAGATATAAATCGTGGTTCCCACCCCTTTCATGATAAAGGGCAGGTATTTCAGCATGAACTTAAAATCGAGGTTAAATTGGTTGAAGACAAGAAGCAGAAGCGCAAATATCCCGACCCACACCAAAGCGACCCACATGACAAATCTTTTTTTGGCCTTGCGGGCCTCTTCGATGTGTTTCAGCTTTGTTTCGGTGACCCCTAAGTCTGCAGCCTTGGCTTGAGCATCATCTGTTGTCGTCATAAGCGCCTTTTGCAAATGGGCTTAAAAACTGCTTTATTTGATTTTCTTGGTTATGTCTAAGCCGAACCATTTTATAGAAAGCTTGGTCAACGTGCCATCTTTGTGCATCGCTTCAAAAAGTTCACCGACCTTTTTTGCGAATGCGGCACTTCCAGGTCGGGCCCTATCAGAGGCAGCGCACAGAGGTTCGTAATAAACCGGGGCGCCAACAGGCTTGATCGGTACGCCTTTTTTGATGGCCTCCTGGATGACGAAACCCGAGGTCAATACCCCATCACTCCGCACCCCATCTCCAAGGGCCAGATCCTGCACGGCCTCCATATCGGTTGAATAAATTCTAGACTTTGCCCCTTTCACTTGATAGATAATCTTCTCCCCACCAATGGAGAGCGTTTGATCGGGGTCCATATAGGTCTCATAGGTGGTGCCTGATCCCAATCCGACGGTCTTGCCGGAGAAATCATCCAGTTTTTTGATCGTCGTGTTCTTTTTGTGAACACCGAATTGGGCAGGGGTGTAATAGTAGGGAGAGGAGAAATCCACCACTTTGGCCCTGGCACCGGTAATGGTCATGCTTCCGATGCTTAGATCCCAGCGCGCGGCCCATTTACCGGCCACAATCAAGTCCCAGTCAGGGGTGACAAACTTGATTTTTACGCCCAGCCGTTTGGCCACTTCTTTGGACACATCGATATCGAAACCATCCAGTTGCCCCTTGTCATTCAAAAAGCTCTGGGGGGCATAATTGGCATCGGTGGACACCACCAATTGCCCTTTGGATTTAATATCCTCCAGCACACCGGCATAGGCCGGAAAAACAGTCCAAAACAGAAAAAGTACAGCACACAAAAACAACGGAATGAAAAATCTTCTTCGATTCATTTTACGCCTCCTTTTCATATTTTCTGCTAGATTTTAATGAATAAGATAATTGGATGGTATGTTACGGTTAGAATTAAATCCCCCAGATAACGCAATCCTTTGCAATGATTCATAATCGAGGCGGTAATGAATGTCAAGAATAAAGCGGATCGGTGTGGCGCAGTGCTTCAATTTGCAATTAAATCGCGGTATTTTAACAAGAAGAAGTAAAAGAATTTCGTGCTTTTCAAATTTGGTGTTTTCGTGATCAAGCCATCGCTTTCAACTTAAATTTGAAACCCGATTTAATAACCATACTTAAAAAGGAGCATCCCCCCATATCTTGTATCCAAACCATTAAAATTATACCGTAACTTGTGTTTTTTCTTTACAAGCCGCCCACATCCTGCTATGATTTGCCGGTGAAATTCAAGACAACTTTCCCATCATCTTTGCAAGCCAAAATTTGCCTAAAATAAGGTTCGGCAGCTAAATTTAAGGCTATTTTTGGGAAATCGACATCTTTCTTCTATGCGGTATAAAACTCCAATGAAGGTCGGCTCAAATGGTAATACGATCCGGGGAGATCTGGGTATATGAAATTAAAAAAACTTGAAGTAACCGGCTTCAAATCCTTTTATGATAAAGCCAACATTGAATTTCCGCATGGCATCTCTGCGATTGTGGGGCCCAATGGTTGTGGAAAAAGCAACGTCATTGATGCGTTAAGATGGGTCATGGGAGAACAAAGCGTCAAGCAACTGCGCGGCAAATCCATGGAAGATATTATTTTCTCGGGCGCCAATGGGAAACCGCCGTTAAATATGGCCGAAGTCTCTTTAACCCTGTCAAACGAAAATGGAGATAGCCCCGAAGAGCTAAAAGAGTTTACCGAAATCAACCTCACCCGTCGTCTCTATCGTTCCGGGGAAAGCGCCTATTTTTTAAACCGACAGCCCTGCCGATTGAAAGACATCCACAATGTCTTCTGGGGTAGTGGACTCGGGTCCAAATCCTACGCCATCATCCAGCAGGGGAAAATTGGTGCCATTACCGATGCCAACCCGGAAGAGCTCCGCTTTTTTGTCGAAGAAGCCGCCGGCGTTACCCGCTATAAAAACCGCAAAATCGAAGCGCTGCGCAAAATCGAATTAACGAAAAACAATCTATTACGCGTAACAGACATTATTTCGGAAATTAAACGTCAAATGGCCAGCCTGAAACGCCAGGCCAGAAAAGCTGAAATCTACAACAACTACCGGAAACAAATTAAAGCCTTCGAGATATGCCTCGGTTTGCACTATTACGAGGATTACGCCCGTCAGTTGCAAGAGAGCGATACGCTGCTGAACGAACTGCAGGATTTGGATATCAGTCACACGACAGAGATAAAACAGCTGGATGCTTTAGTTGAAGAGATCAAGCTCAAGCGCTGGCGGAAAAATCAAGAGCTATCCGAGCAAAAATCAAATCAATTTGAAATCCAGCGGAACATAGACCGTAAAGAGAATGACCTCGTCCATCTTCGCAAGGAAATCGAAAGACTTTCCCAGGAGTCGATCGAGCTTAAAGCTGCCCGAGTTGATGTGGAAGACAAGAACCAGGAGATGCTTTCGGAAATTGATCAGGTAGAAAAAGAGACTTCTCAGCTTAATGAAGAAATCGCCACAGAAAAGACCCAGCTCGATCGGGAAAGAGAGGCTACGCAAACGATTACCGAAAAATTATCGGGCCTTAATCAAGAAATGGAATCCAATAAAGCGCGATTAATGGACCTGGTGGCCCAGGAAGCTCAGTATAAAAACATTTACCAAACCACCATTAACAATAAAGAAAGCCTGCAAAAGCGCTTATCAAAAGTTGATGAAGACCGGGCTCAAGCCACAAAACAAATTACCCGGGCCCGCGAATTGGAAGAGAGGGCTCGCGGTCATTTAGACACCATTAAGCGTGATATTAATGACCTGGAGGAACAGATCGCTGCGACCGGCAGCCAATTGGAGAAAAAAAACAGCGCCCTCGGCAAGCAGGTTAAATTGACCCGGACGCTGGAATTGGAGCGCAACACGGTCAAATCAAAATTAAATACGCTTAAAAAAATGGAGGACAATTTCGAATGGTACCGCGACGGTGTCAAGGCCATTATGAAGCCTCAAAGCACCGATGGGTCCTCAATCAGCCAGGAAGTATCCGCTAAAATCATCGGGCTTATGGTGGATATTATTGAGGCCAAACCAACCTACGAAACCGCCGTGGAAGCGGTACTGGGCGATGCACTCCAGTACATTATTGTTAAAGACCAGGATACGGGTCTTAAAGCTATTAATTATTTGCAAACCGCCGGCGCCGGACGAAGTGGATTTATACCGGTTTCATCTGTTAAGAAGGGGCAAGGTACTCCGCCAAACCAATCCGCCTCGGTGCAACTGCTTTTAAATCAGATTACCGTCAAGTCCGGCTATGAGTCCATTGTCGAGGCCCTGTTAGGCCATGTTGTCTTCACAGAGGATTTGTCTGAAGCCATTGAGATGTTTAACCGCAATGGCGCATCAACAACCATTGTCACTAAAAACGGGGATGTTATTTCCCCCCAGGGCATCATGGTCGGCGGTAGCAAAGACAAACTGAACGGCATTCTGGTCAAAAAGCAGGAACTTAAAGATCTTGGCCGCCAGAGTATCGAGCTGGATCAGAAATTGGAAAAGGCCCGTTTGGATCAAGGCACACTGGAATCAGAGGCGCGGAATCTTGAAAGCCAACTGCAAAAACTCATCGAAAAGAAAAACAACGCCTCAAAAAACGAAATTGAGGCTGAAAAAGAGCTGGTCAAAGCCACCGAAGAACTCAAAAATGCCACCCGTCATCTTGAAATCGTGGCTTTAGAAAAAGAACGGCTTCAGGGGGAAGTCAGCGATATCGATGATGAAATGATAAAGCATAATACGGCCCTGGCAGATCTTTCGGCAGAGGTCAAAACCGCTCAAAATAAAGCCTCAGATATATCGGTAACCATCAGTACAGTTTCGAAGGAACTGGACGAATATTCTCAAAAGGTCGTTGATCTTCAATTGCAGCTAACTGCTCTGAATGCGAAATTGGAAAATGCCAGCAACAGTTTAAGGAGACTCAAAGAATTTCACAAAGACAGCTTAAACAGGCTGGAACAGCTTGGACAGGAAATTCACGAAAAACAGCAAAAGGAAGAAACTTCAAAACAGACAATAGTCGAATACGAGCAAAATCTTGCTGAAATGTATCGACGCATGCAGGCTATCGATCAGTCACTTAAAACCAATGAAGAGCACTACCAGACCATTGACGCAAAGCTTCAAAACAGCGATAGCAAGATATCCGATATCAAAAGCAAGCGGGAAAAGACACTGGAGAAAGTCCGACTGCTCGAGCTTGAGCAATCCGAGCGCAAAATCAAACAGGAAAATATCGCCAATCGCTTGGAGGAAAAATATCAGAAATCGTTTTCCGTCCTAAAAACCGATTTCAATCAAAACTCAGAAAGCCTTGAACTGACTTCAGATAAAACGATAGAAGCAATGGAAGAAGAACTGACAACCTGTAAAACCAAAATTTCCAAGATCGTCGATGTGAATCTGGGTGCGATTCGGGAATATGAACAGTTAAAAGATCGATTTGAGTTTCTGGAAGAACAACGCAATGATCTGGTTTGCGCCATTGAAGACCTGCACAAGGTGATTAAGAAAATTAATACGATCACCCAAAAACGATTTTTAGAAACTTTCAATTTAATTAATGAGAAGTTAAATGAAGTCTTTTCAAAGCTTTTTGGCGGCGGTACAGCCAAACTCGTTTTAAAAGATCCGAACATGCCCTTAGAGACAGGTGTGGAGTTCATGATCCATCCACCGGGGAAAAAATTGACCCGTTTAAGTCTTCTTTCGGGTGGCGAAAAGGCCCTGTCCGCCATCGCTTTTATATTTTCGATATTCTTAATCAAACCGGCCGCATTTTGTCTGCTGGATGAAATCGATGCCCCGCTCGATGATGCCAACGTCTACCGTTTTAATGATTTGCTGCAAATTATCGGTGAAAACTCACAAATTATTATGATCACCCATAATAAACGCAGCATGGAATTTGCCGATACCCTTTTCGGGATTACCATGCAAGAAAAGGGCATATCAAAGATCGTCTCAGTAAATTTTGAAGGCGCAAGCACCTCCAATTAAGGCTTGATGCCCGGCATCCACTTCCTGTAAAATAAAGCAGTGCAGATTAGTGCGATCCATAACGAGATACGGATATACGCATAGGTAGTTTTTACCACGAAGTTCACGAAGGACACAAAGTACGGAATTTAAAAGATTTTGAATTTATCTTCGTGAATCTTCGTGTTCTTTGTGGTGAGCGGGAAATATGCACAGGGCAGAGAAAAGATATGATTTTTCGTAAGTCCAATAAAAATAAGTCTCAAGCCGAAACCGCGTTACCTTTGGCATCATCGGATGAAGAAAAAAGCCAGCCCGCTGAACCCAATGAGTCCAGCGGGTATTTGCGACGCTTAAAAGACCGATTATCCAAAACACGCAAAACCTTTTCCGATGGCTTTGATAAAATCTTTGCCGGCAAAAAACAGATTGATGATGATCTGCTGGAGGAACTCGAAGAATTATTAATTACATCGGATATTGGGGTTCAAACGGCATTGACACTTATAGAGAAAATATCATCTTCGAAAATCACCGATGTGGATCAGATAAAATCTTTACTCAAAGATGAAATTTTATCTATTCTTCAGGCCCCGGCATCGGAACCGGAACGATCGATGTCTTCACCCCGAGTCATCATGGTCGTTGGGGTGAACGGAACCGGCAAGACCACAACGATCGGTAAACTTGCAGCCAAAGCAACCGCTTCCGGCAAAAAGGTTCTGATCGCGGCAGCGGATACGTTTCGGGCAGCCGCTATTGAGCAATTAATGATATGGGCTGAAAGAGCACAGGCCGAGATCGTTAAACACAAAGAAACGGCGGATCCGGCGGCTGTTGCATTTGATGCCGTTGAGGCGGCTTCGGCGCGGGGAGCCGATATGGTGCTTATCGATACCGCCGGCAGGCTTCATACCAAAGTAAATTTGATGGAAGAGTTAAAAAAAATAAAACGAACTATTTCAAAAAAAATTCCAGGAGCGCCTCATGAGGTATTACTGATTCTGGATGCAACCACAGGTCAAAACGCCTTATCCCAGGCGCAGCTATTTAACGACGCCCTTGGTATTACCGCCTTAGCCCTGACCAAGCTTGACGGCACGGCTAAGGGCGGCATCGTTATAAGCATTTGCAGTACTTTGAAAATTCCGTTAAGATATATCGGCATCGGGGAAAAAATCGAAGACCTACAGGAATTCGATGCCACTCAATTCGTTGAAGCCCTTTTTTAGATCTGATGCGAAATCACAATTCTTCCGCAGATTACACAGATTCACACAGATTATTTTTCAACACCATAAATCTCTCTTTTTTAATCTGCGCAATCTGCGTAATCTGTGGATAATATAGCTCAATACAATTTGCGGGGGCCATGAACCCTGATCCACATCTTTGAGATGGGTTTAAAAACCCTTTGACGTCATTATCAGAACTGTCACTTTACCGAAAATACGGAGAATTAATTCCCGTAAATCCTATCATGCAGCAGCTCAACAGCGATTATTTCAAAAAAAGTGTTGTAAAATGTAGATTTCTGTTGACATAGAATTTAACTTTCTATATGGAAACAGGAAAATAGGCGATCGGTTGACAATAACTCAAACCATTAAAATCAAACTGGAAGGGGGTAAAGCATTATGACAAAGGCAGAACTTGTAGAAAAAGCGGCCAAGGATGCAAAAATTTCAAAGGTTGCAGCTGCGGCTGCACTGAACTCTTTTATGGATGGCGTGACCAAAGCGCTGAAGAAAAAAGACGGCAAAGTTACGCTGGTCGGCTTCGGCACATTTAAAAAAGTCCGCCGTAAAGCTCGTAAAGGAAGGAATCCGCAAACCGGCGCGCCGATCAAAATTAAGGCCACCAACGTTGTAAAATTTCGTCCCGGCAGAAAACTCAGAGAAGCCGTATAAGCAATTCAAAAAAACGGGCGATTTATTATTAAAGTAAATCGCCCGTTCTAGTAGGTGATATCGAACCGCTCAAACTCCCCTGAATAGTCCTGCCAATTCACTTCGACATTTTTAACAACGGCCAGATTCGGCCCTTCCTTACACCATTGGAGAACAGCATCAACCGCCTGCTGCTCGCCCTCAAAGACAGCTTCGACAGTACTGTCGGGTCTGTTGCGCACCCAGCCAAAAACGCCAAACCGCTCAGCAGCACGTTGTGTTTCCATCCGAAAAAACACCCCCTGAACCCGGCCGGATATAACGGCACAGGCCCTTACTTGTTTTTCCATAGCTACCTCACAAGTATTTGGCTTGAAAGCTATGATGCCGGGAGGCTGGAAGGCTAAAGAGCTATCATCATATCTGCCTCCCAGCTTCCAAGCCTCCAAGCTTTATAGCCTTCTGGTTTACCCAAACAACTCTTTAAATCCCGCTTCATCAATCACCGCGACCCCGAGTTCTTTGGCTTTGTTGAGCTTTGAGCCCGGGGATTCACCGGCTACTAAATAGTCCGTATTGCCACTAACGGAACCGCTGACCTTCCCGCTGGCTGCTTTGATCAGCTCTTTGGCCTGGGATCGCGTAATACTTTCCAGTGTACCGGTCAAGACAAATACCTTGTCTTTAAGTTTGCCGGTTTTCTTTCGGGATGCAGTCTCAAGCTTGACACCGCAATCCAAAATCAGCCGGATAATACGCTGATTTCGTTCCTGCTTAAAAAAACTGGCGATGCTATCAGCCACAATCGGCCCAATGCCCTCAACGGCTTCCAATTCTTCCCGGGAACAATTCATTAGCGTATGAAGATCAGGAAAATGATCGCCAAGCAATGCGGATACATGCTCGCCGGCATGTCTGATCCCTAAGGCATAAAGAAAACGGGCAAATACGATTGATTTGCTCTGTTCAATGGCATTGACTAAATTGGCGGCTGATTTGGCACCCATGCGCTCTAAATTTTTGATAATTTCCTCATCGAGACTGAATATATCGGCAAAAGAAGATAGCAGGTTTTCGTCAACAAGCTGATCAACGAGCTTATCACCGAGGCCGTCAATATCAAAAGCTCTCTTTGAAGTAAAATGTTTGATCCGCTCTTTAAGCTGGGCGGAGCAACTTGAGTTGATACAGCGAGTAGCCGACTCTCCTGCCATGCGAATAACAGGTGAATCACAGACCGGGCAGCTTTTGGGCATCTTAAATTGGGTTTCGCTTCCATCGCGCTTTGATGCGATGACCTTCACGATCTCCGGGATGACATCGCCGGCTCGCTGCACGAGGACTTTATCTCCGATTCGGATATCTTTTTTTTCGATTTCATCTTCATTATGCAACGTTGCCCGGCTGACCATAACACCGCCGACACTCACAGGCTTAAGCTGGGCCACCGGTGTCAAAACCCCGGTGCGCCCAACCTGGACTTCAATCGCTTCCAGTGCGGTGGTTTCCTGTATGGCCTTAAACTTGTAAGCAACGGCCCATCTTGGGCTTCTGGACGTCGCCCCCAAACGTTGCTGTAGTGAAATATCGTCAACTTTAACCACAATCCCGTCAATGTCGTAAGGAAGTTGGTGCCGTTTTTCGCTCAGCTCCCGATAGTAATTCAGCACCTCTTTTATGCGAATGGTGGGACGAATGAACGGATTGATTCTAAACCCCCAGTTTTTCAAAGACTTAAGAAGCTCCCAATGGGATTCAAATGCAAGATCTTCAACGATCCCGATTCCATAAAAAAAGATCTCCAGAGGGCGGGTGGCGGTAATTTTTGAATGCAGTTGCCGCAATGAACCTGCCGCAGCATTTCTCGGATTCGCAAACGGCGGCAGTTCCTGTTCAATGCGTTCCTCGTTAAACTTTCTAAAAGCATCAAGTCCGATAAAGACTTCCCCTCTTATTTCAAGTCTTGACGGAATGGGGGACGGACTATCTGTTTGCATCACCAGCGGAACCGCGTTGATCGTTTTGACGTTGGCGGTGATCACCTCCCCGGTTAAGCCATCTCCCCGGGTAGATGCGGTGAGCAGTTTTCCGTTTTCATATATGAGTTCCACAGCAACTCCGTCCATCTTGGGTTCAGCTGTGTACAAAATATTGCTTTGTTTATCGAGGTTTCGTTTTACGCGCCTATCAAAATCGAGGATATCCTCATCATTAAAGCCGTTGTCTAAGCTCAGCATGGGAACAGTGTGTGCCACAGTATCAAATTTTTCCAGTGGAGGTGCCCCCACCCGGGCAGTCGGTGAATCCGGACTGGCCAACTGTGGATAGTTTTCTTCCAGCTGTTTAAGCTCCTGCATCATCCGGTCGTACTCGGCGTCGGAAATTTCCGGATCATCCAGAACATAGTAGCGATAATTATGACGGTGAAGGGCTTTTCTTAACGCTTCTGCTTTTTGAGCAATTTGTGGGTTTATATTTTCCGGCATAGATCTCTTACCACCGCACAGGCCGCCTTGCGGCCATGTTTGAAGATATCTGTTTTAAAACCAGGACGCCATTTGAAGGAAGCTAACTCATCAGAAACAACAACAATCGCACCCATATCTACTTTGCGAAACTTTGCAACCGTAAACAGTGCTGAAATCTCCATCTCAACGCCGACAACATCCAGGCGCTGATAATTTTCTACCTTGTCGCGGGTCTCCCGGTAAATCGCATCTGTGGACCAAACAGATCCGTGATGGTAAGTGACACGATTACGGTCCAACGCGGCTTTGAGCTTGGTGACCATCAGCTCTGAGGGAAATGAAATCCGATTATCATCTTTTTTATAATGCCCGGAGGTGCCTTCATCAATAATCGCAGAGGTCGGAACAATAATATCGCCAATTTTGACCTTTTGGGAAATTGAACCGCACCAGCCTAAAAAAATAATTTCTCTGGCACCCCAGGCAATCAAAGTTTCAAGCACCATTGCTGCATACGGAGCACCGATTAACGGACCGGTTAAGCAAAAAGCTGCGCCTGGCTGGTCGGCGACGTAGAGCCGGCTTGTGAATAGTTTTTGATATTTGGATTTATCAAGATCAAGCAAGTTGCAGAGAAGGGCGAGATCCGTTTCAGTCCCGGCTATCACGGCAACCGGACCCAGTTGCGGTGCATGTTTGCCCTTTTGGGGAATTATGATGGCATCATTGTTTTCCACGGTCTCATTATGCTGGTCTCGCCAAAGCGGATAATTCTTCTTTGACCTCATCGATAATATCATAGAACCATATCAGATCCTCGATGGTCAGCCGGCCGGCTTTTACCGGCGCTCTCTCGGTGCCGTCCTTTTTTAACAAAACACGCGGCCCGATTTGAACTTTCGCTTCACCGTCACCATAGCGGTTAATTGAAACGACCAATCCGGTTTCATTGCATTTCCACGTTTTCAAAACCTTATCCTTCTCCGGGTCATATGCCATAGTTTCCTCCAATCAAGTTGAATTCCGGTATTTATACCGCTTTTCATAATAATGTTCCGGGTCACCGACCACACGCAGAGCGGGTGGCTTGGATTTTTCCGCCATAAGCGGGAAAATACAAAGGCACGGCAGTGCCTTAATCGGTGCGGGTGTAACCGGGTGCTTTGCACCTGGTTTGAAAACACCCAATGACGGAGTTGCGGCATAAGTGGTTGTAGAAAAAAACGTTCGACTAGCGGAACGTTTTTTTATCAACCGCTATAAGCCATCTGAGATTTAAAGAGGTCAACCGAGTTAATATGAATATTCAGTAATTCGGCAATCTTAAATTTAGCACGAATCCCTTTCGGATCACCTGCTATTGCAGTAATGACACCGATTCCGCGTTCCTCTCTTATTTGCCGCATAATTTCCTCATTCGTCAGATCGATGACTTCGATTCCCAATTTATCGGCCACATATTGTTTTGCTTCAGTTATTTTCATTTTGTGGGTTATCTGCATCCAAGCCACCAGATCTCCGGCGGTTCGGATACCTCCCATGCCCGAAGCAACAATGTGAGCGATGTGCATACCAAAAGGATCGCCAACACCAATCTACAAACCATCCGCCTTTCCGATTTGCACCAGGGTTTTTGAGGCCCGCGTTACACTGTCTATCGGGGGGACTTCCAGCATTGGCACACCACCGACACCCATCCCAACATTGACATGGATCGGTATATTGGCAACCGCGACGGTTGCCTTTACAAAGGTTGCCGTTCTGGCGACATTCCAAACCACAGATTTCGTTGTGTTTGTACCGATCGCCACCCCAAAGATATTAACCCCTGCAGCTTCAGCAACCTTTGCCTGTTCGTGAGGATACATACCGGCAATCTGCTTTTCGTCAAAGGTTAATTCGCCGTGCATTCCAAGTACGAATTCTCCTGAGGCCCCCATGATCACCGGCATATTTGGAGTCGCTTTTTTTAAATCGGCTACTGCCAGCAGGGCCGCTAAAAAATCTGCATCCCCGGCTGATCCACAGGTATCAAAATTAAGGCCCTCGCATCCGATATGATTCAGTTTTTTTCCTACAAACACAAGATCTTCGCGCAGCTGTTCAGCTGCTGCCTCCTGTGTCGCCCGGGCTTCTTTGATCTTTCGCTGTGGCAGAAGATCAGCCGGATTTGGATGGGGTCCATCCGGCTGAAAGTAAAGCCCCAAATTTGGCTGGGCCCCATAAAAAAGAGGGGCGGTCGTCATCATGGATGCGGTGTAATACGCATTCATCTCAAAGTTAATAATGGATTTCACCGGTTTGAAGCTGTAATCACTATGCCCCATGGAAGTGGTATCGGCGGCACAGGCCCGTTCGTAGGTTAGAATCGCCTGCAGCCGACTCATGGGAATGCCGATGCCTCCACTATCCTGGCCTGCATAGAAGCTCATCGAGCAGCCATCATCGGTCACAATGACCTCTTCTCCCGGCGCTACACTTACTGCCCGAGACGGCTCAGCCATGATACCGAGTAACTGTTGGGCATCGTCTTTCGTCAGCTCGGGAATGTTGGCTCTTTTGGCGGCATCCCGGGTTCCTGCCAAAATGTCATCTTTTACCTCGGCAGCCGACATGGAAACCAATTCCCCATCGCCCATTCTTGTAGGAATATGATCCTTCACCAGATTCCTCGCACCTCCAGGGTATGATAGATTAGAACTTATCTCAAAATTAGCGGTTTATCTTCGAAAACACAGAAAAATTTGAGCTCATTTTTTAGATACACCCAGCTCGTTTTCTGTCTCCTTGATAATGGATCGGATTTTAGTGGAAACGTCTTCCATAAGTGGTTCGGGTTTGTGATTCTCCAGAATACTTTTTACTTTTTCTGCGGCCCTTTGGTAAATGTCGGTCCCGCCCGCGGCTTTCCAATCTTCGATACCCTTACGATCAATCAGTTCAGGCTGTGATTGGGATCGCATGTGCCTCAACGTATGGGTATGGGCAAGGAAATTTTTTGCCGGTCCGATCTCTTTAATAACATCTACCGCCAGGGCTTCTTTATTAACTCCAAAACCCCTTACGGTATGCTTGATCATTTTTGCAAATTCATTGTCCAGCACCAACTGGGCAATATCAAAGGTAATTCCGCTCTCAAGCATTCCCGGACCATATATCAGATTGGCACCTGCCAATGCCGCAATCAGTCCGGTCAGCGTTTTTTCGTGGCCCATTTGAGCATCAGATATTTTACCATCACTCTACCCACCGGCAACATAACTCGGCAGGGCATAATAACGAGCCAGTCGAGCCACAGCACCACTAATAATTGCGCACTCAGGGGTGCCCACCGAGGCAGTCCCCAATTTTAAATCCATCGCTGTAGTTGAGCTGCCGTATATTACCGGGGCACCTTTGACGACAAGCTGGTTTAACGTAATCCCCCCTAAAACTTCCGCGTTATGCGTAACCAATGCCCCGGCGAGACTGACAGGTGAGGTGCCCCCCGCCATTGCCATAGACAAAATGTTAATTACCGATCCGGTTCGAGCAGACTCCATGATAATTTCGCAGCATTCTTTTATGAGCTGCAACGGGCTCACCGGACAGGTGGTAAATGACAGGATTGGGCGCTCTTTCAGCTTCTTTAAACCACCGACAACCGCAGCTGCCATTTTGACCAATTTTTTTAATAAAAAGCCGTCTCCGGGACCCACACAGCAATGTTTCGTTGTGTTGGCAAGCATGGCTTCAGCGTTATGAAGCGGTACAACTTCTGACGGTGCATCGCTGGCTCCTACTGCTTTTTCACAAACATCAATATCACTAAGGTAATCAACCACCCTGGCGACATTGGCAAGATCCGCTTTGGTTGGTGTTCGGCGTTCACCCGTATACGGATCAACCACTTCAACCCCCTCGCTGAAATTCGTGAAATGCACACGGTCGGTCTCCAGAAGCTTATCATTTTTCGGGTCGCGGCCGGCCAAAAGTACTTTCGATGGAGCTGATCGAATGGCATCATCAACCAGATAAGGTGGAATTTTTACGATTTTATTCTTGCGATCTATTTCAGCTCCGGCACCGTCAAAAACATCAAGCGCTTCGCGGGTTTCGACAAATAAACCTGTTTGTTCGAGTACCTCCAGGGTTGCCAGATGGATAGCGTACAGTTCATCATCCGTCAGTGAGCTAAGACTGAGTCCTGGACTACGCCTTTCTCCAGTATGGAATCTTGACTTCATAAAACATCCACGTGTCAATCTAGGTTTCAGGTTTCGGGTGTCAGGTGTCAGATAACAGAAGACAGATGACAGATGACAGAATACAGTCTGCTATTTGTCGCCTGTCATCTGTTTTCTGTGCTCTGTCCTCTGTATCTTCCTGGCACATCAGGTAGACAATTTAGAGAAGTCGGCAAATTTGCTGAACAATGCGGCGATGTGCCCTAGCAATGCCAGCCGGTTGCGACGCACGTATTTATCCTCCGCTAACACCATGACCCCATCGAAAAATGCATCCACCGGTCCGCGCAGCGTAGCAATGTCGAGAAGCGCTTTTTCAAAAAGCCCCTTTTCCATAGCGTCTGAAACTTTTTTTTCAACTTTTTTGCAGGCCGTCAAAAGCGCCGATTCACTCTCGTGTTCAAAAAGTTTTTCTTGCACCTCACCCGGTTTGCCGGCTTTTTCCAATTTGCCTGATTTCTTTAAAATATTCACCACACGCTTAAAGGCTACTGCCAGCGCCTCAAAATCCGGTTTAGCCTTGAGCGCTTCAAGCGCTTCAAGGCGATTCCATATATTGGGCACATTATCGATTGAGACATCCACAACAGCTGCAATGGCATCTTTGGCATACCCTTGATCGGCTAACAATTGGATGATGCGGTTTTGCAAAAATGTATAAATTTTTTGAGTTAACTCGCTTAATCCAACGCTACTTTTTAGCTCGAAATGACCGAGACTTTTTTTAATTAGCTTTCTTAGCGAAAATAAAAACCCTTTTTCGTGCATAATTTGAATGATACCAATCCCCTGACGCCTGAGGGCATAGGGGTCGGAAGCACCGGTGGGAATCAGTCCGGCACTAAAGCACCCACAGATAGAATCGACCTTGTCGGCGATGCTTAAGACCGAACCCGCAATGGTATCCGGCAAAGGTCCCCCGGAATACGTGGGGCGATAATGTTCCTCGATTGCGGCCGATACGGCGGGAAGTTCGCCGGCAATGGTGGCATAAACTCTTCCCATGACGCCCTGCAGTTTCGGGAACTCCCCAACCACCTGGCTTACGAGGTCCACTTTACACAACCTGGCAGCTCGTACAACCTGGGCTTTGAGTTCGTTTTCGTGTTTTTCCCCGGCCAATTCGGCATTCACGGCTTTAGCGATGAATTCACCAATTTTCGCAACGCGTTGGATTTTATCATACATTGTGCCTAACTGCGCCTGGAATAAGACTCCTTTCAACTTTTCTACGCGCTTATCATTGGAGACTTCCAAATCACCCTGGTAGAAAAATTGGGCATCCGCCAGGCGGGCCCGCAACACGCGTTCATGTCCCTTGGCCACCAGTTTCATATCTCTGGCGGCTGTATTGTTGACGGCAATGAAATGGGGTAAAATCTTATGAGATTTATTGATAACGGCAAAATATTTCTGATGTTCCCGCATGGCGGTGATCAAAATTTCTTCAGGGAGTTCAAGAAATATGTCATCAAATTTTCCTGCGACAGCCACCGGATATTCAACCAGGTTGCTAACGGTGTCTATCAGTTCCTCGTCGGGCAAAATGCTGCCGCGGACTCTTTTTGCCGCTTTAGTGATTTCGCGCTCAACCGCTTTTCGACGTGCATCAAGATCAACTTCAACTTGAGCCGTTTTTAAACGTTTTACATAGTCATCGGCAGAATCAATTTTTATTTTCCCGGGCTGCATAAAATAATGCCCATATGTATAACGGTTGGCTTTTATGTTTCCCAGCTTAAATTGAATAACATTGGAACCCAGCAGGGCCAAAATGGAATGAATCGGTCTTGCAAACGCAATGTCCAGATCCGCCCAGCGCATGGTTTTCGGAAACGGGGTTGCCAATATGACCTTTGGCAGGATGTCTTTAAGCAAGGTCCGGGTCGCCAGGCCCCGCTCCTGCTTAACCGCACATAAATAGGCACCTTTCTTGGTATCTTTAATTGTCAGCTTATCAACTTTAACGCCCGCCTTTTCGGCAAATTTCTTCGCTGCCATTGTCGGTTTACCCGACTCATCAAATCCGATCCTCGCCGGAGGACCGGTAAGTTCTGTTTTTAAAGGCAGCTGCTTGGCAGCAACCTTTTCAATTTTAACGGTCAACCGCCTGGGGGTCCCGTATATCTTTGCGGGACCATGCTCAATCCGAGTTTCAGTCAATTTTTTCTGCAAAGTTGCGGCCAGCGCCCTTAAAGCAGGATTAATGTAATCTGCCGGGATTTCCTCTGTTCCTATTTCGAGCAATAATGTGTCCATTTTCACCCCAATACCAGGTTTCAGGTTTCAGTGTTCAGGTGTCAGCGATCAGTCAACGGATAACAGAGGACAGACGACAGACAACATGTTTCATCCTCCAGTTTTTACCATCTGTCTTCTGTCCTCTGCCCTCTGAAACCTGACACCTGACACCTGAAACCTTTTATTTTTCCCTGTTCAACAGCGGAAAGCCCATATCTTCGCGCTGTTTCAAATATGCTTTTGCGCTAAGCCGTGCAAGATTTCGTATTCGAGCAATATAGCCGGTCCGTTCTGTAACACTGATGGCTCCCCGTGCATCCAGGAGATTAAACGTATGGGAACATTTCAAGCAATACTCGTAGGCCGGTAATACAAGCCCGTCTTCAATTTGTCGTGCGGACTCCGCCTCGTATTTTTTGAACAACTCAAATAAAACGGGCACATCAGCTTTTTCAAAATTATAGGTCGACTGCTCGACTTCCTGTTGATGATGTACATCCCCGTATTTTATTTCATCGTTCCATTGCAGATCATAAACATTATCCACACCCTGAAGATACATGGTAATTCTTTCCAGACCGTAAGTGAGTTCGACCGATATGGGATGCAACTCAATACTCCCCGCCATTTGAAAGTAGGTAAATTGAGTGATCTCCATTCCATCCAACCAGACTTCCCATCCCAGACCGGATGCGCCCAGGGTGGGCGATTCCCAGTCATCCTCAACAAAGCGGATATCATGATCAAGGGGATCGATGCCCAATGCCTTCATGCTCTGAAGGTATTGGTTTTGAACATCAAAAGGAGAAGGTTTCAATATGACCTGATACTGGTAGTAGTGCTGAAGCCGATTCGGATTATCCCCGTAGCGGCCATCGGTCGGTCTCCGGGAAGGTTGAACATAGGCAACATCCCAAGGCTCCGGACCCAGCGCTTTTAAAAGCGTGGTCGGATGAAATGTGCCGGCGCCGACCTCCAAATCATAGGGTTGTACCATCACACAGCCCTTGCGGGCCCAAAATTTGTGCAGTTCTAGAATTACGTCCTGAAAATGCATTG
>JAUVTR010000091.1 GCA_030601425.1 Desulfobacterales bacterium
AGAGGCTGGGGCGATATCCTGAAGGAATTAGGCCTGCATCCCAAGTACGCGGGTCTGGGTCATTTCAAAAATAAAGCGAAATATGGTGCCTATTATCCAGTGCAACACCATATGAAATCTGAAATTAAAGCGGCTACAGCCAGAAGCTACAAAGGAGACAGCATGAAGGGACACGGCATGTCTGACTCTGCTTCGAATGGCAAAAAATTTGGTTTTTCCAAAACAAAGCTCGCCGGTCAAGCCTACAGCGGTCATAATAAAAATCGAGGTCTTGCCTTGGGTCATAGCAAGGATAAAGGTGGCGGTCACGGCGGTAGTCGTGGAGCTGGAAATAGTGGTGGCCGTGGGGGAGGAAAAAAATAAATAGTTTACAAGATTAGGATTCTAAAACCTTTGATCCCTCCTTCAGATCGGAGCATATCTGTACCTGGTCAGTTAAATCTTTCAAAATTCCGCATTTCAAAATCGTCTCGACTGCCTTCGACATGAGCTACATTCGGCCTGAGCTCATGTCGAAGGCAGGCCGAATGTAGCTCATCGCAGGCCGCAATCGTTTTGCTCAGTCTTTATTTCAGCCGTTGAGCCTTGAGCCCTGAACTCAGAACGCTGAACCTTGAACCTTTTTTTAATTTTGTTGACCTCTACAAAGCAAATCGTGTATAAATAGCACGTAGAACGAATCAGACGCTCCCTTTCCACCTGACCTGCAGCACGTTTTGATCTCTTAAAGCGGACCAGGTCTCAATTCTAATTTTCCATTCTCATCGTAGAAAGACTCTGCTCCATTGTTGAAGGCTTTTTAAAACTCCGGACACAAGGGCTGACCCAGGGCTCAGGATGGTTTTAACCTGAAGGAGGACTCAATGGAAGCTAAAGAAAAAAACTATTTTAGGCTGTTTAGAGATATATGTACGGTAATAAATTCGAGCTTGAATCTTGCCGAAGTTTTAAACCTAATCACCGAAAATGTTGTAAGTGCCTTGAATGTCAAAGCCAGCACTGTTTTTCTCTGGGACAGAGAAAAAAATTTATTAGAGGTCAGCGCAACCCATGGTCTAAGTGAATATTATCTGAAAAAGGGGCCGCTGGTTGCCGATAAAAGTATAGCAGAGACGTTGCAAGGCAATTCGGTCTTTATCTATGACATTGGCAATGACCCCAGGATCCAGTATCCGGATGAAGCCAAAAAGGAAGGAATAGCGTCAATCCTCTCGATTCCAATATCAGTAAAAAACCAAATAATCGGTGTGCTGAGAATATACATCGCTGAACGGCGAAATTTTTCTGAAGATGAAAATGAGTTCATCGCCGGATTGGCAGATATGGGAGGCATTGCGATTGATAATGCACGAATGTACGATCATTTGAAAGCTGACCATCAGCGTCTGATTGCTGATGTTCATCAATGGTTTGAGTTGGGAACCGTGCGATAAGGATGTCCCTATTGTCCTCCCACTTCCAGAAGCCTTCTAAATGCAAGCCTACCAAACAATTTCTAGAAAGGAGGGTATTATGGCTGTAAAAATTTTAATTAAACGCAAATTTAAAAACGGTAATATGCGAGCGGCATCAAGATTGCTGATTAACAACCGCAGTGCGGCAATGAAACAACCAGGCTATATTTCTTCAGAAACCTTGCGAAACCTTGATGACAAAGATCAAGTCGTGGTGGTGTCGATGTGGGAAAATATGGAAGCCTGGGAAACCTGGAAAAACAGTGAAACTCGCAAGGCCAATATAGCAGAATTTAAAGATTACCTGATCGGAGAAACGGAGTACGAACACTATTCATTGGGCCTGCCGTTGGAATAGCTGCGGTACGGTTTTTGTCGATACCTATGATTAGCTATAACCCCTATCTTTCCCCTAATTAATAGGAAGAAGGGTAAAATGGCTATTAATCATGTTGCCTACTATATATAGGCAATGCAGGATAGGTTTATACTACATAATGTGTTTTCCTATTGACAGGCCTTGAATTGCGGTGTATGGCATTTCGATAACTAAATCACAAGTTTGAGGCAGCGTATACGATTGAAAAATAACTAGGGGGGTAGAAACTGCCTCAGATCAAGCCAGGCAAACGTATCGATACGTACATTATGATTCCAAATGCGCCATCCTGGGAAATGTCACTGAAATTGTTTTACCCGATGATGTGAATTCTTTCACACCCACTGGCGGACCCATTGAATTTGGCATCACCGCCATAGATGAGCTCGGAAATGAATCCGACATGATTACCCTGAAGGCACCCTATCAGTTTAACGTGCCAAAAGCTCCGGATGATCTGTATATGCAAAAGATAGACGATTTTTGCATAACCGGCCAGCCGAACGATGAAGATGACAGAGTGGATTATTACATAACAAGCCGTCAGGATGATGAATCTGATGAAAAGGAACCGATTATGCTGGTCGAAGCTGTTGGAGCGAGTAAGTGAGTCACCGACCACCCGCAGAGCGGGTGGCCTGGATTATTCCGCCATAGGCGGGAAAAAACATCTGAAAGTGATTTTAAACCTTCTGGTAAGATTCGGAGGGTAGCTGAAAAAAATTAAAATCTGCCAAAAACAGGGTTTTAATTCGAAGTGAGATATGCAACCCCGACAAATCCTGAAAAAATACTTCGGATACGATACGTTTCGCGAACATCAGCTTGAAGTCATCCAGAAAATAACAGATGGAAAAGATGCGTTCGTCCTGATGCCCACAGGTGTCGGCAAGTCCATCTGCTACCAGATTCCCTCGATCATTCGCCAGGGAGTCGGGCTTGTCATATCTCCATTGATCGCCTTGATGCAGGACCAGGTTGAAGCGTTACGCCAGAATGGAGTCTCTGCAGAGTTCCTCAATTCCAGCCTGCCTCATAAAGAAGTTCAAATTGTCGAAAAACGCGTGATGTCCGGCAGGGCTGATATTCTCTATGTCGCACCTGAAAGGCTGCTGAACGAAAGTTTTCAGAGGCTTCTCGAGAGGTTCCCGGTTGCCCTGTTTGCCATCGATGAAGCGCACTGCGTGTCCCAGTGGGGCCATGATTTCAGGCCGGAGTATCTCAAAATATCCGAAGTAACCGACCGTTTTCCGAATGTGCCGCGAATCGCGCTAACGGCAACCGCGGATGCGGTCACCCGCCGCGACATTCTTGTGAAGCTTAAATTGACGCCTGCAGCGCAGTTCATCTCCAGCTTTGATCGGGCCAATATCTGTTACCGTGTTCTGCTGAAAAGTAAGGACAAACAGCAATTGCACCATTTTATTAAAAACGAGCACCCCGGCGAGGCGGGGATTGTTTATGTCAGAACGCGAAATCGAGCCGACCAGATTGCAAGCTGGCTGCAGAACCAGGGCATGGCGGCACTTTCCTATCACGCCGGACTGGACCCGCACACCAGAGCAGCGCGGCAAAGGCGATTTCTTCAAGATGACGGCCTGATCATCGTTGCCACCATCGCATTCGGCATGGGCATCGACAAGCCTGACGTGCGGTTTGTGGCCCACCTGGACTTGCCGGCCAGCATGGAGGCCTATTACCAGGAGACTGGACGGGCCGGCCGGGATGGTCAACCGGCGGATGCATGGATGGTTTACTCCCTCTCAGACATGGTCGCCATGCGAAAGCTCCTGGACCAATCGGAGGGAGACGAAGCCTTCAAGCGCATCCAACGGCAAAAGCTGGAAGCTTTGCTGGGGTACTGCGAGACTGTCGCGTGCCGGCGGGAAGCCCTGCTGGGCTATTTCGGGGAAAAGTACCCGGCGCCATGTCCAAACTGTGACAACTGCAGCCGGACTGTGGAAGCCTGGGATGGAAGCGTTGCCGCGCAGAAGGCACTCTCCTGTGTATACCGCACCGGCCAGCGCTTTGGCGCCGCCTACCTGACCGATGTGCTCATCGGAAACCCAAACCCGCGGATCTTAAACCTGCGGCATGACAGGCTAAAAACCTTCGGCACCGGCAGGGAACTGTCCAGCGAAGAGTGGCGGTCGGTATTCCGCCAGCTGCTGGCAGCCGGTATGCTGAGCGTCAATCTCGGAAAGATTTCAGGTTATCGCCTCACCGAAAAAAGCTGGCCGGTTCTCAGGGGTGAACGCAAAGTGCAGTTTCGCAAAGATCCCCGGTTGACCCGCGATGAAAAACTCAAAAAAGCATCCGCAAAACATAAGACCGACTTCCTGAGCGACCATGCCCGGCCGCTTTTCGAAAAGCTACGCCGCCTGAGGCTCGATATTTCAAAAAAACTCGGGATGCCGCCCTATGTCGTCTTTCATGACAAAACTCTGATGGAAATGGCGGCTCATAAGCCAAAAAACCGCGAAGAATTCCTGTGCATCAGCGGGGTTGGGGATCAAAAAGCCGAGCAGTTCGGAGATGCCTTTCTAAAAGCAATTAACGAAGGCAAAGGGGGTTCATCCAGAAAGGACAAAAAAGAATGATTGCGCAATAATGCGCAAATATAGGTACTGCAATCTTGCGCAATTGAGTCTATCCAAAAATTAGGTCAAGGCGCCGGCACCCGTTATCAGTTGATTTTCTGATGCTGATCCCTTTGAGCTATCAGCTTTGCGCGAATCTCGCCTCCCAGCATCCCAGCCTTTTAGCTTCCCAGCTTCCTGGCTTTGAGCTTAAATATCTGTGTAATCCCTCGCCCGCCATCGCGAGCCGCCACGTCCGCCATCGGCTGCGCCTCAGGCAATGCCGGGCGGGCTCAGGCGAGGCGGGCGGGTGCGAAATCTGCGGACTCCTTTGAGCTTTGCCTGCCCAGCCTGCCCTGTTAAATGTTTCGCAGAAACCGAGCGAAGCGGATTTACCCGGGGAGCTTTCAGCCTTGAGCTCCAATGCTACGCATTGGTTGAGCTATGAGCTGGCGCCAAAGGCGCCCTACCCTGAACCTTTTTCTTATCTCCTTGACCTCCACTTTTAACACCCCTATGTTATAACCTAAATCTTGCATGAAAATTAATGAGAGGTTTAGATAATATTAAATGAACGCATTATGCCGATTTCAAAAATAAATTTCTTCCAGCCCGGAATATGGGAAGATGGGGCCCTTTTAAAGGAGATCGAACGCAACATGGCCGTAGCGGATGATCTTTATGCCTCCGGCCAGTGGAAACCGGCCATTGATCCCCGGGTTTTTGAGAAGTACAAAGATACGCTAAGGGGCAAGGCCATTGAAAGTTTTGATCCGGACGGCTATCTGGCCGAGCTGGACCTGACGCAATCTTTGACCGCCGGAAGGACCAACATCGAGGTGCTGCGGGCATTTCACCTGATAGATGAATACCGCCCGGATCCGCGCTACTTCCCTTTTTCAAAAAAAACAAGTGCCCTGGTACAGAAGATCTTTTTGTCAACCAGCCGCATCTCAACTTCTCTGGTCACGGCCGTCGACCGTCACATCGACCCGCTGGCGGTCAAAATGACAGAAAAAAAATATCAGACGGATCAATACCATTCCGCTCCTTACGGAAAGTTCGAAGAAATTGCCAAAGGAGAGCAATCCGACCTTCCCAAAGAGGCACGCTATTTTGGTATCTTACGCAAGAACGTGCCCCAGTTCGCATGGGACCAAGGCCCCCACACGGGAAGTATCGATCCGGGTTCCCGCGCCGATGAAAATTTCGGCACCTATGACATTGCCGTAAAATTTGGCTTTAGCGAAGCGCAGGCCCGCCGAATCGCAATACAATGCTACGGTGTCGATGAAAGCAAAACCCACTATCACGACCCCCGGGATCGGACCAAACCCAGAATAACCGGCACAGTGGGCAAAATCGGCGACATCCAGCGGCATTACAACCGCAGCCCGGCCGGTGTGGAAGACACCCGCATCACCGCAACCCGAATCCACCTGGACCGGGCTCTTAAACTGGCAGACCTGGGCTTTTACGATGCGGCCGAGCGGGAATTCGGCATCGGCCTCCACAGTCTGCAGGATATTTTTTCGCATGCCCAGTTAACGCCCTCCACCCACACCTGCCTGGGGGAGTTTCCCGACCTGGTGAGGTATCATCCCTTATCCATGTTTGAAACCGCCGTCGTTACGGAGGGTTATTTTAAAAAATTTATCGCGGGCTTAAAATTAAAACCGATTGAGCAAATCTTTGATCAGCAGGTTCCGATCCAGTCTTCCGAGGCGCTTGTTGTAGGGAGCGCCGATCCGGAAGAAAAATCCAGGGTGTCGCAAAAATTGGCGAAGTTTCCCAAAGCGCTGACCGCTTTTCTCAAAAACAACGGCATCCGCATTTTCGTGGGCGCTGAAAGCACAAGGCCGGGCGAACTTGGATTTGGGATGGATCTTGACGGGGACGGGTTGATCACGCCGGGAAAGTGGGTCGACATCAACAAAGACGGAAAGCAACAATGGTTCGAGGTGGAAGATCAATTCGGTGATGGGAAAACGTGGGGCCAACAACCGGCAGCATATAACCATCAAAACCGGATCATTTTTATCGCGGCCCGTGTTTTAAAAGACTCTGACTTTGAAAAGGTCCTCAAACACGAGATCAATCATGCCGTTGATTTGACCTACCATGACGATCCGCAGTTAAAAGATAAATGGAGCACCTACATCAACAAACTTTATAGCACCGCCCGGCGGCAGGGAAAGATCGCATTCGACGAGCTCGACCCCCACGAATACTTTGCCGAAATTGAAGAACCTTAGATGACATTTGTTTGTCCTGGCTGATATTTAACCCACCGGATTTAGTTTGGCACCCTACCCATATTGCCCGAGTGCCGCACCTCAGTCATATAAAAAGGGTGCGCCGGCGGTCGGGTGTGGCTAATTTCTCTCCCCCTCTCAGTGGTGGCTTCAAAATGAGAACACTTGCATAACCCTTGTCGTTCGGGTATGTGGTTTCATAAATATTTGAAAACCGATTAAATAAGATAGAAAGGAATTGTCCACCATGCAGGTTCAAAAAGCGATTCAAAAACGGCTCAGTATTCGACGATATGCAGATGCTTCGATTCCCGATGAACATTTGGATATCCTCATTAAGGCTTTGCAACTCGCTGCCTCGGGTAATAACTACCAAAACTGGGAATTTGTCTTTGTCAAGAATCCAGATGTAAAACAAAGGCTCGTACCTGCATGTAGTAATCAGAGATTTATCAAGGACTGTGCCTACTTCGTCGCGGGAGTGGCTGATCCCAAACTCAAGTGGCACATGGTGGATATCACGATCGCGCTTACCCAATTTGCTCTCCAGGCCGTTGAGTTGGGCTATGGGACCTGCTGGATCGGCGCTTTCGATGAAGCCCAGGTCAAGCGCGTCTTAAAAATACCCGAGGATAAAAAAGTTGTGATCTGTATGACATTTGGCATGCCGACAGGAAAGCATGTTGCAAGGGGCAGAAAGGCCGTCGAAGAGTTTATCTACCTGAATCAATTCGGCAGTCGCTCCAAATTAAGTGGTGCATAAATTCCGGTTTGTATATTCGGAAATATCTCGTTTCCATTGGTGATTATGCGGCTATCAATAGATAATGCAAGTAAAGGTCAAACGAAGACCCCTTTATTAATTTCTTTTTTATTCAAACTGAAGTTCGATTACAATGCTTACCCGAACCACCCTATCTATGCAGTTATCCGTCACAGCAAAAAGGGTTTAAGAAAAAGCCGCCGATCGGTGGTGGTTACAAAATGAGAGCACCTGCATAAACCTTGATAGTAAGACCTTCTCGATTATTGATAGTGAATAGTTAAGATATGAACCTATATTAATAAAGATGATTGACTTTCGCTTCAGTTTTGGTATTCGAAGTATTAGATTTCTTCGATTTCAAGCCTGATCTCCAGCTGATACTTCGCCGGTAACCTGAGTCTTTTCACACTTTTCTGCAATCGATATATCACTCGTCGCGCTCTAAACTGAATTCGATCTTTCCGCAATTGGCTTGAAGTTCTAAAATGACAACCGTTGTTCTTCATTTTGGGGGTATGCACAGGGCTTTATAGTGGTTGTCAAAAAAACGTTCCGGTATTCAGACGTTTTTTTCTACAACCACTTATGCCGCAATTCCGTCATTCGGAACATTATTATGGAAAGCGGTATAAAAGAAAGGAGGTGGACCCATGCCTACTTATGTCACTCTAATCAAATATACCCAGAAAGGTGTGGAAAACATGAAAGAAAGCCCTAAGCGCCTTGACGCAGCCAAAGAGCTGATTAAATCAATGGGTGGTGAGATAAAGGCGTATTATCTGGCGATGGGCCGATACGATGCAGTGATTATTGCACAAGGGCCGGATGATGAAACCGCGACGAAATTCGCTATAACTACCGCATCGGCCGGTGCCATTCGGACGGAAACCTTTAGAGTATTTACCGAAGATGAATACCGGAAAATCATTTCCGAGCTGCCGTAGAATTTGAGTGTAAAAAATCTCGATAACTCCTGTGGATACCCCCACATACAAAAATATTCAAACTGGAGAATATACGGTCATGAAAATATGCAATTCTTTTCTATTATTCAGTGGAAACGCTTAATTCATAACCATTTTTGCTTTATTAAAAATCACTTTTATCGCGCAGCGATGACAGTTTTTAGCCGAGCAAAGTCGCTTGGCTAAAAGGTTTGTGTGTTTCTGTGTGGGTCTGCCTGCCCAGCCTACCCAGTTAAATGCTTGCCCAGTGAAATGTGTAACCTATTTCACCGGGGTTTCGCAGAAACCGAGCGAAGCGGATTTAACCGGGGTTAAATATTTACCCTATGGAATTCGCGTAGCGAACCTACTGTAAGTAGGATTCCATTGGGGTATCGAAGATATGGAGCGCAGCGAATTTAACCGGGGTGGCTGACAAAAATCTCCCAATCCTATTTGCCTAATGCCCAACGATAGCTTATGAATAAAGAGTCAAAAAAAACTCAACCCTTACAGAAAAGCGAGAAACATGCCAGTAGCTTTTGTCACCGGTGGAACCGGCTTTTTAGGACTTAACTTGATCGAGCAATTGTTGGCCGAAAGTTGGGAGGTAGTTGCGCTTCACCGTCCGACCTCCAATTTGAGACATCTCCGTGAGAAGGACATACAGTTGGTGGAAGGATCGATTGCAGAGCCTGATTCCCTTATCACCGTTTTTCCGGAAAAAGTGGATGCGGTTTTCCATGTTGCCGGCAATACCAACATGTGGTCTCCACGCAACAAAATCCAGACCCGCGATAATGTTGAGGGCACGCGAAATATGGTCGCAGCAGCTTTGAAACGTCGCGCTAAGAGGTTTATCCACACATCCAGCATAGCGGTTTACGGGCATCATCAGCACAGAATGGACGAAGAAACGCAGTCAAACGCCATCAATTCCCCCATAAACTACTATCGTACCAAATACCTGGCAGAGAAGGAGGTGCGCAGAGGCATCGACCAGGGACTGGATGCGGTGATGATAAATCCGGCCAATATCATTGGTCCCTACGATTATCATAACTGGTCGCAATTTTTCATCCTGATCGACCGGCAAAAACTCCCTGGCGTACCGCCGGCCATCCATACATTTTGCCATGTGCGGGAAGTAGCCCGGGCGCACATTGCGGCATTCTATAAAGGTAAAAAAGGGGGAAATTATTTACTCGGCGGTGTGGAAGTTGATTATTTGAGCCTGGCTCAAGAAATCGGCGACATACTCGGAAAACCGACGCCAAAGCGAACCACCTCAATATGGATACTAAAATTACTGGGACGCGTATCCCTGTGGATATCCTATATCAACGGCAAGGAACCGGATATAACCCCGGAAAAGGTGTTTCTAGTTACCAATAAAATGCTTTGTAATTCACAGAAAGCTGAGCGCGAGCTGGATTATAAACCAGCATCACTAAAAAGCATGTTAGATGATTGCTACCAGTGGATGCTCAGCGAAGGGCTGATCGGTCAAAAGAAGACTTGACCACTTGCCCTGTTATGGGCTTTAAATTATTAAAAAAGGCCATATTCGTTTGCCTAACCCGGTTCTCTATTTAAAAAGGAGGTGTTGCGTGGAACAAAATGAACAGGTTTATGTCAAATTGCAAAAGCATTTGGACAATCAAGCCTTTGGATTTCCGGCTACCCGGTCAGGCGTTGAGATAAAAATTCTGAAATTCATTTTTACACCTGATGAGGCCGAGATTGCCTGTTGTTTGAGTTACAAATTTGAGCCGCTTAGAACCATTTTTGAAAGAGCCGGCCACCTGGTCGATTCACCTGAAGAGCTGGAAAAGTGTCTCGAACGTATTCAGAAAAAAGGGGGAATTGAATCCAAAATCAAAAATGGCATAATGCATTATTGCAATGCACCCCTTATCGTGGGGATGTACGAATTTCAACTTGAACGCCTGACCCCCGAGTTTATCAAGGATTTTAATGAATATACCTCGGGTAAAAATTTTGGTGTTGCATTTTTAAGTACGAAACTTCCGCAGATGCGCACCATTCCGATCGCCAAAAGCATTCACCCGCAGCATAATGTCAGCACATTTGATGAGGTGGCGACGCTGTTGCAACAGGCTGAAGAACCCTTTGTCATCATCGAGTGCATTTGCCGCAAGAAAAAATCGATGGAGGGTAAATCCTGTAAGAAAACGGACCGCCAAGAAACCTGTCTTGCCGTCGGTGACATGGCCCGGATGGTCCTGCTAAGCGGTACCGGCAGAGAAATTACCAGAGATGAAGCGATGTCGATCATCGCAAAGAATCAGAAACAGGGATTGGTGCTACAGCCGTCCAACACGGAAAAGGCCGAGTTCATCTGTTCATGTTGCGGATGCTGCTGTGGGATGTTAAGCGTTCACAAAAACCTCCCCAAACCATTGGATTTTTGGGCCTCAAACTTTCATGCGATGGTGGACAGGGACACATGCGAAGGATGCGGTGCCTGTGAGAAACTCTGCCAGGTCGGTGCGGTAAGGGTCTCCGACAAAAAACAGCCGGCTGTGGTGGATCTTGATCTCTGTTTTGGATGTGGTGTTTGTGTCCCTAATTGCCCGACCCAATCCATAACCCTTGTGAAAAAGCCTGCCGAAGTAAGACCCCCACAAACACGGGAAGATCTTCACGAAATCATAATGGCCGGGAAGAAAGGTCGGCTGGGGAAATTAAAGCTGACAGGCAAACTGATTGTCGACGCTGTCCGAACCGGACATATGAATATGCTAAAATAATAGAGACAACAAATCAGAGCTCAAACCTTAACTCTTTAAGCCTTGTTTACCCAATTAAATTATTCGAGGAAACGAACGCAGCGAGCATTAGACTTTCTATCACACAGAGCCCTCGGAGGTCACAGAGAGAACAAATCTTTTAGTTATTTTTAACTTGTCTGTGCATGTCCGTGTGAGTCCGTGGCTAATTTACCTCCCCCTCACAAGAGTCAAATGAAGACCCCTTTGCTCCTGGCCTTCTGGCTTTATAGCCTCCCAGCCTCCTGGCTATGAACTATGAGCTTTTAACTTTGAGCTGGCGCCAAAGGCACCACACCTTCCGCTTAAAGTTATTTATATGTTTATGGACGTCCCCTTGCTACCATGGATTCAGTTTATTGATTTCAAATTCTATCAAGCGGTGATCTGTTGGATTGGCCTGGCCTTTTCAACCCGAGCCCTTCGTTTGGGTGTATGCAATGCTGCCCAGATGTCATTCCTGCGCTGCAGATTCAGCCAAAAATCCGGTGTATTGCCAAATACTTTGGAAAGCATCAACGCTGTGTCCACCGTAACAGATCGTTTGTTGTTACAGATTTCGTTAATCGTCCGGCGACTGACACCCATCGCTTCGGCCAATTGCCCCTGAGTGACAGCCAGTGGCTCCATAAACTCTTC
>JAUVTR010000116.1 GCA_030601425.1 Desulfobacterales bacterium
AAACAGAGTATGACAACCTTTACGTGTGTGACTGCTCTGTTATTCCGGAAGCATACGGATTACCTCCTACGTACACTATTATTGGCCTTGGAAAACGTCTCGCTAAACACCTTGTTAATTAAATCGGCAAAAAAATTTCTCTCAGAGATGTCCTAATACGATCTTTCGGACATATGGGACAAACAAAAAGCTCTACGTTCTTCCTTTCTTAGCGACTTTGCGTGAAAAAAGGAGATTGAAAAATGGATTGTCCAAATTGCCAGCTGGCAAACAGGGAAGAGGCCGTTTTTTGCCTGGAGTGCGGTGCCGAACTGGGAATCAAATGTCCCAATTGTGAAAAAACCCTACCACCCCGGGCAAAATTTTGTGACACCTGCGGCCGGGATTTAAAGCAGCCTAAAGAATCCGAGGCTCCAGCCCCGGAACCTGCCCCGGCCAAAGATACACCGTCCCCCAAACCCATCGAAAGCGAGCGCAAACATGTGACTGCCCTTTTTTCAGACCTTTCCGGTTACACCGCCATGTCTGAAATCCTTGATCCCGAGGAAATCAAGGAGATCACCGGCAAAATCTTTGATGAAATCTCAAAAATCATTTCAAAGTATGAGGGCTTTGTGGAGAAGTTTGCCGGCGATGCGGTCATGGCGCTATTTGGTGCCACCGAGGCTCATGAAGATGACCCCGTACGGGCCATAAAAGCCGCCCGAGAAATTCACAGCCTGGTAAATTCTTTAAGCCCTCAATACGAAGAACGCATCGAACAACCCCTGGTGATGCATAGCGGCATTAACACCGGTCTGGTGGTGACAGGTGACGTTAATCTGGAAAAAGGAATCCACGGTGTGGCCGGGGACACCATCAATCTGGCCTCACGGCTCAGCAGCCTGGCTAAAGCCGGTGAGGTTCTGGTGGATGCGGATACCTTTCGCCAGGCTGAGGGGCATTTCATATTTAAAGCCCTGGAACCCGCATTGGTTAAAGGCAAGGCAGATCCCGTTCAAGTTCATAAAGTATTATCGCAAAGGGACAAGCCCGTTACCATACGCCGGCTTTCCGGCCTGAGAGCCGATCTGATTGGCAGAAAGGGAGAGCTGGCCGAATTAAGAGAGGCGGTCGAAAATTTGCGGGAAGGCAAAGGCAGAATTTTCTCGATTTGTGGCGCAGCCGGTACGGGAAAGAGTAGACTGGTTGAGGAGTTCAAAGCCAAGCTTGATCTAGAGGATATTCAATGGTTGGAAGGACATGCGTATGCGTATGCTCAAAACATACCGTATTTCCCAATGATTGATTTACTCAATAAGGTATTTCAGATTGAAGAAGAAGATTCTCCTGAAAAGATCAGGGAGAAAATCGAATCCGGCGTTGAACAATTTGTCGGCCAAAAGGAGGATGTGGTTCCTTACGTGGGGGGGCTTTACTCGCTGAGTTATCCTGAGCTGGAAGATGTGAGCCCCGAGTTATGGAAATACCGGCTCCATGAATCCATCCAGGCGATTCTAACAGCACTTGCCACAAGAGCTCCGACTGTTTTTTTGTTGGAAGATTTACATTGGGCAGACCTTTCTTTCGTGGATCTGCTTCGCCGGGTTTGTTTGGAGATCCGGCAACCGGCCATCGTTCTATGTGTTTACCGGCCAACCATCAGCCTTTTCACCAGTCATCAGTTA
This sequence comes from Desulfobacterales bacterium, assembly GCA_030601425.1. Taxonomy (GTDB): domain Bacteria; phylum Desulfobacterota; class Desulfobacteria; order Desulfobacterales; family JAHEIW01; genus JAHEIW01. Next base: position 1,668 of record JAUVTR010000116.1, read on the forward strand.
AGCGGTCTCGGCAAATTCTATCATGAAATTCGACTGCAGGATCTTTCTCTTTCAGATGCACAGGATATGCTGGAATCTTTGCTCAAAACAGGGAGCATTCCTTCCGATCTGAAGCGCCTTGTTCAGAGCAAAGCCGAAGGAAACCCCTTTTACCTGGAAGAGCTGGTCAATTCCCTGATCGAATCTGAGACGCTGGTCCGGGACAATGGCAGTTGGAAAATCACAAAACCCTTTGCTGAAGCCGACATATCCTCTTCCATCCACGGCCTCATTGCAGGCCGGCTGGATCGACTGGAAAAGGAAACCAAGCGTATTCTGCAGCAGGCGTCGGTGATCGGCAGGGCCTTTCTTTATGAGATCCTGAAAAAGACCACGGAGCTTAAAGATCGCATTGACGGAGATCTGAGCATTCTGGAAAGAATTGATCTGATCAGAACTCGAACCCTTCAACCAGATCTCGAGTATATGTTCAAGCACGCTCTCACTCAGGAAGTGGTTTATAATAGTCTGCTCAAAAAAGAACGCCAAGAAATCCACAAACAAATTGCAATTGTAATGGAACAACTTTTCCATGATAGACTTCCGGAATTTTATGAAACCCTGGCGTTTCATTTTACCCGAGGTCGATCTGCAATGAAGGCTGTCGATTACCTGGTAAAGTCAGGTGAAAAGTGTCTGGCAAGATACGCGGTGGTAGAAGCCCATCAATACTTCAAAGAGGCCTTTGATATCCTTGCATCTAAAACCGATAAATCCAAAGCCGAAAAGGTTGCACTTATCGACATTTTGAATAGCTGGGGTTATGCCTATTACTACCTCGGAGATTTTAAGGAATTCATCAATCTTTTCAAATCTCAAAAAGATGTGGCAGAGTCCTTGGACGACAAGGCTAGAATCGGGATGTTCTATGCGTGGTTCGGCATTGCACTTTGGATGTCTGGCAAATCAAAAGATTCCTATGAATACCTGAGCAATGGACTGGAACTAGGCGAAAAATCTGGTAACCAAAAAGTAGTAGGTTATGCCTGCACTTGGCTTACATGGACATGTGCAGAATTGGGCCTTTTTGATGAAGGTATCGGTTTTGGTGAAAGGGCTCAGAAGATAGCTGAGTCGTTTCCTTCCGATCAGTACCTCTTTTTCAAATCTCTTGGAGGACTTACCTACATCAACTGGATGAAGGGGGAAACGAAAAAGGTTTTTGAAGGTGCAAAACTTCTTTTAGACTATGGCGAAAGAAAATCGAATAACAGAAGCAAGGTCTTTGGGCACTGGACCAATAGTTTCGGCCACCATCTGAGAGGAGATATAGAGTCGGCACAAAAAAATAGTGAAAAGGCAGGTGAAGTTGCATTGGACCCTCTCTATTCTACGTCGTTTACAAAAATTACATTAGGTCTGGCTCATCTTCTTGGCGGCCGGTTTCAGGAAGCGGAAGACGTCTTACAATCAGCCTTAGATTTTTGTGAGAAACGCGCTATAGGGCAGATTTCAGAGCTGGCCTATTTATTTATAGCTCCGACATTGATCACGAAAGGCCATATGAGGCAAGGGCTTGGAATATTAGAAAAAGCACAGCAGGCCCTGATCAGAAATCAGAGGAGAATGTGGTATGGCATATCGGAGCATATTCTCGGGCAAGTCTATTCACAGATGGTAACAGGACCGACACCCGCTTTCTCGATCATGGCCAAAAATATTGGCTTTTTGGTTAAGAACGTCCCATTTGCAAGTAAAAAAGCTGAAGAACACTTCAATAAAGCGATTGAAGTTATAAAAGAGATCGGAGCGAAAGGCTTTCTTGGAGCAGTTTACCTGGACATGGGTCTGTTTTATAAAGCTAGGAAGCGAACCGACCAGGCCAGAGAATGCATCTCAAAAGCGATTCAAGTCTTTGAAGAATGTGAGGCGGAGGTTTACATGAAGCAGGCCAAAGAAGCCCTTGCATCTCTATGATAACATACCACTTTGAACTGAATTACATATTCGCTTATACGGGAAACATAAATGTCTCTACTTTTTACGCCTAGAAAAATTGGAAATGTAGAGCTTCAAAACAGATTTGTAAATTCGGCTACCTACGAAGGCATGGCCAAAGAAACCGGTGCAGTCGGTGATGAGCTTATTAAAAGATACGAAAAACTGGCCAAAGGAGGTGTCAGCCTGATCATTTCAGGACATATGTTTGTGCATTCTTCCGGTAAAGCCAATAAATATCAAATCGGGATACATTCAGATGAAATGATTCCGGGTCTTAAAAGATTAGCAGAAACGGTTCATCGGAACGGAGGAAAAATTGCTTTCCAACTGGCCCATGGTGGAAGGCAAACTACTAAAGATCTGATTGGCCAGACGCCACTTGGACCCTCAGCCAAAGGAAGGGATCCGGTTTATTTCATTAAGCCCAGGGAAATGACCGAAGATGACATTATAGAGGTTATTCTGTCGTTTGGGGAAGCAGCTAAAAGAGCCGCAGCGGCTGGCGCAGACGTTATTCAGCTTCACGCGGCTCACGGGTTCTTAATCAACGAATTTTTATCTCCCTTTTTTAATCACAGAACAAATTCATGGGGCGGCAGTGAGGAAAATCGATTTCGCTTTTTAAAAGAGGTGCTCAGGAAAGTCAAAACAATGGTTCCGGAAGGTTTTCCGATTCTGATAAAAATGAGCACCAATGACTACACACCAAAACAGGGAATTACACCCTCTCTGGCAGCAAGATATGCTGGATGGCTGGCAAAATTGGGGATCGACGGGCTGGAGCTAAGCTGCGGCACTATGAATTATTCCTATATGAATGTTTGCCGGGGCGATGTTCCATTAAATGAATTGTTAAAAAGCCTAGCCTGGTGGAAGAAACCCATGGGTCGCATAATGATTGGGAATTTAGCAGGAAAGTACGATCTGGAGGAGGGCTATAATCTTGAGGCCGCCAAGATGATCAAGCCGGTTCTCGGTAATACGCCGCTATTTCTGGTGGGCGGGATGCGAACGGTGAGTCACATGGAAGAAGTATTAGAAAATGGCCATACAGATTTTATTTCCATGTCGCGACCGTTTATCCGGGAACCATTTCTAGTGAAAAAAATCAAAGAAGGCAAGATGGACAAAGTATCCTGCGTTTCGTGCAACAAATGTATGGCTGCTGTGGTCAATGATATCCCAATTTATTGCTATAGTACCGGATTTCCGAAATAATTTGAATGAATTCGAAAAATCAGCCGAGGTTTGATTATTTTAAAGTTTACGGTAATTTAACCGATAATTGCTTTGGTGCTTAAATCGAAAGAATCAATATATTTTCTTAATTTAACATGATATAATATCATTAATCCAATCAACTAGATCTCATCTTCATTTTAAACTTTCAGTTTTGATTGTAACCAATTAATAATGAATGCGATAATTGTAAGCGACCTGCATATTGGATCTAAATATTTTTTGTATCAAGACTTCGATCTTTTTCTTAATAAAATCCCCCAAGATGCTGAATTTATATTGAATGGAGATATTATTGAGAATCCTTACGCGAAATTGGAAAAGGCAGATCAACGGATACTGGAGCGTATTGAACAGATGTCTTTTCGGCAAAAGGTGGTCTGGGTGCGGGGAAATCATGACAATGGCTATATCCCGCAGAATTTAGGTAATATACAGATAAAGCAGCACCACACTTTACAAAAAAGACTATTTATCACCCATGGTGATTTTTTTGATGTGGTCATGCCGCAAAGTCGGGCTTTTATAAAAACCTTTAAAATGATGCATGATTTAAGGGTCAAGCTGGGAGCCCGGCCGGTGCACGTGGCCGAGTATGCCAAAAAATGGAAACGTTTCTACAGGTATCTTCGTAAAAATGTGATGCTGAATGCTGTAAATTACGCCAGAGAAAATGGATTTAAAGCCGTCACCTGCGGCCATACACACTATGCTGAAGAACAATTTATTAATGGTATCCGATACCTTAACACCGGAGCCTGGACCGAACTTCCGGTGTATTACGTGCGGATAGCCGACAACGACATAAAGCTGAAGAAATTAGTCAATCCTTCTAATCTGCCGAAATTCGCCAGGTCCGATAAACCCGCTGCGTCATCTTTCCCGAATTAGAATTATACTCCAGCTAGTTTCCAATATGATTGCTCACGCAAAGCCGCTAAGCCGCAAAGAATCATAATTTAAATAATAAAAAGGCCCTTGGCGCCTTTGCGTCTTTGCGAGAGGACAAATGCCCTAGTTCATTTTAGGCACTTTTTTTTGCTTGATCCTCCAGATACCATCCGCTATTGATGAATCTACAATTTAAACCTATTACCTGAATTTTGCACGAGTCCTCCAGAGGCGGACAAGTCGGAGGTTTCCATAGGCAAGGAGAAGCCCCTTAAACTAAAAAAATCAGATGCTTCATGCAATATTCAGGTATTATGCAGGAGGTATTTATGGGGAGCTTTAAGGAGTACGATCAATACGATGGTCTTGGGCTCGCGGAGCTGGTGAAGAAAAAAGAAATTTCTGCTGCTGAAATCTGCGAAGAAGCCATAGCTCGGATCGAGCGCGTCAACCCCACCTTGAATGCGGTCATTACACCGATGTATGATCTGGCCCGCCAGGCGGTTCGGAAAACTCTGCCCGATGGCCCCTTTCGCGGCGTGCCTTTCCTGTTAAAAGATCTGTTAGGGGATTTTGCCGGCGTTCCCCAGACAATGGGATCAAAAGCTTTAAAAAATTATGTCCCGACACAGGACAGTGAACTCGTCAGGCGTTACAAGAAAGCCGGACTCGTGATTTTAGGAAAAACCAACACCCCGGAATTCGGCTTGAAGGGAATCACCGAACCTGAATTGCACGGGCCGACCCGCAATCCCTGGAATACGGATCATACGCCCGGGGGATCGAGCGGCGGATCCGCCGCCGCTGTTGCCGGCGGTATGGTGCCGCTGGCCTCGGCAAATGATGGTGCCGGGTCTATCCGCATTCCGGCTGCATGTTGCGGCCTGTTTGGCTTGAAAGTAACCCGGGGTCGTACGCCGAATGGCCCGATCCACGGCAGGACCTGGCAAGGCGCTGTTGTCGAACATGTCATCAGTCGATCGGTGCGGGACAGTGCGGCCATACTTGATGCAACCCATGGCCCCGATGTCGGTGCCCCTTATATCATTCCTCCGCCGCGCCGGCCCTATTTAGATGAAATCCAACAAAATCCCGGGCCTCTCAGAATTGCATTTAATACGCAGTCGCCAATTGATACGGCAGTTCATCCGGAATGCATCCAGGCTGTGGAACATACGGTCGGCCTGCTGGAGGACTTGGGCCACGAGGTTGAGGAAGCACACCCGGATGTTAACGGCCACGCCCTGGCCAAAGGCCTTATCATCCTGTATTCCGGTGAAGTAGCAGCTGTGATTGACGAGCTGGATCCACTTCTGGGTCGAAAAGCAAAACAGTCCGACGTGGAATCCATTACCTGGACCCTCGGTTTATTGGGTCGCACGTATTCTGCCGGTCATATCGTAAAAGCGAAGCGAGAATGGGAACTGGCAGCCCGAATCATGGGCCGTTTTCACGAGGCATATGATATTTACCTGACCCCCACGCTGGCTTACCCGCCTGTCAAAATCGGCGAACTGGATCCCAAACCTATCGAGCTTGTTTTACTGAAGATTATCAATTCTTTAGGGTTGGGTCGCTTGCTATTAGCCTCAGGAGCGATCGACAAACTGGCGGTGGAAAGCCTTTCGAAAACGCCCTTTACACAACTGGCCAATTTCACCGGTCAGCCGGCGATGTCCATGCCTCTTTACTGGACTTCCGATGAACTGCCCTGCGGGGTGCACTTCATGGGGCGCTATGGTGATGAAGCCACCTTGCTGCGGCTGGCGGCACAACTCGAAAAAGCGCAACCATGGGTTGAAAAACGTCCTGCAGTATTTGCATAACGCTCCATTGATCAGTTATGGGGTTATAATTTTTATCCAGCATCAAAAACCGTCCCCAAAACAAGTTGCCCGCCTAAAGATTTAATCCAAAAAATCGATGATAGTTTTGGTGCGCTGCAGCATATGGCAGCGCCAGTTTCAGCACAATTCTTTACCAAGCGAAATTGGCCGAGTTTGTGCTTCTGCCGTTGGTTAATAAACATATAATATCAGCAGCTTGGATCTTGTGACAGACAGAAACCGGTTAAAACAGCGGCTCAACGGCAACAATACAACAGAAAGGATATCGCAAAAATGAAAGTGATGAAAACTTTGAGCTTGCTGGTGATTATTAATGCAATTATTTTAAGCGGTTGTGGCCTTGATGGCGGCCTTGGGGACGTGCGAACTTTAGCGGAAGAATTTCTTGACGACCGCTTTGTGAGCGGCAGCATTGGAAGCGAGGAATACTATTCGGATTTATTCTGGAAGTATACGCAGGCAGAAGACTGGGAATATATAAAAAACATGGTGGAAACCAATTTAGGTGAGTTGCAATCTTATATGCTAAAATCCTGGAAAATTCAAAGTAAGGCCAAAATGGGTGATATATCGGGGACCATCGTCGTCTTGATTTATGATACCGAATATGAATACGGAAACGGACAGGAGAAAATCACGTTGATGAAAGGATTCTGGGATAGCGATTTTCAAATTATCGGGCATTATTTTGAATCCGACATATTTGCCTAAAAAGCAGAATTTGCCTGAGTTATTTACTTATTTAAGGACGTCCCCCCTCTTTACTCTCCAAATATCATAAGGTTATAGAGTTTATTTTCTTTACTAAGGCGTAAACTTATCTTATTACCTGACCACGGGCCTTATCATCAAAAAACACTAATTTCATTTCAAAGCAAAGGGGGATAAAAAATGGACATATCCAATCTATTAGCCAAAGTGTACGAATTGTTGATGATTTACGGACTTCAAGTTGTCGGCGCCATTGTTATTTTTATTGTAGGGAAATGGGTGGCAAAAGCGGTCGCAAACCTCATTAAAAGGATGATGACCAAAAGTAATACCGATGAGACGCTGATAAAGTTTGTGGGGAGTCTGAGTTATATCGCTTTGCTGGCTTTTGTAATTATTGCCGCCGTAAATCAGCTGGGTATCCAAACCACGTCTCTCATCGCCATTTTAGGTGCTGCCGGTCTGGCAATCGGTTTGGCGCTGCAAGGTTCACTGGGAAATTTTGCGGCAGGCGTTCTCATGATTATATTTAAACCATTTAAGGTTGGCGATTTTATTGAAGGGGCGGGTGTTGCCGGAACCGTTGAAGAGATTCAGATTTTTACGACTCAGCTTGCAACCCCGGATAATAAAACCATCATTGTGCCTAACGCAAAGATGACGGGAGACAACATTACTAATTACAACGTCAAAGGAACCCGGCGTGTGGAATTGGTTTTTGGCATCGGTTATGGGGATGATATCGATAATGCCCGCCAGGTCATCGAAGGGATTATTGGCCAGGATGATCGTGTTTTGGAAGACCCGGCACCTGCGGTGGTTGTTGCCGAACTGGCGGACAGCAGTGTGAATTTCAAGGTCCGTGTATGGACGAGTACTGACGACTATTGGGGATTTTACTTTGACACTACGGAGAAAGTTAAAAAGCAGTTTGATGCAGAAGGGATCAGTATTCCGTTCCCACAGCGTGATGTCCATATTTATGAACACAAAGAATAACATTTAAGGCTGATATCTGGACCATTTATTACTGCAATGTAGCACAGGTTTCTTGGCAGTTCAAAACCTTTGACAGATTAGATCCATAACTAAAATTAGAACGTAGATAAACACAGATGAACACAGATAAAAGAAAAAATCTGTGCAGATCTGTGGCCCATAAAAAGATCCGCAGATTGCGCATTCGTCGCTCAAATTATGAGTTATTTATATATCAATGGACGTCCCCTTCTTTGGCGATTAAGTGCCTCCATGAGCCGTCGTTTTCAGCCATGAATCGCCTGCCGAGGCGTAGCTCGTCAGAGCGAAGACTGGTCCTCCTGGGGCCTTGAGTTGCGCGCCGCGGCGACCTGTTCGGCGTAGTTTTAACGAAGACGGAAGCTCGCCAGAGCGAAGATAGGCCTGCCGCGACCGTTCTTTTTCCTGGTTGAATTACCAAACGCATAAAATCATAGGCGTTCCCTTCATATTACAAAATTTCTCAGGAGCTATTAAAAGATCTTTAGTTTCAACCAATTGTAGAATTTCCGAGACGTTATATTTACCCATAATGAATTTACACTGATAAAAAGAACGCTTTTTAAATTGAGCCGTTGCAATTTTATAACAGTTATGTTACTAACAATTATGCTAAAAACAAAAGTGCTAAATACGTTATGATGAAAGGTGGTGTTTCATGAACCCTTTCAAATATGGGTCGATCGTTCTGGGAAATGATTTCTGTGGCAGAAAAGACCTGTTGAAACAAATTGCCGCTCACATGGAAGCATCCCAGAACCTAGTGGTGATCGGAGAAAGACGTATCGGAAAGTCATCTCTTGTATATGAGGCGATCAGAAAGCTAAAGGGAACCGATATCTTATATATGGATCTTCTTGGCATAAAGTCTGTTGATGCGTTGTGCAAGAGGATGCTCAGG
>JAUVTR010000130.1 GCA_030601425.1 Desulfobacterales bacterium
CCTAAAGCCCGTCTCGCGCTCCGGCTTTTTTTAAAATGACAGTATGCCTTAATTTTAGGCATTTTAGGCACTTCTAACTTTAGGCATTTGCTTTTAATACCCCCGTTTCAGCAAAACATCCGCCGCACGGGCGAAGCCTTGCGCGGTTGGAATTTCAAAACCCAGAGAATCGGCGATGCGGTCCAGGATGTTAAATAGGACGGTAACATGAATGGCATCTTCGATGGCCTCATCACTGAGACCTTCAGCGCGCAAGGCGTCAATATCTCCGGATTCGATTTGATCCGGCGTCAGGGTCAGCTTTTCGATCAGGTTCAATGCCGCCCGCAGTTTTTTATCGATGGGGGCGGTACGCCAGTCATCTAAAACCGCCCGGGTGAGCTCATGGCCCAATGCCTTTGACGCGACCGCGCCATGGGCGCCGGTTCAAAAGGGGCATTCGTTTGCCCTGGATACAAAGGCGGCGAAAAGTTCGCGTTCGCCCACCGACCACTCCGAGGGGCCCCGCATGACGGCATTCAGGTAGCGGCCATAACTTGTGCCAAAGAACTCCGGCCGATACCATGCCGTTCTGAGAACATCAGGGGCGCGCTCGCCGAGCTTGAGACCGATAAGGGCGAGGATCAGCTTTTTGGAAAGCTTTTGGCCGGTTTCGACTTTTTTAAGCCGCATTATACCTCTCCTTTCATGGCCGCGATGCCGCGATCAAGTCGGGCCATTCCGGCTCCCAGGGCTGCACTGATAGTCATTTCAAAAATGGCATCTTCCGAATAGCCGGCTTTGCGAAGGGCCTCGATATCCTCATCGGTCACCTTGTAGGCATGCAGGGCAACCTTATCGACATAGCTACCGAGCACCTGCGGCACTTCTGCGTTGTTTTCCGGTGTTCGGCTCGCATGAGAGGCGGCTCTTAGCTCTACCGCATGTCGCAATTTAAGATCACTGTGCCCTGGACCGTCGAGTACGTCGTCAACCAGCTTTCCAATTTTTTCGGCATGTCGTTTGGGTTGCTGATCTTTCGATTTCATAAGCTTCAGCATTTGATTAAAGTTAAAAATAATTGCGCTTTATATAGTGCATTTGCTCTTGGCGCAGCCTGGAATATCTGAGCCCGCCCGGCAGGTCAGGCCTTTAATATATGGTTAAAAATAAATTTGCGGTGATTTTCCAGTGGCGCCAGGTTTTTTGTCAATTTCATCTGGATGATCGCACCATGCCAGCCGGCAACGATAAAATAAGCGGTTTCGTTTACGTCCAGCTGTTCCGAAATTTCGCCGGCCGTCCGGGCCTCTGCCAGGACCCTGGAATAGGCGCCGATTATCGCGTCCATGGCCTCACGCAGTTTTTCACGGAACGCCGGACTTAAATCACCCATTTCCTGGGCCAGATTGCCGATGGGGCAGCCGCCTGTATAATCCGTGCTCTGAAAATGATCCATAGAGGCGCTTAAAAACCGGTCGATACGTTTAAGCGGTGCTATTGATGTGTCCTCTAAAATGTCTTTGGCCATCCGGTCAAAGTGGCACTGAAAACGATCGATGATCTGAAGGCCAAAATCTTCTTTATTCTTGAAATAATTATAAAAAGATCCTTTAGGCACATTGGCGGCATTCAGGATTTCCTGAATGCCCGTATGGTTATATCCTTTTTGATGGATAATTTCGGCACCCGCTTCAAGGATTCTGTCTTTGGTGGTGGGCAGCATGCAGTATTTCCTTTGAGATTGATGCTTATTGAGGCAGTTTAAATCTGATCACAAAATAGACCGGTCGTCTTGGGTTGTCAAGTTTTTTTTGCGCGATCAAAAATATGGATGCCTGATTTTCATTCTAAAAAAGACTTGACAAATTTTCGAATCGGTATTATTTAAGTATATACTAAAATACTTAATTTTCTAGAAACGGGATACCATGAATTTAGAACCTTCTGAAATGTTTAAAGCTTTGGCGGTTGAAACCCGGGTTAAAATAATCGAGCTGTTAAAATCCGAGGGCCCACTTGGAGCTAAAAAGATTGCCGAACGGGTGGGCGTCACGCCGGCAGCGGTATCCCAGCATTTAAAAATTCTGCGCCAGGCCGGTTTTGTCAGAAGCGAACGCAATGGTTACTGGATCCCTTATTCAATTGATGAAGAGGCCCTGGAAAATTGCGGGGAGGTGTTGGCGGAAATCTGCACCTGCGGCTGCCGGGGATCCGGTGATTTTAGAGAAAAAGAGCTAAAGGATTCAAGTTTGGAATCTCTCAAAAACTATCAACGCGAGATTGAAAATGAGCTTGGAACGGTTCGTGATCGGATAAAAGAACTGGAGTCAACGACCACCCGCACAGCGGGTGGCTTGGATTTTACCGCCATAGGCGGGAAAAGACAGGGGCGCGAAGTGCCCCAATCGTTGCGGGTGGAACCGGGTGCGAAGCACCCGGTTTGGAAAACCCAATCATCCATTAAATACGAAAGGAAGATCGCGCATGTTCCAAACCGCCAAGCAAACCAAGATTTTTCAGGATGTCGTGGGACAAATTCAGGAAGCTATCCTCGATGGCCGGCTCAAAACCGGAGATACCCTTCCTTCTGAAAGACAGCTGAAGGAAATGTTTAATATCAGTCGCGGCACATTGCGCGAAGCGTTGCGGGTTCTGGAACAAAAGGGCTTAATCGAAATCAAACTCGGTGTCGGCGGCGGTTCGGTGGTCAAAGACGTAAATGCGGATCAGATCAGCGAAAGTCTCGGGTTGCTGATCCGGTCTCAAAAGGTCTCATTGAATCATCTGGCTGAATTTCGCGAAGATGTCGAAGGCATCGTCGCCGCCCGTGCAGCCGGAAGACGCAGCAATACAGACATATTAGGTCTCAAAGAGTTTCTGGCCAAGGCCCGTAAATGTATTGAGGGCGGCACATCACAAAGGGATGCCTTTATTGAAATTGACAAACAGATTCATATGACCCTCGCACGGATCGCTGAAAATCCGATTTATATATCCGTACTGCACTCGGTTCATGATAACATCCATCGTTATTATGATCAGTTTCTTCCCATGGATGGACCGGAGTTGCAGGAAAACTATCAAGATCTTTGCAACCTTGTAAAGGCGGTGGAAAAAGGGCAGGCGGACTATGCCCGCCGACTGGCCCGTGATCATGTTCACCGGTTCAATCAGTATATGAGAAGCAGAGAGCAGGCAGAAAAGAAAGTGACTTAACAAAGGTTTCAGGTGTCAGCTCTTGCGTAGTTGATCCTGACACCTGAACACTGACACCTGACATCTTAATTTTTGAAAGCACACCCCATGGCCCTAAAACGCATCACCAAGCATCCGATTCTGGAAATTCGCGAAAATATAGAAGTAACGTTTGCCTGGAATGGCAAAAAACTGACCGGGTACCAGGGCGAGATGATATCCTCGGCTCTGTTTGCCAACGGCATCCATATTTTCGGCCACCATCCTAAAGATAACAGCCCCCAGGGCATGTTTTGCGCCAATGGCCAATGCTCTCAATGCCTGGTAATCGCCGATGGTCTGCCGGTTAAATCGTGCATGACACCCCTGGCGGAAGCAATGAAGATTAAAAGCGTTGAAGGCCTTCCCAAACTTCCGGAGGATGATGTTGAACCCCGAATCCAATCGGTGGCTACCAGAGACGTGGAAGTTTTGGTCATCGGCGCCGGGCCGGCCGGTCTGGCAGCAGCGGTCGAACTCGGCAAGCTCGGTGTCGACACCTTAATCATCGATGATAAAGACCGTCCCGGTGGAAAACTTGTGCTACAAACCCACAAATTCTTTGGTTCGGTTGAAGATTCCTACGCCGGAACCCGGGGATTTGAGATCGCGACCATTTTAGAAGAAGAGATTGACAAACTCGAATCCGTTGACATCTGGCTCAATACCACAGCGGTCGCTGTTTTTTCAGATAAAATCGTCGGTGCCGTTAAAGGTGTTAAAAGCAGCCGCTACAAGCAAATAAAGCCTCAAAAGCTGCTGATTGCCACCGGTGCCAGGGAAAAAATGCTATCGTTTCCGGGAAACACCCTGCCAGGGGTGTACGGGGCCGGCGCGTTCCAGACACTCGTCAATCGCGATCTGGTAAAGTCCTCTGAAAAAGTGCTCATTGTCGGCGGTGGCAATGTGGGTTTGATCGCCGGTTATCACGCCATCCAGGCGGGCATCGAAGTGGTTGCACTCATTGAAGCCTTGCCGCAGGTGGGCGGCTACAAAGTCCATGCCGATAAACTCAAGCGACTGGGAGTACCGATTTTAACCCATCACACCGTCGTGGCTGCCAGCGGTAAAGACAAGGTGGAATTGGTCACGGTTGCCCGGCTGGACGCGGATTGGAACGTTGTTCCCAAAACGCATAAAACCTTTGAAGTGGATACCGTCCTGATCGCCGTCGGCCTGGCCGAAGTCAACGAATTTTATATAAAAGCAAAGAAATGGGGGATGGATGCCTTTTGTGCCGGAGACGCCCGGGAAATCGCCGAAGCATCTGCGGCCATGTTCACCGGAAAGATCGAGGGTTTGAAAATTGCACAATCCCTCGGGTTGCCGGTCGGCGAAATTCCCAGTGAGTGGGATCAGAAAGCCACCATTTTAAAATCCAAGCCCGGTCCCGCAGTTAGCCGCAAACACCCGGTCCGGGAGCAGGGGGTGTTTCCGATTTTTCACTGCTATCAGGAAGTACCCTGCAATCCCTGCACATCGGTATGCCCGGTCGGCGCCATTCGGACCGAGCAAGACGAAATTACCGGCTTGCCCTATATAACGGATTTAGATGCCTGCACCGGCTGCGGGAGCTGCGTTGCCGTTTGCCCGGGTCTGTCGATGATTCTGGTCGATTACCGTGACGATCCCGAGCACCCATGGGTTACCTTGCCTTATGAAATCGGGCGCGAGCGGGTTGAAGTCGGTCAGAAGATCCCGATTACCGATGTGGACGGGGCGATCCTGGGATATTATCCGGTGGAAAAAATATCGGTCCGACGCAAATACCCGGGAACGTTATTGATACAGGCTAAGGTGGATAAAAACGTTGCCAAAGCGGCCATGGGAATCTGGGTGCAGGAAAAACAAATTGAGCCTTCCACAATTTATGAGAAAGAACTACCACCGGATGTCGCCATTGTCTGTCGCTGTGAACGCATAACGGCCGGGGAAATAAAAGCGGCCATCCGCAATGGCGTCAGAGATATGAATCAGCTAAAAGCCTTAACCCGGGTCGGAATGGGGGCCTGCGGCTCAAAGACTTGCCGGCCGATGATCTGGCGGATATTCAAAGAAGAAGGTATTGAGCTTGGCACGGTCACCGATAGAGTCGATCGGCCTCTGTTTGTAGAGGTTCCCATTGGTATGCTGGCCGGAGCCCACGGAGGTGGCCACCTTGAAGACAAGTGAGGTTATCATTGTCGGCGCCGGATCGGTAGGTGTGCCGACAGCCATGGCATTAGGCGAACTGGGCATCAAGGCCCGGGTGATCGACATGCATCCTTCACCGGGCCAGGGAGAAAATAAGCACGCCATTGGCGGCATACGGGCGACCCATTCGGATCCGGGAAAAATCCTTACCTGCAGTCGTTCTCTCGAAATTTTTACGAGCTGGGAAAAACTATACGGTGACAACATCGAATGGCTTAAAGGCGGCTATGCCTTTCCGGTTTACCGCAAAACCGATGAAACGATGCTAAAAAAGCTGCTGCCCGTCCAGAAGAAATACGGGCTCAACATTGATTATCTGGGACCAAAAGAAATACAGCAGGTTATACCCGGTATAAATCCCCAGGGATTGCGAGGGGGCACCTTCTCACCGGATGATGGCTCGATCTCGCCTTTATTGACAGTAAACGCCTTTTATCGCAGGGCAGTTGATCTGGGTGTGGCGTTTCACTTTAAGGAACGCGTCAGCAAAATCCAGGTTAAAGACGGCAGGGTCATCGGCGTGGAAACCGATCAGACCAGATACGCGGCTCCGGTAGTCGTTGATGCGGCCGGACCTTTTTCAACCGAACTGGGCCGGACCGTGGGTGTCGACATTCCGGTGGTTCCAGATTCCCACGAGAGCGCCATCACCGAACCGGTGAAGCCGTTTTTTAGATGCATGGTGGTGGACATCCGTCCCGCGCCGGGATCCAAGAATTTTTATTTTTATCAAAATCTGCACGGACAGGTGATTTTTTGTATGACGCCCGATCCGCCCATCATTGGAACCGCAAAAGGCGAAACCTCTGTATTTCTTCCCCAGGTGTGTGCCCGCATCGTCCACCTCCTTCCCCGATTGAAAAACTTAAGGGTGCGCAGAACCTGGCGCGGTCTTTACCCGATGACCCCGGACGGATCCCCGGTAGTGGGGTGGAACCGGCAGGTCAACGGCTTGCTGCACGCCACGGGCATGTGCGGCCAGGGCCTGATGCTGGGGCCGGGTACGGGAGAGATGGTGGCCCGGATGATTGCGGATCAAACCACCGATGATGATCAAATGGTTTTAGAAGAGTTTTCGCCCTACAGGAAATTTGTGGGTGAAGAAGCACTCAAGTGAGGCGCACCGCCGCCGCTTAATTTGTCAAATGGTCGATTAGTTAAATAGTCAAAAAGGATAATATCCGATAACTAATTGACTATTCAACGATTTAACTATTCAACTAAAATGGACGATTTAACGAAAAATGAGGCTTGATTGCGAATTGGCTTAAATGTATAAAGGAAGTTTGCAATCTTTAAAAGAAGCCAGAGACCAGCGACCAGATGCCAGTAGCCAGCAGCTCTCAACACCGATACTTTGTGCGAAACGAATCAAATAATATTTATGGCAAACCCAATTTGGGTTTAAAGGAGTAAGGACATGCCCGATTACGATTTAAAGGAAGTTAAAGCCCTAAATTACAAAAGACCGGATATTGTAAACGGCTACACCGATCAAACCTTATATTTAAATCTTTCTGATCACAAGATTGCCATTAAGCCGGTCGCTGAAAAAACCAAAAAAACGTTTACCGGCGGCAAAGGATATAATCTCTGGCTGCTTTGGAATGCGGTTCAGCCGAACACTAAGTGGAATGATCCTGAAAATGCACTGTGCATTGCTGCCGGTCCATTAGGCGGCACTCCTATTTATCCGGGTTCAGGTAAAAGTATTGTCGCAACCCTGTCACCGACAACCGCATCGGTGATGGATTCCAACGTGGGCGGCTATTTCGGCCCGTATCTCAAATTTTCGGGTTTCGATGCCCTGGAAATCCAGGGCAAAAGCTCAAAAGAGATCGTTGTTTTTATCGACGGCGTCAATCAAAAAATTCAGATCTTTGAAACCAGTGGTCTGCCGCAAAACGCCTATGAACTGTCTGCAGTTTTGACCGAACACTTTGCCCAGGGAAAACCCCGCAACATCTCGGTTGTTTCAGCGGGCCCCGGGGCCAAAAACACTTTGATCGGATGCCTGAATTTTACCTGGTATGATCCCAAACGCAAACGCGCCCGTTACAAGCAAGCAGGCCGCGGAGGCGTCGGGACCGTTTTTGCCGACAAAGGATTGAAAGCGGTGGTGGCTTGCTGGAACAACGTCACCGCCGACACCAATAATCCGGCGGATAAAGCCCGCTTGAAAAATGTGGCCAAATTGCATTCACGCGAAATTGTGGAACTGGATCCCAAGCAAAACGAAATGGCTAAAATCGGTACCATCCATCTGGTCACTATCATGAACGACCACGACTTGCTTCCCACCCATAATTTTCGTTACGGCCAACACCCTCAGGCCCCCAATTTAGGCCAGGAAGTTTACCGACGACTTTTTGATCCGGGCTTTGACGGCTGCTGGATGGGCTGTACTGTCGCCTGCTCGCACGGAATCAAGGGTTTTGTACCGCTGACCGGACCCTATAAAGGCAAAGCGGTTTTTGTCGACGGGCCGGAATATGAAACCGTCGCAGGATGCGGCTCCAATCTGGGTATTTTTGATCCCCACACCGTCGCTGAAATGAATTTTTACTGTGATGCGTACGGTCTGGATACGATTTCAGTGGGCACCGGCATCGCCTTTGTCATGGAATGCTTTGAAATGGGACTGATCAACGAGACCCATACCGGCGGTATGGAGCTTCGCTTCGGCAACCGGCTCGGCGCCCTGGAGCTGGTACATCAAATGGCGAATGCAGAAGGCTTCGGTCAAATTGTCGGGCAGGGGGTGCGCAAAATGAAAGCCATTTTTGCGAAAGATTTTAATGCGGATCCGGATATCATGCAAGACATCGGTATGGAAGCCAAGGGATTGGAGTTCTCAGAATACATGACCAAAGAATCTTTAGCCCAGCAGGGTGGCTACGGTCTGGCGCTAAAAGGTCCCCAGCACGATGAGGCCTGGTTGATATTTCTGGATATGGTACACAACTTTATGCCCTCTTTCGAGCAGAAAGCCGAGGCGCTGCACTGGTTCCCCATGTTTCGAACATGGTTCGGGCTTTGCGGCCTGTGCAAACTGCCCTGGAATGACATTATACCGGAAGACAATAAAGATGCCGACGAACCGGCCAAAGTGATAAAACATGTCCAATGGTATGCGGACTACTTCAGTGCCATTACCGGCAACGAGATGGGTCCCGATGATCTGATTAAAATGAGTGAAACCGTCTATAACTTTCAGCGGATATTTAACCTGCGAATGGGTTTTGGCCGCCGCCAGCAGGACGATATCCCATACCGGGCTGTCGGACCTGTCACAGAGGAGGAATATGAATCCAGGGCAGAGCGCTACGATAACCAGCTTGTCAAAACCTACAATGTGGATATTGACGGCAAAAGTACCACCGAAAAAATGGCGATCCTGCGCAAATTTCGCGAAGAACAGTATGAAAAACTAAAAGATGCCGTCTATAAACGCAGAGGATGGACATCGGACGGTATCCCGACCCAGAAAACCGCCGAGCGTCTGGGGATCGATTTTCCAGAAGTTATGGAATTACTCAAAGCAAAGGGAGTTAATTCATGATTCAGGTGGCCGGCAAACAGCATCCCTGGCACGATGGGATGACGGTTTCAGACCTCCTGAAGGAACTAGACGATCCGCATCCCTATGCGGTGGTACGCATCAACGAGCAGTATGTATCCAGACCCAATTTTGAACAAACAATCATCCCCGATGATGCCGAAGTTTTTTTAATTCCGATGATTGCCGGCGGGTAAGCTGGCCTTTGCAAAGGGCAGAGGCAAATCGCAGAGAGAAAGCGATCACATTGTTTGATAGAAGCTGGAGTGCTGGAGCTATCCACAATTTGGATTTTGGATTTCGGATTTTGGATTTAAGAACAGACTGACCTGCTACACCAGTGGGTTCCAATTTTTACAATCCGCAATCTAAATACCAAAATCTAAAATCAACATGACTCCGCCAACCCCGGCCAATTCTTAACAGTTCCCTGAAGTCGATGCACGCCCCAGAATTTGCAATCCAGTTAAGGATGTGATATTCTTAATAATCATTCACATAGCGGCTTACCCTTTGATTTCGCGTGAAATACCTTGACTTATCTTGGATTATGTAATTAATTTTAAGCACCTACTCGATTTAGCCTGAAAACTTCGTTTTTAAATCAACCAAGAGGTCAGGATTCACATGCTCGTTCTA
>JAUVTR010000246.1 GCA_030601425.1 Desulfobacterales bacterium
CCTCCTGGGCACGATTCCGGAAACCCTATCCCGAATTTTTGCCAAACTGTCCGGACAAAATTTGATTCGCGTTGAAGGCCCCAAGATCACACTGCTGGATCGTCAGGGTATTGAAAACCTGGCCGAACATGGCAAAGATATATAGCGTCATGTCCCACAAATATGTTACAAAAGTCGTGAGGTATATTTTAGCCCAGTTGAGTTCTATAAACAACACAATGTCTATGGTGTCAGGTGTCAGATGACAGAAGTCAGATGACAGAAAACAGTCTGCTATTTGTCGTCTGTCATCTGTTTTCTGTGCTCTGTCCTCTGTATCTTCATGGCACCTGACATCTAAAATAAAACCGTGTTTTATAAATTAAATATAGGACACCACACTAGCTGGTCTGAGCGACCAGTTCCTTACTCAGCACCCGAATGTGCCCCATCTCTTCTTTGATAATGGCCTCAATGCGATCGCTGCCCAAATTTTTCGGGACGGCCTCTTTCATTCCCAAATAAAACACAATGGAGTCCTTTTCAGCTTCTATTGCCGATTTGAGAATCTCTACCATGGATCTCACATCGATTTCCTTTTTAAAAAAAACACGGCTGTCCACAAGGGCGCGAAGATAAAGAGATGCCTCACCGGAGGGGTCAAAAACCGTTGATGTTTTTTCCGCTGCCGTCAGGTCAGCCCGCATGGACTCAAAGATTTTCTCGTGAGCCTCCTCCATTTCTGAAAGACCGATTAACATCTCTTTATTTGAAGGATCCGCAGCCGTTTCAGCGGCATCGCGATAAAACTTGGCGCCATTGCGCTCCATCTGTTCGGCCATTTCAAAAACTTCGTCTACATTAAAATCGTAACTCATTTTTTTCCCTTTCTGATTGTATTGGGGTCAAAAGTTTAAACTGCAATCTTCTTTTATTTGGACAATTTTCGTTATAACACCTAGTAATTGTTTCCGTAAATATATATATGATCCCTTGGCTTGTAAAGCGCTTTGCATGTAGAACGACATACCACCTGAATCTTGCATGAAAACTAATGAGAATATGAAAGCCTCCGACTCGTGCAAAATCCAGGTACCAGATCAAAACGTTCATCAAAAATCCCCTTGACATAAAAATACCCCTTCTATACTATACTAAAATACTAGGAATCATTAATCTAAATATGAAAAAATCTTTCGCCATAACATTAATATTTCTGCTCAGCGTTACAGTACTATTATCAGGAGCTTTCGGTTATTCCGATTGCGCAGCTAAATGCGCCTATGAGATGGCGAAGGCCCATCAGCATGCCTCGATGGGTTCAGCAGGTCTTGCAGCGCCGAATTGTTGTTTCGGGATCATGAAAAACACCTGTGAAATGGCCGGGACGCCTGAGATCAAGATACCTGAATGTTCAATGACGAGCCACCCGACTGTGGCCCCCGATCCGGCAGGTGTTGGATTTCTCTCAAGCAATATTGAAACAGACTTTCTCCGAGCAACTCAATCAGACCGACAATTCAATGCAGGTCAAATAAACAAAACTCCACCCATATACCTACAAACCCTCTCTATTCTGTGTTGAACCCGATTAGTGCGGGGTTCATCCTTATCTATTGGCTTAGCTCCGGTTTCATCTGATTGTATCGTTAATTTATTCTCACGTTGCGTAATGGATAAGTTAGGGGCTTAGCATGATCTTAATTTTATTTCGAAAATGCTAAATTCAAATAATTTTTGTCAGAGCCGGATAGAAGCTTATTGTCGATGATCCTTGCGCTCCTGGATCTTTGATCTGCGCACAATTTCACAGAAAAGCTAACAATATAAAAATTTTAGATAATAAGTAATGAAGGAGAAGTGCATCATGTCAAAAAGAAAGAAGCCAAACCTTAAATCAAAAAAAGGTAATCAATTAGACACTTTCCAAAGCAGAAAAGTGACCATTGAAAAACGGCAGGCCAAAAAAGATGTCGTTCTGGGTACCGGGAAAAAAGGACGTTTGCCGCTGATCGTTGCAATTGTATGCTCCCTGTTCATCGTGGGTGGCGGGATATACTTCGTCAGCTATGATCGGTCCGAAACCGCACCTGTGGCCGCGTCATTTTCATCTGAAAATACGCCCACTCAGGTCAGCCTTCCGGCAACGCTTTTTGAAGACGGCAAGGCCCGGCACTTTCAACATGTGACCGCTGATTTCAAAATTAAATACTTTGTTCTCAAAAGCTCCGACGGCATCATCCGGGCTGCTTTTGATGCCTGTGATGTCTGCTGGCCGGCGGGTAAAGGCTATTATCAGGAAGGTGATTATATGGTCTGCCGTAACTGCGGCCGTAAATTTGCTTCGGTTTTAGTCAATGAAGTCAAAGGCGGATGCAACCCGGCGCCGTTAAACCGCAAAATCGAAAATGGGAAAGTCATCATTGAGGTAAAAGATATTCTGGATGGCCGGCAGTATTTCAATTTTTCTGGAAAGGTTTAGTCATGACGCTTAAACATATCTCATTTAAAAACCTGATCCGGCGCAAAGGTAAAGCATCCTTTGTTCTGGCCGGGCTGGTTATCGGGGTCTCCACGATTGTCGGAATCATCAGCTTTGTTGATGCCATGACCAACGATATCAATCATAAACTTGAAAAGTATGGCGCCAATATTCTGATTGTTCCCCGGACCGAGAATTTGCCCCTTACCTATGGAGGACTTTCACTGGGCGGCGTGTCCTTTGAGATGGAAGAAATCCGCCAGGAAGAGCTGGCGCGGGTGAGTTCTATTAAAAACGCTCGCAATATCGCAGCCCTGGGTCCTTTGGTGCTGGGAGTCGTCAAGGTGGACTCGCATAAGGTTCTGTTAGCGGGTGTCGATTTCAAAGCATCAGCTATTTTAAAGCCCTGGTGGCAGATTAAGGGAAAGGTGCCCGATGATAAGGGTGTCATGTTAGGTGCCGAGGCGGCTCGCATTCTGAATCTGAATGTGGCAGACCGCCTTATGATCAAAGATCGACGGTTTATCGTTTCGGGAATTTTGAAGCCTACCGGGTCCCAGGACGATCAACTGGTATTTACCCGCTTGACCACCGCGCAGTCGCTGTTTGACAAAGGCGGACGGGTTTCAATGGCCGAGGTGGCTGCTCTTTGCCAGGACTGCCCTATTGAGGCCATGGTGGAGCAGATCTCCGATGCGCTTCCGGGTGCCAAGGTGATGGCGATCCAACAGGTGGTCAAAGGCCGCATGGAGACCCTGGGACATTTTAAGAAATTTTCCTATGGTATCTCCGGCGTGATCCTGCTGATCGGCAGTCTCGTTGTTCTGGTGACCATGATGGGCAGTGTCAGAGAGCGTACTGATGAAATCGGGATTTTTCGTGCCATCGGCTTTCGCAAACGCCATGTTATGGAAATCGTACTTTGGGAGGCAGCCATTGTTTCAGGATTGGCCGGCATCGTCGGATATTTGTTGGGCTGGGGAGTCACCAAAGTCGCAGTACGTTATTTTATTGAAGGTCACTCCGGGTCTGTGCCCTTTGATTTCGAATTGGCCGCCGGGGCATTCATTTTAGCGCTGTTAATCGGCCTGGTTTCGAGTGCCTATCCGGCTTTCATCGCTTCGCGGCTTGATCCCAATGAAGCCCTCAGGGCTTTATAGGCGTTATCATCGGTAATCTAAACTTACCTTTATTTATTATGATATTCGGATTTGTTTCGATTTTCGATATTCGTGCTTCGGAATTGAAGTATGAGGTGATCTATGAGTTACATTACGGCAGAAAATCTTAATAAGACATACGGCAATGGGGAGGCAGCTGTTACGGCTGTTTCCGATATCAGTTTTCAAATTGAGTCCGGTGAATTTATCGGCGTTATGGGAGAATCCGGCGCCGGTAAATCCACGCTGTTGTCTATAATGGGAGCCATGAACACCCCGACATCCGGCAGGTTTGTAGTTGATGATATCGACGTCTATAGCTTAACCCAGGAGAAACAGGCGGATTTCCGCAGAGAATTTCTCGGTTTCATATTCCAGAGTTTTCACCTGGTGCCCTATCTCACGGTTTTCGAAAATGTCATGCTGCCTCTGACGATCATTAAGGCCAGCCGAAAACACAAGCGGGCCCTGGTTGAAAATGCCTTATCCCAGGTCGGGTTGCTGGATAAAGCGGATCGTTTGCCGAACCAGATTTCAGGCGGAGAAAAAGAACGCGTGGCAATTGCCCGGGCGGTTGTCAACGAACCGCCGGTTTTGCTGGCAGACGAACCCACCGGCAATCTCGATACCAAAACTTCGGCTGAGATCATGAAATTGCTCCAACGCCTCAATACAGATGGCATGACCATCATCATGGTTACCCACAGTCCGGAGTGTGCGCACTATGCCCGCAGAATCATGCGGGTTTCAGACGGTAAGGTGGTTGAAGATGATCGAACGTCTCGGAGTTTTCCAACCCATTGAAAATCTCGAATTTCTTCGAGGTTTCATTCTCGAGCTTTGGTGCTCACCGAAAGAACAGGACAGGGGGCCTGGCGCGCCACCCGGTCTGTGGTCGATCCCAAAAGAAGCGTTTTTACCAGCCCGTGCCCTCGAACCCCTAAAACAATCATGTCCATATCTTCGGCTTTGGCATACCGTCCCAGCTCTTCATAGGGCTGGCCCTCCAAAATACGGGTTTGCGGAGTACACCAGTTGCGAGCCTCTTCGGGTACCATGGCAATGAGTTTTTCCGTCAGACGGCTGTGCGGTCCCTTCTTAATTTCTTCACTGAGTGATTTGTCCGGTTTAAGCAGTTCGTTGGCCACCGAGGGCTCAACTACGTGAGCCAGATGCAGGTCGGCCTCAAATTCCTGTGCCAGGCTTAATGCATGTTGAAATGCCAGGTCGGAATCAGGCGAGAAATCGCATCCGACCAGGATACGTTTAAGGCGTATCTCCTGGCTGATAGGATTGACAAATTTGTGCTCCGGGCTGTTTACGACCAGCAAAGGGCATGAAAGAACCCGCATCAGGCGCTCGGTTACCGAACCCAAAATTAAACGCTTAAGGCCGGAGCGGCCGCGGGTGGCGGCGATGACCAGATCAATTTCTTTTTCTTCAACCAGACGGGATACTTCATCGGCTGTATGGCCGACTGTAATTAGGGGCTCCCACTTCACCGGCTGTTCACCGATTAACCGGTCCAGCTGCTCGCCGGCTTCCTTTTTAATCCGGTTTTGCTGATCGACCGGATTCAGCTGAAACTCGCCGTAAATGGCAATCGCGGACAGGTCGATTACGTGACAAATATAGAGCTTGGCATCGAACTCTTTGGCCAGGGCAACGCCATAGGGTATCGTATGATTGGAAAAATCGGAAAAGTCCGTGGCACAAAGAATATTTCTCATTTGTATTCTCAT
>JAUVTR010000164.1 GCA_030601425.1 Desulfobacterales bacterium
ATTATGGATAATATATCCTTTTCAGATATAGCAATTGTATCCTGCGGGACGCTGAGCCTCGAGCTGAAATACCTAAGAGAAGAAGGGTTTCTGGATACCGCTCATTTATTTTTTACGACACCCGGGCTGCATGAGGATATCCGTGAGCTGGAACGCCAGCTCAATCAGCAGATTAACACGGCCAAAGAAAAGGTAGATAAGGTGCTGGTGGTTTATGGCGGCAAGTTCTGTTACGTCAATGCCGATGAACCCACCCGCACCATGCAGACCATCATAGCAGAACAGGGTAAGGGAGTTACTCGAATCCAGGCCACCCATTGCATGGACATGATCGCCAGCGAAGCACAACGGAAAGAAATTGCTCAAGAAATCGCCGGTAGCGAAAAAGTCTGGTGGATGACACCGGGCTGGATCAAATTTCGTCATAATGTCTTCAAAGGATGGGACAAAGGCCTGGCAAATGAGAATTTTCCCCGCCATACAGGAGGCGCAATTGTTCTTGATGGAATTGGATACCTTGAAAAATATATGGCGGAAAAGCCGGAGAAATTTTTGGAATATTCTGATTGGATGGGAATTCCGATTCAACCCTATCCGATTACATTGGATCGATTTAAAACCTTGCTCGCAGAGCAGGCAACTCAACTATCAGGTTGATAAAGCTTATAAAAAATTAAACTTTTTTGAGGTGGTGTGAATAACTCTGACCGAAAAACGAGTTATGCATGCCGGCATTTTTTTTGTAACCGATTTAGAACCCCTGGTTCTTTAAGGGGAACAAACGGAGACGCATTACAGATTCACCGACTATTTTTGTTCAGATAAGGAGGCCAAATTGGGGCAAGAAATATCAAGAAGAACTTTCTTAAGAGGGGGAATGGCCGCCGCAGCCGGCCTGGCTGCAAGCAGTATTCCGGGAGCCGCCGCAGCCGCCAGGGCGGAGGAAAAAAATCAACTTGCTACTTTATTTGATATCCGCAAATGCATCGGCTGCGAAGCTTGCGTGGAAGCTTGCAGCGAGACCAACGCCGATCAATACCCAAACCCCCAAAAACCCTTTCCCAAAATGTACCCCAATCGGGTACCGGTTGAAGATTGGTCAGAAAAACAGGATGTTACCGACCGTCTGACCCCTTATAACTGGCTCTTTATCCAGCATGCCACCGTTAATATCAACGGAGAAGAGACTGAACTGACGATTCCACGGCGCTGCATGCACTGTGTTAACCCCCCCTGTGTCAAGCTTTGTCCCTGGGGAGCTGCACGCCAGCTGGAAAACGGCATCTCCAGGATCGATTCCGATCTTTGCCTGGGAGGCTCTAAATGCCGCAAGGTGTGCCCCTGGCATATTCCCCAGCGCCAAACAGGTACCGGCCTGTATCTTGATGTTTTGCCGTCACTTGCCGGAAACGGGGTGATGTACAAGTGCGATCGCTGTTACAACCGCATCGCCGAAGGGGAGCTGCCGGCCTGCATTGAGGCCTGCCCTGAAGATGTCCAAACCATCGGGCCGCGTGATGAAATCATCAAAAAAGCCCATGCGCTGGCCAAAGAAATAAACGGTTATATCTATGGTGAAAAAGAAAACGGCGGAACCAACACGATTTATGTTTCGCCGGTACCGTTTGAAGAGCTCAATAAGGCCATTGAAAAAGGTAAGGGAAAACCCCACCTCAAACCGGTAAAAGACACCATGGCCCAGGCCAACAACCTGGCCACTGCAATGATCCTGGCCCCTGTGGCCGGAATCGCCGCAGCGGCGGGAAAATTTTACAAACTAACAAAAAGCAGCCAACAAGGAGCCGGACAAAATGAGAGGGAACGCATCTGAACCATCAAAACGACAATACGGTGCTGTCCGTTATGTCTACCTGCTAACCATTATTTTCTTGACCCTTACCGGTTTCGGCCAGATGCCCGTTTTTAAACGCTATTACATTGCCGATATACCCGGATTGGGCTGGCTGGCCCAGTTTTACGTAACCCATTATATTCATTACCTGGCGGCAATTTTGTTTCTTGCCCTGTTCACTTATGTCATCGTCGATTATCTGGTTTCAAATCCCAAAAGAAAAAAAATCACAATTGCCGGATACGTTAGAGGAGCAATTCTTGCAGGATTGGTGATATCCGGGGTATTTCTGGTGGTAAGAAACCTTAAAGGCAGCATGTTTTCTCCCGAATTTATTATTTTTCTGGATCTCTTTCATATGGGGTTGGTCATCACCTTTTTGACGGCCAGCTTATATTGCATCATAACAAAGCAGAAATGGGCCAAAGACCTGAACCTGGATCAATGAATATGGAACATTGCATAAATCACCCGGATAGAGAAACCAGTTATGCCTGCTTAAAGCATAATGTCTATATGTGCGAAGAATGCATGCATTGTCGGGATCCGGAAATATACTGCAAATTTCGCACCGCATGTCCCATCCATTTCTTAACAAAAAGAAAAGGAAATCTGGATAGCGACAATCAGACTGCAGCCAGAGCATCTGCCTGCTAAGGTCCCTCCGAATATCCAACAGTTATCGGGTGTTGCCATTCAAAATGGTCGATGCCGTTTAAACTCACATAGAATCCACTATTTGCATCTCATTACAATATATTGCAACCTGATACACACATCTGGATATCTGTAGGGTCGGATTGCAAAAAGTGTTGCACCGCTTTCAAATCCACTTTATAAATAAAGTAAATAAATTCCAACATGCCTCAAGAAAAGCGGTTAATCAATACCACCCGTAAGGATTCTTTATGTCCACTGCCTCCGATTGGAAAATCGTCGTAATCGATGACGAAGAAGATATCCGAGAAGTCATGACCTTGGCTTTAGAAGACGGAGGGTATAAGGTGGCGGCCGCAGAGGATGGAAAAGCCGGGATTCAACTCTGTGAAGAATTGTTGCCGCAGATCGTCATCACAGACATACGCATGCCGGGCATGGACGGACTCCAGGTGCTGGAAACCCTTAAAGCGAATGACTCTGATATCGAAGTTATTGTCGCCACTGCTTTTGGCGAGATGGATCTTGCAATCCGTGCCCTGCAGCTTGATGCTTCTGACTTCATCACCAAGCCGATCAGCGATGACGCCCTTTATCTGGCTTTGAATCGTGCCAAGGACCGTTACACCTCGCGCAAACAGCTTAAAGATTATACGGCGTTGCTCGAAAAGGAAAAGGCCGAAACCAGCCAGGAACTTTTGAAAACATTCTCCTATCAAAAGAATCTCATCGAAAGCTCAATGGATGGTATTTTAGGCTGCGATGACACGGATACGGTAGTTACCTATAATCAAAGCATGGAGCAAATAGTCGGCTATTTAAAAAAGGAAGTTTTGCAGAAAATGACTTTTGCTCAATTCTTTTCAGCAAAAGAAGCAGCCCGACTCAAGCAAAACCTGGCAAGCGATAAATATGGCGGTAAAAATCAGCTTATCATCTATGAGACTATCATGCGGGGTAAAGCCGGTCGCCACATCCCGGTTCAGGTATCTGCTACAATTTTGTTTGATGAAGGGAGCGAAAGCGGACTCGTCTGCTTTATAAGGGATCTTGGAGATATTCGTAAACTTGAGCGCGAAATGGCCGATCAGGCCCGTATCCTGCATCAAGACAAAATGATGTCTTTGGGACGACTGGCTGCCAGTGTTGTTCATGAGATCAACAATCCGTTATCGGGAATTTTAAATTATCTACGCCTCATGCTTCGCATCCTGGACGAGGATCAGCTGGATGAAGATCAAACGCAGAAGTTTCAACATTATCTGGAACTGGCTGAAAATGAAATTGAGCGATGTTCACAGATCGTTGCCAACCTGCTCAATTTTTCTCGCACATCCCCGCCTGCATTCGGGGAGGTCCGGATTGAAGAGCTCATAAACCGATGTATTCTCTTGAGCCGGCACAAGTTAGAACTAAGCAACATAGGCCTTGAGTCAAACATCCAAATGAATCTCCCTCCTGTAAAAGGCGATTTCAACCAGCTACAGCAATGTATCATCAATCTCATATTCAACGCGATCGACGCCATGCCAGGAGGCGGAACCTTAACCCTGGAAGGTCACTGCGAGGCCGGAAAACGTTTGGTCGTGATTACGGTAAAAGACTCGGGAGAGGGTATTGCCCCGGCTGATCTTCCGTATATTTTTGAACCCTTTTTTACGACCAAAAGTCAAGCATATGGCGTGGGACTGGGTTTGTCGACTGTTTACGGTATTATGGAGCGGCACAAAGGCGCCGTTAATGTTGAAAGCCATCCAGGAGAGGGTGCGACCTTTACGCTCGAGCTGCCGGTTTCCAGCTAAAATAAAGACAGATGAGAAAAATCGTTTAATCTAAACACTAAACACCAAATACAAAACACTCTTGGAAAAAGTTTGTTTTTCTAGCTTTTTACGAGACCATCAATAATTATGGATTTAATAAATGCGAAACATGCAGACAAAATCTCGTGCGACCAATGGTTGCAGATTTTGGATGAATTAAATATCGGCGCTTTCACAGTCGATATGCACCGCAAGATATCATCGATGAATCTTAACGCCCAAGCACTTGTTGGGCTAAAAGACACGGAGGCAATCGGGAAGGATTGCCGAGAAGTTTTTGTGGGCGTTCCTTGCTTGGCGAAATGTCCCTTTAAAGTCCCTAGAGATCTAAGCATAGATGAGCCGATCATTCGGATTCAGGATGAAGATGATGTCAGCCACCTGGTTACTCGCAAAGCTACAACGGTATTCGGACCCGACCATCAAATCGTCGGATGTATGACGATCCTGCAGGATCACTCTCCCATTGTCGATCTCATTGACCGCATTCATTATGAGGAGCGCAGCCTGAAAATAATCCTCGACAACCTCAATGTGGGTATCTTCACAGTCGACCGAAGCGGTCATATTACCTTTTTTAATACCGAGGCCGAAAAGATTTCCGGCTATAATCGCCGGGAGGTTCTGGGCGAACCCTGTACGATAATATTCGAAACCGATGAAGCCCAGGAAGTGTGTTTGCTAAAAGAGACCATCGTTGATGGTGTATCCCGCGGCAGCCGCCGCGGGAAAATGACCACCCGGGACGGTGTGACGATTCCGATCCGAGCCAACTATATGGCGCTGCGAAATGAGAAAGGAACGGTGGTGGGGGGCCTGACTACTTTTCATGACCTTACACTGGTCCAGCAACTCGATCAGGCCATTAAGAATCGTTACACCTACCACGATATGATCGGCAAAAGCCCGGCTATGCAGAAGATTTTCGAAATGATCAATGTGATCGCAACCACCGATGCCACGATACTCATTGAGGGCGCCACCGGTACCGGCAAGGATCTACTCGCCAAAGTTATTCATTCTGCCAGTCCCCGGAATGACAAACCACTGGTTAAGGTAAACTGCGCAGCCATCCCGGACAACTTGCTTGAATCGGAAATGTTCGGCTATGTTAAAGGCGCTTTTACCGGGGCGCATAAGGACAAGTCCGGCCGCTTCCAGGAGGCAGACGGCGGCACCATTTTTTTAGATGAAATCGGCGATCTTCCGCTGCCACTTCAGGCGAAGCTTTTGCGCGTATTGGAAGATAAAGAATTTTATCGTCTGGGTAGTGGACACACGCTTAAAGTCAACGTGCGCATCATATCCGCTTCAAATCGTACCTTAGAGAAACTTGTAGAAAAACAACTTTTCAGGGAAGATCTTTATTATCGACTAAACGTTTTCAGGATTGAACTACCGGAGCTTAAAGATCGCCGGATGGATCTACCCCTGCTGATCAGTCACGTATTAAGGCAGTTTCGTGCGGCCAAAGACATTCAAACACCGGAGATTCCCCAGAAGGTGATGGAGATTCTGCTTAACTATCATTATCCGGGAAACGTCAGAGAGCTTGAAAACATTCTGGAACACGCACTCATTATCAGTCAGGAAGATACGATCCAGCCAACTGATTTACCTGAGTATCTCCAGGCAAGACCGGTAGCTCGCAAAAAGGTTCCAAGGGCCACTGCCGAGCATGGTTTTTCGTCAGAGAATAAAGAACGTGATAAACTTCTTGCCACACTTCAACAATACAAATGGCATCGCAAACAAACTGCTCGCGCCTTGGGCATGGACCGAACCACTCTGTGGCGCAAGATGAAAAAGTACAGCCTTTTGGATTGAGTTAGCGTTTTTCACGATCCTTCCATCCATTCATCGCATCATTAATCTACTTTCCCGTGTTAACTAAATACTACAATATGTTGCATTAAATATTGTGCAACATTCATTATTGATTAAAATTCAACCCCTTATATGATTTTATGGATGGTTCGGACATCTATAATGTTGCATTTAATGCAACATGATCCGACTAAAGAGAATATTTCATCTGGCTGGCTGCTCGATAACCCACTGTAATAACTTCAAATAATCTTTATTCCCCCAGGTTGGCACGTTCTATGCTCTTTTATGAAGACACTTTATCTTTAGACTAGCTACGCCATCTTTTTTCAACTGATTCACTGAGGCATAGAAGAGGTCATATTGTCTATAGATCTAGACAAAAAGAAAATCCTGATCGTTGATGATGAGTTGGAAATGCGGATTTTCCTATGTAATTTGCTGGGCAACTGCGGTTATGAGCCCATTGATGCAGGTGATAAAGACGAGGGCATGCAAAAGGCCGTACGAGAAAAGCCTGCCCTGATCATCCTTGATGTAACCATGCCCAAGGAAAGCGGTATTCAAATGTATCGAGAGCTCCAAGAGCATGAAGACCTCAAGAATGTTCCGGTGATCATGGTGTCAACCATCGACAAAAAAACCTTTTCATTCTACCAGAAATTTCAGGGCACACCCCGGCAAAAAGTCGGCCCTGATCCTGGTGCCTATTTAGAGAAACCTTTGGAGGCCGAGGAACTCATTGAGCTGGTCCGCACATTGACCGAAGCCGATGAGCGCCCTTTGGCCGAGGATGAATAGTGTCGTGTTCCAATATATTAAAAAAGTTGAACTGGGTATCTAAGTAAAGCGGGGTCATTGGGATTTACCCTTCGACCAGGCTCAGAGTGGTGAGCCCGTCGAACCATTTGTAATTTGAGTTTTGTGATTTGTGATTTAAAAAATTTCATTCTGGAACTGGAAAAGGAAGAACTATTTATCAATCCGAATCAAAGGGGAGTGGTCTTTAATGTTGAGTAACCGTGTTGATCCCGAACTTTATCGCGAGCTGGCCAAATTCGGTGCCAAAGATATAGAGATCTGCATGCAGTGTGGCACCTGCAGTGCCTCGTGTCCCCTGTCCAGCGGAACGAATCCGTTTCCACGCAAGATATATCGCTATATTCAGCTGGGGTTGAAGGACAAATTGCTCAAGTCGACCGAACCCTGGCTGTGCTACTACTGCGGTGACTGCAATAAGGACTGTCCGCGGGGGGCCGAGCCGGCCGAGACGATGATGGCAACCCGCCGCTGGCTGACCGCTCAGTACGACTGGACCGGGCTCGCCAGGCGGTTTTATCTCTCCGAGGCTTGGGAAATCGGTGCCCTAATTGCGGTGGCCCTCGGCATCATTCTTCTCTTCGGTCTGTTCCATGGGCCGGTGGTCACCGATCATGTTTCCGTCAATTCCTTCGCACCGGTTTTGTGGATTGAAATCGGCGATTTGGTAATGGCCGCCCTCCTGTCGGCTTTCCTGCTGTCAAACGCATTTAGAATGTATCGCTTTATCATGAGCGACACCAAGGTGCCGTTGTGGCTTTATATTACCGAAGCCAAAGCCTTTGTCCTTAACTTTTTAACCCAGCAGCGCTGGCGGCAATGCGGAGAGGACCGCGGTCGCTGGCTGAAGCACTTCATCCTGGTTAGCGGCTATCTGACCATGATGATGCTGATCATGGTTTTTATCCGCTGGTTCCAGGTTGACGACAGCAGCTGGCATTTCACGAGTATTTTCGGCTATTACGCCACCGGTGTCCTGCTCGCCATTACGGTGGAAATGTTCCGCAGCCG
>JAUVTR010000123.1 GCA_030601425.1 Desulfobacterales bacterium
GTAACCGGTCAAAAAATTAAGAAAACCATTAATTTCGATATTAAGCAGCGCCCGGTAAATGAAGCCGGCTACACAAAATTTAAAAAAGAGATCGAAAACCACCGGGAAATTGTCAATACCCTCAAAAACATTGCCCGGGCCCGCCGCAAGGATCGAACAAAATATGGGGATGATCTCGCCGGACTGTTTTACCTGTATGACCGCAAAAAGAAAAAACCCATAGGGCTAATCAACCCGGAGGTGGCCCATTCAGATCCTGGCGGGCGCGAACGCTTTGGTTTTAAGCTCAAACCCTATAAAGGATATTATTTTACCGTGTTATCCGGTGTGGAATCCGGTGGTGCTAAACATGACTACAAGCGTATGCCCAAGCAGCAAACCTTTAGCTGGAAGAAAGGTTCTTTTAAATCAAGCGCCTTTCTTCAGCCGCCGGATCTGGTTGCCATTCCCAAAGATGAAACCCAGCCGACGTTTTTCATCCAGTTTGACCAGGTTTTCATGAAGCAGCTCAACGGAAACAAGCTCACCTATTTGCCGGAGGACTATTACAACCAGGGCTGGGTCGAAGCGAAGTTTGTTGGGAGCTAGGCGCAAAAGAGAGTGCTGAGTGATGAGTTCCCCTGTGGAATCTTCGCATACCGGCGGGGTCAGCTACGCTGAATTCCACCGGGCGTGCTGAGGACTGTGCTCAAAAAAATAAAGTCCGGCATATTTTTGCCGCTTTCGCCTCCTTTTTTCCCCGCATGCGTCAAATTTCCATATTATACTCAAGAAATCCGACTTGACAGCCGATAATGCGTGCAAAATTAATTATAATTTTATCAGCATTTTAGGTTTCATCCTGGAATGTTTTCACCGACCTATTAATAGCATGCTTTTTGCATAGTTTAATCTCACCACGGTGTTGTCTGCAGCTCTAGATACAGCAGAGGGGCGCCGCTTAGATCTGAAAATTAGGGAGTTAATGAATGATTCTTAGATGGATGAGAAAGCTGGGTATTTTAAAAACCACCCTGGCAACCACAGCTGTGGCGATTATTTTATCGTTTTTGTTATACGCAGGTAGTTCGTATATTATCGCGGAAGCCGGGATGCGCGGCATTCTCATGAGCTTAATAATTCCCGCTATTATTGCCCCTGTATTAGGGTATATCTTTGTGTACGTTGCAATCCGGCTGGACCAGTCGGAGAAAGCGCAACGACAAAGTGAAGAAAAATACCGCGCGATTCTGGAAAATATTGAAGATGGATATTTTGAAGTCGATATCAAAGGAAATTTTAAGTTCTTCAACGACTCTATGTGCAGAATACTGGGATATTCGCCATCTGAATTAGCGGGGATGAACAATAGACAGTTTATGGACAAGGAAAATGCAAGGAGCGTCTATCAAACCTTCAACCACGTTTACAATACGGGGAAACCAACGAAAGGATTTGATTGGGAAGCCATTGAAAAAAACGGTTCTATACGGCATTTGGATGCTTCGGTTTCCTTAATTACAGATGAAGAGGGCAGGCGGATCGGTTTTCGAGGTATTGCGCGCGATATTACCGGGCGCAAGCAGGCAGAAAAGGCGTTAAGTGAGAGCGAAGAGAAATACAGACAACTGGTCAATCATGCGCCTACCGGCATTTATAAAGTTGATTTTAATAAAGGAAAATTAGTCAGCGTAAATGATGTTATGTGCGAATATACCGGTTACACCAAAAATGAGCTTCTCAATATGAGTGCGCTGGATTTTTTAACGGAAGAGAGTCAAAAGCGTTTTCTTGATAGAATGGACAAACTTTTTAAAGGCAAGCAAATCCCAAGGACCGTTGAGTACAAGGCCAGGGCCAAAGATGGCAGGGAATTCTGGCTCTTTTTAGATGCGAGATATGAATATGATGAAAATGGAATGCCGCAAGGTGCTACGGTTGTTGCTCATGACATCACTGATCGCAAGCGGGCGGAAGAACAAAAAGAAAGACTCGAGGATCAACTTCAGCAAGCCCACAAGATGGAAGCCATCGGAACGCTGGCCGGCGGAATCGCCCATGATTTTAACAATATTCTTTCCGTTATCATCGGTTATACCGAGCTCATACTGATGAATGGTAATGTTGATGAAGAGGTCCGACAAAATTTAAAAGAAATTTTTAGTGCCAGCAAACATGCTCGCGACATGGTTAAGCAAATTCTGGCCTTCAGTCGTCAGAGCAAACAGGAACGAAAGCCCATCCAGGTTGCCCATATTGTAAAAGAGGCCATAAAAATGCTGCGGGTTTCTCTTCCCACCACGATTGCTATTCAACAGAAAATTGAAAAAAATACCGGGATTATCGAAGCCGATCCGACTCAAATCCACCAGGTGCTGATGAACCTGTGCACCAACGCTGCGCATGCAATCGATGAAAAAGACGGTGTGCTGGAAATCAGCCTGAGCAATATAGAATTGGATCAAAATGCTGCCGCCAGGCATCCGGAACTCAAACCGGGTCCTCATCTCAAATTGAGCGTCAGGGATACCGGGCATGGGATCCATCCGGAAGCTCAAGAGCGGATTTTCGAACCTTACTTTACAACAAAGGTAAAAGGTGAAGGAACCGGTCTCGGGTTAGCGGTGGTTCAAGGAATTATCAAATCCCAAAACGGTGCCATAACTGTAGAGAGCGAAGTTGGTAAAGGTTCAACATTTCATGTGTATCTGCCTATCATACAACGAAACGTAACAGTGGATGAAGTTGAATCAACAGCGCTGCCGATGGGGCATGAACGCATTCTTCTGGTGGACGATGAGCAGCCGCTGGTCGAAATCGGAAAACAAATGCTGGAACGTCTGGGATATACCGTGGCCGCGCGAACAAGCAGTATCGAGGCTCTGGAACTTTTCAAGGTGCAGCCCAATCGCTTCGACCTGGTGATAACCGATATTGTCATGCCGAACATGACCGGTGAAAAATTAGCAGAAAAACTGATGGATATCCGCGCCGATATTCCAATCATTCTTTGCACAGGCTACAGCGAAAAATTTACCCGGCGACAGGCCTCCGATATGGGCATTCGATCCTTCCTAATGAAACCGCTTGTGATGCAGGATTTGGCGGGTACTGTTAGGCAGGCCCTGGCCGTGAACTAGAATCCATCTCAAACATGTGTATAAGTGTCCATGGCGGCGTTACACGTCGACTAAAAATGCTCACATGATATGGGTTGAGACTGTTGGCCCGTTTGCCCGTTTGCCCGTAAAAAATGAAATCAGACATATTTCCGATTTCAAAGGGCTCAACCGGCTCAATCCCGTTTCACTGGGACCTTCGGCTGGCTAAACCGGCCAACCTAAAACCGTGATCTACTATTTTTAAGATAGCTTTTACTATTTAATGATCAAGATTTAAGCTTTTAATCATTAGACGGCTTTCCTTGGTTTTATTTCCACTGCCGGAGCTCAATAATGAGTCCATCAGGATCTCTTATCTCGCCCCGCAATGAATCCCCCAAATCTACCGGCTCCAGGGCTATGTCTACACCTTTGCCCTTCAGGTATTCCACAGCCTTGGCCATATTCTCCACTTCGAGTGCAATACCCCGGTATCCTATCTGCCAAAGTTCTTCGGACTTCGGCACGGCATTATCAACGGAGATAATCTCGATGACTGTATCGCCCAATTCTAAGTAAATGACTTCTTTCATGGGCGGCTTCTTTACTTCATGTCTGTTTTTAATTTTAAAATCCAGAATGTCGGCATAGAAATCAATGGTGCGTTCTGCGTCCTTTGGAACAATTTCCACATGGTCTACTTTTTTGAACATCATCTTAACACCTCGCCTGTTTGAAATGATTTATGTTCCCATCTTCCCCTTTATTCTTTGCTACAGATCAATTTCATAGCGCGCGATCTTGTTGAGCAGTCCCTGGCGGGTTAAGCCCAGAATGCGTGCGGCCCGGGAGCGGTTGCCGCCGGTCCGACGACGGGCATCCTCAACCATTTAGTTTGCGATACACGCTTTATTGAAGTTGTCGGGGCCAAGGGACTGGCGTCGCGATAATTTTACTGGCAGCAAATTGTCTTTCACGTGGGTTTGGCCCGCAACCGGTAAGATTGAGCCCTGTTGGCGAACTCAATGCTGCCGGGAATGAAGTTCAGCATCAAGGGGGGAACTTTGTCCGGACCAGGCCCATCACAATCATCCCCATATCTTCCGGGCCGTCTGGACAACAACTTTCAATTTGCGCTTCTGGTCTTCTAAAGAAAGGCGATTTCCAAGAATTGAAGTCGAGAACCCACATTGAGGACTCAGTGCCATTCTCTCCAAGGGCACATATTGGCTGGCTTCCTTGATTCTAACCGCCAGGTCTTCAACCGTCTCCCGGCGCGGGGTTTTTGTTGCCACCAGTCCCAGAACGACAATTTTGTCGTCGGGAACATCTTTTAGCGGCTCAAACGAACCGGATCGCTCATCATCATATTCAAGCAACAGCCGCCGCGCATGGATTCCCTGAAATATGGGTTTGGCGATGAGATCATATCCGCCTTCGGTCAGCCACCGGCTGCCCTGGTTGCCCCGTCAAAGGTGAATCCCGAAGGTTACTCCAGGAAAGTTCCCCATCACGGTGTTATCCATTTCAATCCCTTTTTGCAGCCATTTATCAAGCGGCCAGCCCTGTTGCTCATAAAAGGAGCGGGTCTTTGAATCAAGTAACAAGGGGTAATGAGGTGCATCCAACTGGACGTAAGTGGCACCCAATCGGACCAACTCGGCAACCTCTTCTCGCAGAATATCCACTACATCCGCCAGGAAGCTGTCCAACGTCGGGTAAGCGGAGACTGAAAGATCCGGTGACCAGAAGTTGGTCCAGAGGCTGGGACTGGGCAGGGTAATCTTGGGTGTTCTGGTGGTACGCGCCCGGAGGTAGGTGAATTCATCGGCCGAGAGATAACGTTTGCGTCTCAGTTTGCTCACCACCCCAAGATTTGCAGGACGCTCTAACCTGATATCACCGACAGTTTTGACCCCGTACCAGTCACCCCAGAGAAACGCATCGATGTTGTATTCTCCGAACCCCTCAACCGCCTCGGTCATCTGGCTCTGGAATGATAACCGGCGCATCTCCCCGTCGGTGACGACATCGAGGCCCGCTTCTTCCTGCAGCGCAATGGCTTCATCAACAGCCTGATCCTCGATGGCTTTGAATTCAGCCTGTGTTATATTTCCGGCAGTCACATCTTCTCTGGCCTGCCGAAGCTCCGGCGGGCGAAGTAAACTGCCAACAACATCCGTATGTGCGGTGATCATGGTTTTTATAGCTCCATTCTTTCAAGATTTGATAGCCCTTCTTCCTGCTGGCATGCAAAATACCATCTGTCAATAGATTAATACAGCGAGATAACTTATTAAGTAATAAATGCCTTGTTCGGCACCCGACATAAAGAAAATTTTGGAATTAAATCATTTTAAGGGTATAATCATATTGTCAGGCATTAGTTATTGATTCAGGCATGCTCGGTCGAACTTATAATTTATCGTTAAGAGGAAGGGTTAAAAAATGGCTTTTCTAAACAGCCAGGATGATGTGAATCTCCCCGATTCAATGGAGTTAAGCTACCAGAGATATCTGGTCAAGGTAAGCATGCTGGTGGGACTTCCCGTACTAAGTTATTTTATGATCTATGACTTTATCATCGGTCGCTACCTTATCGCAGTTGTCTTAACCGTAATGCTTGCAACCATTCTGGGCCTTTTTGTGGTCATCAACAAGGCCAGTTACCAGGCAAAAAAAAGTCAAATCTATAATTATTCTCTATACAGTTTATTTATTCTGTTTGGTTTCTTCCTGGTTTACACCATCGGTATTGAAGGCAATCTAAGCCGAATGCCGTGGGCATTTCTTTTTACGGTGATGGTGTTCTTTGCCCTTGGAGCGTCACGGGCTCTGATCTGGGTATCGGTTTTATTTTTTACCCTGTTGATTCTGGAGCTGATTATCTCCGGAAATGAGCGCCTGTCTGTTCAAGAGTTCAAGGTCCGGTTTTATATCGCCTTCATGCTGGTCATTGTGACGTCTTTCTTTTTTGAGCGCTTAAAGAAAGGGTACCAGCTGGAATTGATGAAAAACCAGCAGACGTTGAAAGAATCTGAAAACCGGTATCGCGAAGCATTTGAGCAGTTGGAAGATGAAATGAAAGAGCGCCGGCGTGCCGAAGAGAATCTGCGAAAAAGCGAGGAACGTTTTCGCGAGATGGCCGAACACATTCGGGAAGCCTTCTGGCTGTACGACTGGGAAAAACGAAAAGTTATCTATATCAGTCCGGCGTACGAGGTCATCTGGGGTCGTTCAATTGAGGATCTTTACAAACATGATGATGAATGGGATGAAAGCGTCCATCCCGATGATCTGGAATACGCCAGAGACTCATTTGAAAGAATTATCCAAACCGGCGGGGGTGAACAAAGAGAATATCGCATCGTTCACCCTGACGGCTCGGTGCGCTGGGTGTCGGACAGAGGCTTTGCGATTAAAAACAAAGCGGGGCAGGTCGTCCGTATTGCCGGGATTGCCGAAGATATCACCGACCGCAAGCAGTCGGAGGTTGCCCTGCGCGAAAGCGAAGAAAGATTCAGAGAGTTGGCGGAATTGATGCCGGAAACTGTTTTTGAAGTAGATTTAGAAGGCAAACTGACATTTGTAAATCGAAACGCCTTTAATAACTTCGGTTATACGCAGCAAGATCTTAAAAAGGGTTTAAAAAACTTTGACATGATCATTCCGAAAGATCGCGAGCGAGCCCAGGACAACGTCACCAAAATATTAACCGGAGAAAAAAGCGGCATCAATGAGTATACGGCCCTAAGAAAAGATGGAAGCATCTTCCCGGTGATGATCCATTCGGCGCCGATTTTTAAAGAAGGCAAGCCGGTCGGTTTGAGGGGCTTTATGGTCGATATCACCGATCGCAAAAAGGCAGAGGAAGAGCGCAGAAAACTGGAGGTGCAATTCCTGCAAGCGCAGCGGTTCGAAGCGCTCGGCACGTTAGCCGGCGGTATTGCCCATGACTTTAACAACCTGCTGATGAACATCCAGGGCAATACATCTTTGATGCTCTTTGAAATTGAAGGCACCCATCCATTTTTTGAACCACTGAAAAAAATTGAAAAACAGGTTAAAAGCGGGGCGCAGCTCACCCGGCAGATGCTGGGGTATGCTCGCAAAGGAAAATTTAATGTAAAGTCTGTTGATTTAAACCAGATCGTGGATGAAAGCGCAGACACTTTCGGACGCACCCGCAAAGAAATAACCATCTACCGGGAATTTGATAATGACCTGTTTCCAGTAGAAGCCGACCAGGGGCAGATCGAACAGGTGCTGTTAAACCTCTATGTGAATGCAGCCGATGCGATGCCCGGCGGCGGCAAGCTCATTCTAAAAACAAAAAATGAGACCCATTTGAATATCAAAAGCAACCATTATGACCCCAGGCCCGGCAAATATGTTCAATTAACCATCACCGACAGCGGTACCGGTATAGATAATCAGACGCTCGAGCGCATATTTGATCCGTTTTTCACGACCAAAGGCATGGGCCGGGGCACCGGTCTTGGATTGGCCTCGGTTTACGGCATTATTAAGAGCCATGACGGATACATCGATGTCACGTCGGAAAAAGGTCATGGGACGACCTTCACCATTTTTTTGCCGGCCTCTGAAAAAGATGTCGAAGGCACGGCTGACACGGCGGCTAAACTCATCAAGGGCAGCGGAACGTTGCTGGTCGTTGACGATGAGGAACTTGTGCTGAAGGTGGGTGTCAACATGCTTGAAAAATTAGGATACACCGTGCTGGGGGCAAAAAACGGCACAGAAGCCGTCGATATTTTTAAAGCCAACAAGGATAAAATCCAAATGGTCATTTTGGACATCATTATGCCGGACATGGGCGGTGGGGAGGTCTATGACAAAATCAAAGCAATTAATCCGGAGGTGAAAGTCCTGCTTTCAAGCGGATACAGCGTGGACGGTCAGGCAATCGAACTCCTGGAACGCGGCTGTGACGGCTTTATGCAGAAACCCTTCACGATGGAGGAGTTGTCGGGGAAGATCACGCAAATTATGAAAAAATGATAATTAGGTTTGCCCGTTGTGCCGGTTACCCGTTGGCCGGTCAAACTAAGACTTCGCATCCGATTTTGCCACTCACCTAAAATCAAAATTCTTGACACTCACCAGACAAAATTTTAATCATAACGAAAGCCATGGTTCCATTAGGAACCAAACCTGAATTCACCCTGATTTGAATTTCGAAAGCGGATCTTCCTGAATGAGCCTCATCCTAAACTTTGACCTTCGATTCGAATTGAATCTCATCCGAAACTAAATCACGCATCGAGTTATGGCCTCACGAATTGTTTTAGAATGCGAAGGCGGGCAGATTTTGATTTCCGATATTTCCAAACAGCTGGCAGCGGGAGGCAAATTCAACTTCACCGAAAAAGGAAGATTCAAACCAAAGGGCTTTGATGAAAGTATAAAACTGTATGAAGTTTCATGGGAAGAATAAAAGAACTGACAAGGCCAGGGAAAGCATTTCCAAAGATATTGACTTCATTGTCGTAGGTACAGGTCCGGGCGGAGCAACGGTTGCAAAGGAACTATCTCAGAGAAATAAGAAAGTACTCATTCTCGAATGGGGGGATAACAAACCCTTGATTGGGAGCTTCTGGCAGGGAGCAAAAGGCATGCTAATCCCCGGCAGAAGTTTATTGTTTACCAACCAAATGCTTGGATTGATTAGAGGCATCACCACCGGCGGAAGTACAATTTATTACTACGCCACCAGTTGGCCGGTACCTTTAGAGATGCTAAAATCTCATGGCGTAGACTTAACAAGAGAAGTAGAAGAAACAAGAAAAGAATTGCCTATTGCGCCGCTAAAAGACGAAATGACGGGCCCCATGGCTACGCGTATCATGGAAAGCGCTCAAGACCTCGGATACAACTGGCAAAAGCTGGACAAATTCATGTATCAGGACAGGTGGAAACCGGAATACCCTTTCGGCCATTATGGTGATCCGTTCGGAGTAAAATGGAGTGCCCGAATGTATGTTGAAGAGGCTCTGAAAGACGGTGCCGAACTCATAACCGGAGCAAGGGCGACCCGAGTAATCATCGAAAATAAGATAGCGGTCGGCGTTGAATATAAAAAAGACGGAAAGCTTCAAAAGGCTTTCGCGCCAAAAACAATACTATCCGGCGGCGGAATCGGCACACCGGTCATTCTGCGTGCCAGCGGTATAAAAAGTGCCGGATATAATTTTTTCTTTGATCCGCTCATAGGGGTTCGCGGTACGGTTAAGGATATCGAGGTTCCCCTAAGTGAAATTCCCATGTCTACCGGCGTTCACATGATAGGGGAGGGCTATATGATGACTGACTGGGCTGTTTCCTCTGGCAATACTGCCATTTTTACCGCTCAGGCATTCAGGTTTGATAAATTGTTTTCACGCCGTAACACGCTTCAAATATTGGTAAAAGCTAAGGATGAATTGGGCGGCAAATTAACGGATAAAGGAGGAGTTCGAAAAAACCTGGATGAAAATGAAAAGAAAAAATTACAGAGAGGATATGAACGAGCAAAAGAAATATTGAAAAATGCCGGTGCTAAAAGCATTTTCAGAACCGGATATTTAGCCGCTCATCCCGGCGGCACGGTGAAAATCGGCGATCTACTCGATTCGAATCTTAAAACAGAGTATGACAACCTTTACGTGTGTGACTGCTCTGTTATTCCGGAAGCATACGGATTACCTCCTACGTACACTATTATTGGCCTTGGAAAACGTCTCGCTAAACACCTTGTTAATTAAATCGGCAAAAAAATTTCTC
>JAUVTR010000043.1 GCA_030601425.1 Desulfobacterales bacterium
TTGGGCGGCCCGCATGGCATCCAAAATCCGAATAGTCGCCCGCGTGCTGGCAACATCGTGTACCCGCACGATATGGGCCCCGCATAGAACCGCCGCGGCAACAGCGGCCTGCGTACCGGTTTCAACGATCGGCAGATCCGGCGGGATATCTTCGCTATGCGCGTCTTTTAACAGTTTCCGAATAAAAGCCTTGCGGGAAGGCCCAACGAGAATGGGAACCTCTAAAGAGGCAAAGGATTGCAAGTGTCTGATTAGGAGCAGGTTATGCGATACCGTCTTGCCGAAGCCGATTCCCGGATCAACGATGAGTTTTGATTTTGAAATGCCCTGTTTTTCGGCCCGCGCAATCGCATCCTTTAAAAAACCCGATATATCGGCGATAAGATTATCATAGGACGGTGATACTTGCATGGTTTTAGGACTGCCCAGCATGTGCATGAGAACCACCGGTGTGTCGAACGCCTTTGCCACGGCTGCCATATCGGGATCAAAGCGTAGTGCGGAAATGTCATTGATCATTGCAGCACCCGCCTCGATGGCCCGCCGGGCAACTTCGGCCTTCATGGTATCAATGGAAATTGGAATGGGCAGGTGATCGGCAAGTTTTTCGATGACCGGGATAACCCTTTCCATTTCTTCAGCGGCGGGCACCGGATCAGAAAATGGCCGGGCCGATTCGCCACCGATATCAAGGATATCGGCACCGTCGGCGGCCAGCTTTTCTCCCTGGGCGAATGCCGCGTCGTGTATAAAAAATTTTCCGCCATCGGAAAACGAATCCGGGGTGATGTTGACAACGCCCATAATACAGGTCCGGCGACCGAATTCCATGTCATAGTTGCCCCAGGTGAGTCGATATGTTTTTTGGGGAACCGGCATATTAAGATTGCCCGGTTGCAGTTTTCGCGGTGGTTTCTTGATCTTCTGCAGGTCTTGAAGGCAGTTCGATACCGGGTCTTAGGGAATGAATCAATTCATCCAGTTCTTTGCCCATCACCGTTTCTTTTTCGAGCAGCACTTCCGCCAGTTTATGAAGAATATCCAAATTTTCATTTAAAACGGTTTTGGCGCATCCATAAGAACTTTTAATCAGTTTGTGAATCTCTTCATCAATTTTTTTAGCCGTTGCTTCGGAGTAATCCCTGTGCTGTGCGATTTCCCGCCCCAGAAAAATCTGTTCTTCACCTTTGGCATACGACAGAGGGCCAAGGTTGTCGCTCATGCCCCAGCTCCTGACCATCTGCTGCGCGAGATCTGTGGCTTGCTTGATATCATTGGCGGCACCGGTGCTGATGCGATTGAAAACGATCTCTTCCGCCACCCGGCCTCCGAATATGACCGCCAGTTCGCCTTCGAGCTGATCTTTAAACTTAAAATCACGTTCCTCCGGTAAAAACCAGGTGATTCCGGCTGCACGACCTCTGGGTACGATCGTAATCTTATTGACCACATCGGTTTCGGGCAAGAAACGGGCGACCAGTGCGTGTCCGCCCTCATGGTAGGCGGTAAGCTTGCGGTCTTCTTCTTTGATGACTTTGGATTTGCGTTCAAGCCCCATATAAACTTTGTCTTTTGAATCTTCAAAGTCGGCCATGTCGATTTTTTCTTTATCGCGCTTGGCTGCCAGC
Organism: Desulfobacterales bacterium; assembly: GCA_030601425.1. Taxonomy (GTDB): domain Bacteria; phylum Desulfobacterota; class Desulfobacteria; order Desulfobacterales; family JAHEIW01; genus JAHEIW01. Next base: position 1,629 of record JAUVTR010000043.1, read on the forward strand.
AATGCCGCTTCGTTGACCAGGTTTTCAAGATCGGCGCCTGAAAAACCGGGAGTTCCTTTCGCCAGAATAATTACCTTCACATCATTATCGATGGGGGATTTTTTCATGTGAACGCGCAGTATCTTTTCGCGGCCGCGAATATCCGGCATCGAAACAACCACCTGCCGATCAAAACGACCGGGTCGCAACAGTGCCGGGTCCAAAACATCGGGGCGGTTGGTGGCCGAAATCAAAATCACCCCTTCATTGGATTCAAACCCGTCCATCTCAACCAGAAGCTGGTTCAGGGTCTGTTCTCTTTCGTCATGCCCGCCACCGAGTCCGGCACCACGATGCCGGCCGACAGCATCGAGCTCGTCAATAAAAATGATACAGGGTGCATTCTTTTTGCCCTGGACGAACAGATCCCTTACCCGGGATGCGCCCACCCCTACGAACATTTCCACGAAATCCGAGCCGCTGATGTTAAAGAAGGGCACGGCGGCTTCACCCGCAATAGCCCGGGCCAAAAGGGTTTTTCCGCAGCCCGGCGGGCCGACCAGCAGGACGCCCTTGGGTATGCGGCCACCCAATCGGGTAAACTTTTTGGGGTCTCTGAGAAAATCGACAATTTCAATCAGTTCTTCTTTGGCCTCATCGATCCCTGCAACGTCTTCAAAGGTCACTTTCTCAGATTGATCCGACATCAAACGGGCGCGACTTTTACCAAAAGAAAGGGCTTTACCCCCGCCCGCCTGCATCTGGCGCATGAAAAAAATCCATACCCCGATGAGTACGATCATCGGAAACCAGGAAACCAGAACCGACATATACCAGGGATTTTCAGAAGGCGGCTTGGCGTTGATGACCACGCCCTTTTGTCGAAGGATCTTAATCAAGTCCGCATCCTGGGGGGCGTATACCTTGAAACGGCCCTCGTTAACATCGGTTACATAGAGCTCTTGGCCCTGGATAATAACATTCGCGACACGCTCCTCATCGACCATAGCCAGAAATTGGGTATAGCTGATTGAGGTCTCGACCATATGTTGTTTGCTGAAAAGTTGATAAAGCATGACCATCATCAATGTGATGACGAGCCATAATGCCAGATTTTTATAAAATGGATTCAAAGACGATTACCTCCTGACCAAAGATAAATTATTGAAGATTGTAAATTGTATATTGAATATTCAATTGATAGTATCCTGTATCTTTGCCTAAATATCAAGTATCAAACACTGACCGGGGCTGCAGGTTCCTTAACTCACCTAAAACCATACGTGATACGTGAAATTAATCATCATCGCGCCTTAAGCAAGCGAAAGTTCAGCTTTCAGTATCCGTTGGGTTTGGGGGCCTATTCTCACCGCATTATCCAGCCGGTGACCCGCAACCCAGATGATTTTATTCCGGCTCAGCACGATCGGGCATTTGGCCCGTTCGGTTCGGGATACTTTGTGATCAATAAAAAATTTTTTTAATTTCTGATTACCGCTCGAGCCCAGCGGCCGAAAACGGTCACCCGGCCGAAAGTTCCGGATAACAAGCGGGAACCGTATCTTATCCATATCAAAAAAAGCGATCCGATGTCCAGATGGTTGCAAATCAAGCGATTGCGCTTTAGGGATTTCACTGAAGCTGATATGCACCTCGGCCTCTTCAACAAAAATTTTTGCGGGCCCTGAAAGCGGGTACTCGTAATCACGCGTTTCCGATAGAAAAGGAATCCCGTCAAGACGTCTGAGGTTTATGCCTTCTTTGGATATCGTAAGAACATTATGGTCCCGCCGAATTCGAATGCGGTCAGGCAGATCGAGCAAGCCGAATGTCGGACCTATTTGAGCCAGTTGACATACGGACTCAACATGGGCAAAGGCAATGCGCCGCAAGTTTCCTTTCGCCCATCGAATGGCCTCTCGGATTAAGCGTCTTCTAACGGCGATCGGCTGTTGATTCAGCCCCGGAATGGAAAGCCCAAGCTTGTTTTTTCCTTTGAAGACAATCGCTTTTTCATATATCGGGTGAATGAGGTCCTCAATCCACTCCTCTTCAGCGCCCACAATAGCGGCCAGCCTGTTGAGCGAATCGATTAATTTGGGATTATATTCACTTTTTAGTTCGGGCATCAGCCGGGCGCGAATCTTATTACGATGGTATTTTAGATCCCAGTTCGATGAATCCGTAACATAGTCCAATTTTTTTGCTGCAACGTAATCCATTATTTCCGAGCGTCTCAGATTTATAAGGGGCCGCACAATTTTATTATCGCGCACCGGGGATATCCCGGATAAACCTAGCGGACCGCTTCCGCGCAAAAAATTCATCAAGACCAGTTCAGCATTATCATCAGCATGATGTCCAAGCGCAATTTTGCCATACCCGTATTTAGCGGCAATGGAATCGTAGAAACCATAACGTACCTGCCTGGCCGCATCTTCAGGGGACAAACGGTGTCGCTCTTGATAGCGGCGGACATCTTCCCGGCCAACATAAAAGGGCAATTTAAGTTGTTTGGCAAGAGACGCCACAAACGCTTCGTCACGATCGGATTCGCTTTGGCGGAGGCAATGATTCAGGTGGGCAATGGCCATTCGGAGAGAATACTTCGGAGCTAACTCGAGCAGGATATAGGCAAGGGCAACAGAATCGGCACCACCGGATACCGCAATCAGAACGGCATCTCCGTTTTGAACCATGCGATAGGTGCGAAGCGTTTGGTCAACCGTTCGATGGATCTTTTTTCCAATGTGGCAAGCCTTAAAACCGTTTTGTTTTGCTCTCATGCAGGCATCATATTTGAACCTATCTCAAAAATGCATCTAACGCCCACGGGCTTTGTTGCCCCGCTAACATTGGCGGGATTTCACACCTGTTTATAAAAATATCAAGGTGTTCATCCCCGCAAAATGCGGGATCTCACATCTATCTTTATAAATATTAAGGGGTTCGTCAAACCGTTTGAGGTTTGAACCACTTAATCTCACGCCTTGCTGAGCACCTTAAAATAAAGGAATCAGATGCGAAGTCCCGCTTTCAAGCGGGGGACGTAATCTACTATTTTTGAGATTAGCTTCTAAAAGATTTCTCCGGCGGACTTTACTAAAAATAGCCCGCTGGCATAACTAACTGGAAACTCCTGATATTTGGCTGTTTATTTAAGGCAGCGTCCCTAAAAAGTCAATACTAAACGCGGCAAGCCGAGTTTAGGGTTCCGCCAGTGGCGGTTCAGGTGTCAGGTTTCAGGTGTCAGTCTTTGGCCCGGAGAGCCTATCTGTTGGCCTTGAAACCTATGCGATAAAAGCGATATTCAAGTAATTTCAGATTTCGCTATGATACGGAGTGCCCTGACACCTGACACCCGAAACCTGTAACCTAATTATTGCTGACACCTGAACACTGAAACCTAATTGAGTAGGATGTAACTTTTTTATTGAAAAATGTTGATTATAAAGTATGCTAGCTCCGGTTGTGCTAGGCGGGGAGCTAGCGGTGCCCTATTCCCGAAATCCGCTTATGCGGGGCTGAATTCCCCCTGTAGGGTCTTATACGTGGAAAGTCGTAGCACATTTTGATCGGACGCCACGCAACAGACGGTCACGAACCTCGTCAGGTCCGGAAGGAAGCAGCGATAAGTGATGCGGTTTGTGTCGTGGGCCGATTCCGGTCATATCCATGGGTTACACTCTCCACAAAAGATTCGATAGGGGGTGCACAACCATCTTTTTCCCATCAGGTAAAGCCTTCTTAAATCCCGTCACAAAGCTTTCACACCCGAGCCAATCAGCGTGTTTGCTAAGAATCAACGACCACCCGCACAGCGGGTGGCTTGGATTTTACCGCCATAGGCGGGAAAAGACAGGGGCGCGAAGTGCCCCAATCGTTGCGGGTGTAACCGGGTGCTTTGCACCCGGTTTGGAAAACCCAATCATCCCCGTTTAACCTCACCCTAAGTGACACCCTTTCAGTCAAACAGAATGGTAATCGATTCGTTATTTAAAAAATCGATATCGAAAACAGAAAAAGGCATGAAAAATGATGGTAAGCCTTTGCATTTTTAAGCATAAAACCTTGTTAATACCTTCTTGACAACGTTTTAAAGTGTCTTATTTTTCAGATCATTAATATATCATGCCCTTAAACATTTTGGAGAAAAAACCGGCATATGTCAGAAAAAAAGAAAATCAAAATCAACGTTGAATCTGAAGAAACTGCAGAAAATGAAAAAACCGAAAAACCGGCGTCCGCTAAAGATGAATATGGAAAACATAAACGTGAAACAGCGGACGAGGGCCATGCCGATGCTAAAAAACCCCTGAAGGAATTGGAAGCCAGGCTTGACGCCAAAGAGGGAGAGGTCAAAGAGACATACGACCGACTTCTGAGGGTTTCGGCTGATTTTGAGAATTACAAAAAACGATCGGCCCGTGAAATGGAGGAATTCAGAAAGTACGCTAATCAATCTTTGCTCAAAGAGATGCTCTCGGTCGTCGATAATTTAGAGCTGGCTATCAATTCCTCCAACGATAAAAAAAAAGCCGATAAACATTTAATCGAAGGTCTGAACCTGACCCTCAATGAGATACTGCGGGTATTTGAAAAATTCAATGTCAAACCCATAGAGGCGCAAGGCAAGGCCTTCGATCCCGCATTCCATGAAGCCGTCATGCGGGAAGAAACCGATGATTTTCCTGAAAACACTGTGGTTAGCGAGTTTCAAAAAGGATACCTGATTCATGACAGGCTGCTGCGGCCGGCCATGGTAGTGGTTGCTGTGCCTAAAACAGCCCAAAAAGATAAAAAAATCTGAGAAAACGCGTTAATAGCATAATAAAAGATTTGGAAAGCTAAGGAGGTAATCAAAAATGGCTAAGGTTATTGGAATAGATCTCGGCACTACGAACTCATGTGTAGCGATTATGGAAGGTGGTGACGCCAAGGTGATCACAAATCCGGAAGGCGGTCGTACGACACCATCAATTGTTGCTATTTCGGAGAATGGCGAGAGGTTAGTGGGCCAGATCGCAAAACGGCAAGCAATCACAAATCCGGAAAATACGGTTTTCGGAGTCAAACGGCTCATCGGTCGCAAATTCAAATCAAAAGAAATCCAAAATGATATTAAGATTTTGCCCTACAAGATCGAGCAAGCGTCTAATGGCGATGTCCGCATCAACATGAAAGGTAAAAAGTATAGCCCGGCGGAAATATCCTCCTTTGTGCTGGCCGACATCAAACATTCAGCCGAGGAATATCTCGGAGAAAAGGTAACGGATGCGGTCGTCACGGTACCGGCTTATTTTGATGACAGTCAGCGCCAGGAGACTAAGGATGCCGGCAAAATCGCAGGCCTCAATGTGTTGAGAATTATCAATGAGCCCACGGCTGCCTCACTTGCTTACGGTCTGGACAAAAAAGGCGAGGAAAAAATCGCCGTCTTTGATCTGGGGGGGGGTACATTTGATATTTCCATCCTTGAAATTGGTGAAGGGGTATTTGAAGTTAAAGCCACCCATGGCGATACCCATCTGGGTGGGGAAGATTTCGATTTACGGCTCATTGATTACCTGGCAGATGAATTTAAAAAGGATCAGGGAATCGACCTTCGAAGTGATAAAATGGCTTTGCAGCGGCTTAAAGAAGCGGCCGAAAAAGCCAAAATGGAGCTGTCGACGTCAAAGGAAACTGATGTCAACCTACCCTTTATCACCGCCGATGCCAGTGGTCCCAAACATCTAAACATTAAACTCACGCGGGCTAAGCTGGAAGCGTTGGTCGGTGATCTACTGGACAAGCTGGAAAATCCCTGCCGAACTGCTTTGAAGGATGCCGGCCTGAATCCCAAAGATATCGATGAGGTGATACTGGTTGGCGGCATGATCCGTATGCCGGCTGTCCAGGAACGGGTTAAGAAAATTTTTGAAAAAGACCCGCACAAAGGCGTGAACCCCGACGAAGTGGTCGCACTCGGGGCCGCGATCCAGGGCGGAGTGCTAAAAGGCGATGTCAAAGATGTCTTATTGCTGGACGTGACGCCGCTGTCGCTAGGCATCGAGACGCTTGGAGGCGTTATGACCCGGCTGATAGACAAAAACACGACCATCCCGACCAAAAAAAGCCAGATATTTTCGACCGCGGCGGACAGTCAACCGGCGGTGTCGATTCATGTGCTACAGGGTGAACGCGAAATGGCACCCAATAATAAGACGCTGGGCCGATTTGAACTGGTCGGCATACCGCCCGCACCACGGGGCGTGCCCCAGATCGAAGTCACCTTTGACATTGACGCCAACGGAATCGTCAACGTCTCGGCAAAAGACCAGGCCACGGGAAAAGAACAATCCATCCAGATTACGGCTTCCTCCGGCCTAGCCCAGGAAGAAATTGACCAGCTGATTAAGGATGCCGAGATGCATGCCGAAGAAGATAAGAAGAAAAAGGAACTGGTCGAAGCCCGAAATTCAGCCGATGCGTTGATTTATTCAACCGAAAAATCAATCAAGGAACTCGGCGATAAAGTTGATAGCGATACAAAAAGCAAGATAGAAGAATCGATTACTGCGTTGCGAAAGGCCATGGAAGGAGAAGATGCTGATGAGATTAAACGGGTTAGTGAGGAACTCACCCAGGCCTCCCATAAGCTGGCTGAAGCCATGTATCAACAGGCATCTCAAAACGAGCAACAGGCTGGAGCTGAATCCACTGAGCAGGCAGCTGGGGGCGCTGGCGCAGCAGATGAGGATGTGGTCGATGCCGATTTTGAAGAGGTAAAAGACGAAGACAAAAAGTAATCACCATATAATTTTTGTTTTCCTGATCATGTTTACCACAGGTAGCGAAAGGGAAAACCATGGCTAACGAAGAGTTTGAACAAGATGAAGTGGATGCCCTGTGCAGGGAATGCGGGCATGCCTTCAAAACGTATGTCGATCGAGTGTTCCCTCCTGACAAAGATACAGAAGAAAGTCGGCCGATCGCATGCCCGGTTTGCGGATGCGGTGAATGCAATATCGGAAAATGAAACTCCCTATTGTAACAGGCCCAACAGATGGGCAACTACGATGAGATCATCAAAAAAGGAGGAATGCGCATGGAAGTGAAGAAAGTTCTCTGGCCGACTGACTTTTCAAATAGCTCGGAAAAAGCATTGCCCTACGTGACCTCATTAACCCAAAAGTATCAAGCCGAGATCCACGTTCTTTATGTGATTGAGGATATTGCCCATCATGAATCCTGGTATGGCGATTTTGATCGCTCGCATGTTGAAAAATTAATGGCATGGGCGCAGAAATCAGCAACCAAAAGGCTGGAGCAAATCTGTGAAAAATATCTGGAAGGCTGCCCACTGTACATCAAGCATTTAGCCGTCGGAGATCCGGCCCAGGAAATCTTAAAGCTGATCGATAGTGAAAAAGTGGACATGGTTGTCATGGCCAGTCATGGGGAGAAGGGGCATTTTCGCTTTGGCAGTGTAACCGAAAAAGTAGTCAAAAACTCCCCGGTGGCGGTAACCACCATTCCTGTTGAAACGCAGTAAGCGCTCAGGCATCAGATGTCAGAGATCAGTCAACAGATAACAGAAAACAGAGGACAGAGGGTATGGTTAAATAGTTGATTAGTTGATTAGTCAATTAGTCAGAGGATTCAATCTATTTTAAACCATTTGACCATTCGACCAATTAACGAATCGACTAAACTCACGGATCAGCGGCCAGAGGCAAGAACCCTGAACCGAATCGATCTATCCGCCCGAGGTTTGCGGAAAAGCCGTATTGGCATATAAATATTCCATCTTCTCTTTATGCTTCAGTTCTTCGTTGGCCATTTTCAACAGCATTTCCCGGGGGTCACCTTCAGCATGCTGGTTGGCCAGCTCGGTATAGAAGCGATGGGACCTGAGTTCCCTGTGAGAAGCCACCAGATAGACATCCTCGGGTTTCGAATTTTCATCTACCTCGGGTTCTTCCAAATACTCTGCAATTTTATTATCAACCACATCGCTCATCCTCAAAGCCTTCTCGCCGAAATTGCCGTCGCGATAACTCACCAAAAAGGCCTTATGCTTCTTTTCTTCGCCGGCGATAAATTCCAGAGTCTCTTTGACACCCGGGTCAGCGACTTTTGAATGGATTTCCATATAGAAGTCGTACGCGTCTTCCTCCCTTTTAATGGCAATCTCAATAATATCGGAAACTCTTTTGTCCATATCAGCGCCTCCTCATTCACTTATTTGGGTCATTGGATATGAATTTCGCTAGCAGCTTATTTTTCCAGAAAACGCAAATTTAATCCTTTTGCTCCTGGTTACTTGCTGCTGGTGACTGGCAGCTTGCAAGTTGTTCTATCGATAATGTGAGGATTGAATCGAGCAATTCATAATTCATTTACCAGAAGCCAGGAGCAAGAAGCCAGAGGCCAGCGGCCAGCGGCCAGAAGCCAGAAACCAGAAACCTCCGGTTGATTCATAGCATAAAATAGATATAAATAAAATTGCGCCAACTATTCCATAACCTATAACCGAATGAGATTTGTTTAAATTATTGGATTGATTCAAAAAATGACTTGACATGCCACATTGTGGCGGTGTAAGGGCAACCAGAGTTCGAAAGCTCAGCATCCATTCTATGTCTTGGGCGGTCCTAAAACTATAAGACCGCCCTTTTTCTAAATGTACTCTTCAGCGCGCAATGATATTTTTTAATAATGATAAAATTTGAAAACTTGAAAAAACAAATTCTACTGCAAGGATTAAATGAAGATGATTTTGCACATCTTTCCTCCTTGCTAGTCTATAAGCGTTATAAAAAAGACGAAATTATTTTTAAAACCGGTGAGCCGCCGGAAGGCATCTACCTGATAACAAAGGGACGCGTACGGATATCAACTATAATTCACAGAGGGCATCAAAAAACGTTGGTAATTTTCAAAGAAGGCAACTACTTTGGAGATATCTCGACTCTCGAGAAAAGGCCTCACAGTTCAACGGCAGTAGCACTTACGAATGTAGAGGCTTATTTGTTATCATTTTCAAACTTGGAATGCGGTAGTACTAAAAATTTATCTCTTTCGTGTAAGATCATAAAAAAACTCGCGCTTATTTCCAGTAAAAATCTAAGACATATGAACATAAAATACTATAAACTAGAAGAATCTTTTTAGAATGAAACTGTTTTTATCCTCAGGAGAAGTCATTACTGCATCCCCTCAATTTTCACTCTTAAAGAATCTGAAAAATAACGGGATTCATATCATTGCCCCTTGTGGAGGTGAAGGTCAAGGTGTGTGCGGACGATGCAAAGTAATTGTAAAAAAAGGCAAATACAGAACAAGACTTCTGGATAAACTCTCAAAAAAAGAGCGTTCTGAAGGGTATGTAGTTTCCTGTCAAACACACCTCAAGGGAGACTTATACATAGAAATACCTCGATCGTCACTCCTGGAAACTGAAGGTGTTATTGCCGGTGAAATATCGAAAAATTTAAATAAAATATTTAATTTCTCGACCATTGATATCTCTCCTTTAACGAATGAGATATATCTTGAATTACCCGAGCCTTCATTGGCAGACAATATCAGTGACTTGGAAAGAGTAAAAAGAGGGCTGTCTGAAATTGGGCAACGCAATATTAATGTTCCTTACAGGTTAATGAGAGATCTCTCTCGAAACTTAAGGTATGGAAATTGGAAGGTCACCGTAACATTAATAGATACGGGTTATACGCAAGAAGTTCTCAGGATTTCCCCGGGAAAAAGAGATCATAAAAATGGCAAATACGGTCTTGCCATAGATGTAGGTACGACCACCGTCGTGATCTATTTAGTTAATCTCACAGACGGAAAATTTGTAGATGTGGCGACGACTTATAATTATCAGATTATATATGGTGAAGATGTCATTTCAAGAATAGTCTACGCCACTGACCAAGGCGGGCTGAAAGAACTGAATGAGGCTATTATAAATGACATCAACAGCATTCTTGAACCATTAAAAAAAAAATACGCTCTTTCCGAAGAATCGATCGAAAGTATTGTCATTTCCGGTAACACAGCCATGACCCATCTTTTTTTGGGTCTTGACCCTGCGCCAATACTTAAAGAACCTTATATCCCCACTGCTAGCATTTTTCCGATCACAAGTGCCGGTCGTTTAGGAATCAATGCTTCTCCCGATGCCCCCCTTTATACTCTCCCATGCGTGGCAAGTTATGTCGGAGGTGATGTTGTTGCAGGGGTGCTGGCAACAAAAATCCACAAGAAACAAGAAATATCCGCTTTCATAGACATCGGAACAAATGGTGAACTTGTTGTTGGAAACTCTGAATGGCTGCTGGCAGTGGCATGTTCTGCTGGCCCTTGTTTTGAAGGCGGAGGACTGGCACATGGTATGCGGGCAACCGCTGGGGCTATTGATAGTGTAAAAATTAATCTCGACACCCTCGAACCAGAAATTACGACTATCGGGCAAGGCTCCCCGGAAGGAATTTGTGGCTCGGGGATTATAGATGCCATAGCAGAAATGTACTTGAAAGGTGTCATTACATCGAATGGAAAGTTAAGAGCTGACGCGAGTTCAACTCATATTAAAACAGCCGCAGAAGGATTAGAATTCGTTCTTTATGGTGAAAAGGATAATGAAATTACGATCACAGAGCCAGACATTGATAATATTTTAAGAGCCAAGGCAGCCATTTATGCAGGCTTTGCAGTTTTACTAACGGAGACGGGTTTGTCTTTCAATGAGATTTCAAAAATCTATATAGCGGGAGGCTTTGGCAGGTATTTGAATGTTGAAAAAGCTATTGCCATTGGCATGTTTCCGGATCAACCAAAAAATAAATTCATGTATCTTGAAAACACATCAATATTGGGAGCTTACCTGTGTCTAATTTCAAGTAAACTGCGAGAGGAAGCTGAGGCTATTTCCAGTATGATGACATATGTCGAACTTTCTAACTCCGATAAGTTTATGGATGAATATATTGCAGGTTTATTTTTGCCCCATACCAATTTATCACTTTTTCCAACCGTGAAAAATATGCTTGATCCCAATATACAGAGGGGGAAAAGCATTTAAATCTGCAATTTTATTGTCAACAACCTCGCTTATCCTCATGCTTTTCTCGCCGAAATTACCATCGCAATAATTCACCAAAAAGGCTTTAGGCTTCTTTTCTTCACCGGCAATAAATTCTAAAGTATTTTTCACGCGCGGGTCATCGACTTTAGCATGGATGTCCATATAAAAATCATATGCCTCTTCATCCCTTTTAATCGCTTTTCATTTTACAGTAAAATATGATAATTCTATTCTCAAAAATTGCATGTTGTACCGCTTTCCATAATAATGTTCCAAGTCACCGACCACCCGCAGAGCGGGTGGCTTGGATTTTTCCGCCATCGGCGGAAAAAAACAAAGGCACGGCAGTGCCTTAATCGGTGCGGGTGTAACCGGGTGCAAAAAACCCAATGACGGAATTGCGGCATAAGTGGTTGTAGAAAAAAACATTTGAATACTGGAACCTTCTTTTGACAACCACTATAAAACCATCAATCGTTGCTTGATTAGAACCCATCGGGGGAGTTGATATGAAAAATGATCGCAAACCAAAAGAAAAAAAATTTGAAGCCTCGGAAGGGGATTTTCGAAGTTTGTTCGAACATGTCGGTTGCGGGGTTTATATTAGCAGCAAAGAAGGTAATTTACTAACTGCCAATCAGACGCTTGTCGACATGTTGGGTTATGATAGCAAAACCGAATTTTTAGCCATCGATATTACACATGATCTTTATCAACGGCCTGAGGATCGACGCAAGTTTCAGGAAATGATCGAACGCAAAGGTCGCGTAGTGGATTACGAGGAGGTATATAAACGCAAGGATGGCAGTCTGATACCGGTCTTGCTTACCAGCCACGTGCGGTATGATTCAGCTGGGAACGTTTTAGGTTATGAAGGTATTATCGTTGACCAATCGCATAGAATCCAGATGGAAAGCAGACTCAAAGCCTCCCAGGAGGATTTTAAAAGGCTTTTTGAAAATATGCCGACCGGGGTTTTCTTTAGCAGCAAAGAAGGAAAATTTTTAAACGCCAATCAGGCACTGCTCGATATGCTGGGTTACAAGAGCAAGGCCGAATTTTTAAATATTGATATCACCAAAGACCTGTATGTGAGACCGGAGGATCGTCAAAAATTTAGGGAAATGATTGAACGTGAAGGAGGTGTCATCGACTACGAGGTTGAATTTAAACGCAAAGATGGCAGCACCGTCCCCGTTTTGTTAACCGGCCGTACCCGCTTCGACCAAAATGGAAATATTCTCGGGTATGAAGGTCTGAATGTGGATATATCACGCCGGAAATTGATGGAGAGACAGCTTAAGGAGGCTTATGATTTTATCAATAAAATCATTCAAAGTTCACCCAATGCCATTATGGCTACCGATATGGAAGGCAACATCTTGATATGGAATCGGGCAGCTGAAGAAACCCTCGGATATACCGCCACCGAAGTCATTGGTAAAATGAACATCGATAGGATTTATCCCGAAAGGACAGCCCGCAAGGTGATGCAAATGATGCGAAGTCCGGAGCATGGCAGGGTTGGCCGACTGAATGCATATCCAATGGTATATGTCAGGCAGGATGGCACGGTAGTTGAGGGCAATCTTTCGGCGGCTATTATTTACGACTCCAGCGGCAAGGAAATCGCTACAGTGGGTTCATTTGTTGATCTACAGGAACGCCTGGAAATGGAACGCGCCCTGCGCCAAATCCAGGAACAATTGCTGCAGTCCGAGAAACTGGCCGCCATGGGTCGGCTGACATCCCAGATTGCCCATGAACTGAATAACCCGCTTTATGGAATCATGAACACCCTTGAACTGCTGAAAACCGAGATTTCCCCCCAGAGCAAGCGCCGCAAAATTCTGGAGATGGCGCTTTCTGAAACCGTCAGGCTCAGTGACTTGCTGCGCAAAATGCTTTCGTTTTCCAGACCCGACCAGGAAGAAAAACAGGCCGTTGATCTCAATACGGTTCTGGATGAAATCCTGCTGCTACACGAAAGACAATTGAAGGAAAACGACATCAAAATCAAAACATTCCTGGCAGAAGGACTTCCGGAAATCAATGCGTCAAAAAATCAGTTGCGGCAGGTATTTTTAAATTTAGTGGCCAACGCGCGCGACGCGATGCCCGACGGCGGCACGTTGAGTGTAACAACTGCTGCAGACCTTGAAAATGTCAGAATTGAAATAACCGATACCGGTATCGGCATTAAAGAAGAGCACCTTAATAAGATTTTTGATGGTTTTTTTACCACCAAGGACAGCGTCAAAGGTGTGGGTCTCGGCTTATCGGTCTGTCACGGTTTCATCGAGGATCACGGCGGTGATATTCAGGTCAAAAGCAAGGTGGATTCCGGAACCACTTTTACCATCACCTTTCCGATCTTCCATGACCCTGCCGGGCAAATGGAAGCCCATACATCATAATTTCGCCTTCCATGCTATTATTATCAGAAAAATCTATAAATTCTATAATAACTATAACGCGCGCCTCCGCTAATATCTAGTTGTTTTTCTAATTTTTTTAATATGTTAAGTTATATCCATAAAAATTTGAAAATACTTGACAAAATAGTAAAAACTATATTTACTAAAAAAACTGTAATAACTGTAAGGGAAAGGAGCGTTCCTATGGAAGACGTATTGACCGTTTTCAAGGCCAGTCAACTCTGCAAAGTGTCGGCCAAAACCATTATCAATTGGATCGAGTCCGGTCATATTAAAGCGTACAAAACCGTCGGCGGACACCGCCGCATCAACCGCTCGGATCTGGAATATTTTATGAAAAAGCAAGGCATTCCGATTCCTGCGCAGGAAATGGACGGCTTCAAAAGGAAGATCCTGGTGGTCGACGATGACCCCATCATTGTTGAAACCATCGTGCAGGCGCTGGAAGAGGCCGAATTTGATTATGAGGTTATTTCAGCTTCCGATGGATTTGAAGCCGGGCTGCAGATCAATCATTTTGCACCCCATCTGCTGATACTGGATATTATGATGCCGGATATTAAAGGCTATGAAGTGTGTAAAAAAATTAAGGACAATCCCAACACGGCAAACACCAAAATAATCGTACTGTCCGCCTATCTGGACGAAGATAAGTTTAAAAAAATGAAACAGTACGGCGCGGATGCCTGTTTTTCCAAACCGTTTCCGTTGCCTCAGCTAAAAGAAGAGGTGGCCCGTTTGCTCGAGTTGCGTTAAACACACGCATGCAGAACAGGCAACCACACAGCCAGCCAAGGAGGCACCATGAAACTAAAGGAAGCCTTGAAAAAAAAACAATTTGTCGTGACCTCAGAAATCCAGGCGCCCATCGATCAGGAACCGGAAGATCTGGTCCAGAGTCTATCCAAGGTGCGGGGGCGCGTTGATGGCGTTTCACTGTCTGAAGTGGAATTTGAAGGGGTCGTCGGAGATACCATAAAAACCTGCCAGCTTTTAAATCAAAATCAATTCGAGCCCATTTACCAGACCACAACCCGGGATAAAAATCGCCTGCAGCTGCAAAAAGACCTTGTTGACGCCCATGAGGCCGGAATTGAAAATCTGCTGGTTTTTACAGAAGATTACCGCATCACCGGCGACAGCTTGCAGGAAATGATGTTTTTCCATGTTGATGCCGGCAAACTGCAATCCGTACTGCAGAATATTAAAGAGGGACAGACCGTTGAAGGCGATTCCCTGAAGTCCAAAGCCGAATTTCTGGTGGGCTCCGGCGTGGAATCTGCCTGGGGCAAAAATGTCCCCGATCTGGAAATGAAGGAAATGGAGGAGATGACCAAACTCGGCACCGGGTATTTTCTGACGACTCCGATTTTTAATGTCGACCAATTCGCAAAATTTATCAAACGGGTCGATACATTTAATGTGCCGGTAATCGCCGAGGTCATGATCCTGCGGACCGCCGGCATGGGACGTTTTCTCAACCGGCATCTGAAATCCGGGCTGGTGCCGGAGTGGATAATCCAAAAATTGGCCCAGGCCCCTGACAAACAAAAAGCCAGCACTGAAATATTTGCGGATATCGTCACCGCCCTGAAGGATCTCTGTCAGGG
>JAUVTR010000088.1 GCA_030601425.1 Desulfobacterales bacterium
AATGCTGAACTCATGAAGAAAATCAGAATCCTCGCTGCCCGCATGGAAAAGCGACATAATGACCTTCTCGAAGAAGCGATCCAAGACCTAATAAAAAAATACAAAAACCATGATACACAGGAACCTACCTTAGACGCATCCGTTGGATAAATAACCACCCTTTAATCCCCTCAGAGACCGACGCACCTGAGTCTTCCTAAATGAAAAAACGCTAACTCGCACATTCACTGAATTGCGTAAACCGGCTTTGTAGACAAAATACCTTCCTTTGGAGACCTCTTATTAATTGAACTTACAAATCTATATTAAACGAACTCAAAAATAAAATTGTTTGTAAATGTTGGATTGCGATACGCAATGTGAAAAATAGCTAAATGATGGATTACGGCTATAAATCTCCAAACAACAATACTTATATAATAATTTCGATTACATTCACGAATATCCAGTGTTATAATCTCACCTTGATCGATCCCGCATGGGCACCCAGTCCCTCAATTTCAGCCAGACGAATAATGTCCGGCGCCTCACGTTTAAAAGCCTTTTGGGTGTATTGAATCAGGCTGGTCTTTTTAATAAAATTATCCACTGAAAGAGCGGATGCAAATCGCGCGGTCCCCGCGGTGGGAAGCACATGGTTGGGTCCGGCCATGTAATCCCCCACCGGCTCAGGGGTATACTCGCCCACAAATATAGCGCCGGCGTTGCGAATCTTTCCCACAACCTCAAACGGATCGCTGATATGAAGTTCAAGGTGTTCCGGGGCGATTCGGTTAGCCAGTTCGATTGCAGCACCCATATTCTTGACAACGATTATGGCGCCATATTTAGCCAGCGATTCTTTGGCAATATCTACGCGCGCCAGATTTGAAAGCTGGCCCTTAACTTCTTTAGCTGCCGCTGCAGCCAATTTCTGTGAATCTGTAATTAATACGGCCGAAGATAAGACATCATGTTCGGCCTGGGAAAGCAGATCGGCGGCGATAAATTTAGGATTCGCGCCTTCATCGGCAATAACCAGTATCTCACTGGGGCCGGCAAGCATATCGATGCCGACGATTCCGGCTAAAATTTTCTTGGCAAGCGTAACGTAAATATTACCGGGACCGACAATGACATCGACTTTAGGAATAGTCCGGGTCCCATAAGCCAGGGCCGCAATCGCCCAGGCGCTACCGGCTTTGTAAACAGCATCTGCGCCGGCCTTTTCAGCGGCAACCAGCAGATGCGGGCTCACGCCGCCGCCTTTTGTCGGTGGAGTTACGATAGCGATCTGTTTGACGCCCGCAACCTTGGCGGGAATCACGCCCATCAGTACCGAGGACACCAGCGGTGTTTTACCGCCCCTGGCACCGGGCACATAGACCCCAACCGCATCGACGGGATTGATCAGCTGGCCCAGCAATGTGCCGGGCCGATCCGTTTGCATCCACGATCTGCGCAGTTGCTGTCGATGAAAGCTCTTGATATTTAAAGCCGCGCGATTCAGGGCCCGGGTAAAGGACCGATCGACCTTTTTGGCCGCATCAGCAAATTCCGTTTTGGACACCCGCATCGATTTAACTGACATGCGCGCCGAATCAAACCGTTTGGTATATGCTATCAGCGCTTGATCACCTCGCTTGCGGACACTTTCACAGATTCGGGTGACCGCAGCGATATCTTTTTTTTGAAATGCAAGTCCGCGATTCACAATTCGGGCAACGCGTTGTTCGGCTGAGCGCGATGCAAAATTAAAAATTCTCATGGGCATAGCTTTCCTCTTTTGGGTATACAATACAGCGTCTATGATACATATAGAGGATTCAGGGTGATCTTTGCAAGCAATAACCGCTAAAGATCTTGACATTGCGGGTCAATACGAATATGAAAATCAGGATAAACTTTCCGACAGATGTTGTAGGCTTTAACACACGATTAGAACCTATCTCAAAAAAGCGTCTAAGTGCTCATGGCTGTGTTGCCCCGCTAAAGCGGGATTTCACATCAATTTTTATGAATATTTAGGCGTTCATCGGATCGGCTCAAAATGCTCACATACTATCGTGTATGCTCCGCTTCTTCGCCAAACCGCGCCTTTTGAGCACCAATATATTAAGATCTGATGCGAAATCCCGTATTATGCGGGGGCCATGAAACCCTGATCCACATTTTTGAGATGGGTTCGATAGTCAAATACGGCAGATCTGTAGCGATTTATAATTTAACTCAAAAAAGGAGGTACACATGGACAAGATCCTAAGAATCAACATGGGTGCAGATGGCGCCCCGGCAGCTAAAACCGAACCTTTGGGCGACTATGCCGGCTTTGGCGGTCGCGGATTAACCTCAGCCATCGTCTCAAAAGAAGTTCCTCCGTTATGTCACCCGCTGGGAGAAGATAACAAGCTGGTTATCGCTCCCGGGCTTTTAAGCGGCTCGACTGCGGCAATGTCCGGCCGCATATCTGTGGGCTGCAAGAGCCCGCTGACCGGTGGTATCAAAGAAGCCAATTCCGGCGGACAGGCATCACAAATGCTCGGCCGGTTGGGCTATGCTGCCATCGTGCTGGAAGGCCTGCCCCAGGATGACACGCTTTATAAAATTTTGATTAATAAAGATGGTGTCGAAATTACGGACGCCGGCAGCCTTAAAGGGTTGGGCAACTATGACACCGTCGACAAAATGAAGACCGAATATGGTGAAAAAATCGGCTGTATTTCCATCGGTCCGGCCGGAGAAATGAAAATGTCCGCCGCCTCGATCGCATTCACCGATATGGAACTGCGGCCGACACGACACGCCGGACGCGGTGGTGTCGGCGCTGTTATGGGCTCCAAAGGGGTAAAGGTCATTGTCATCGACGATGCCGGAATGAAAACCAGAAGTCCGCAGGATCCGGATAAATTCAAAGAAGCCAACAAGGCCTTTGTGGCAGGGTTGAAAAAGCATCCGGTCACCGGTGAAGGTCTTCCAGCTTACGGCACCAACGTTTTAACCAACGTAATCAATGAAGCCGGTGCCTATCCGACCCACAACTTCCAGTCTGGCCAGTTTGACGGTGCCAGCAAATTAAGCGGAGAAAGCCTGGCAGAAATGGAAAATGCTCGGGGCGGCGAAGGTTCGGCCACCCACGGATGTCATCGGGGGTGCGTGATTCGGTGCTCCGGAACCTTTTATGACAAAAACGGCAACTTTCTGACCAAACAACCCGAATATGAAACTGTCTGGGCCCACGGCGGAAACTGCGGCATCGATGACCTGGATGCCATCGCCCAGATCGATCGGCTGGATGATGATTTCGGGGTGGATACGATTGAAATTGGAGCTACGATAGCGGTAGCCATGGAAGCCGGTTTAGCCGAGTTCGGTGATGCCGAAGCGGCCATCAACATGGTAAAGGAAATCGGTAAAGGCTCCCATCTGGGACGCATCCTGGGAAACGGAGCGGCGGTCACCGGCAAAGTGTTCGGCGTGGAGCGGGTGCCGGTTGTCAAAGGGCAAGCCATGCCGGCCTATGACCCCAGAGCCGTGCAGGGCATTGGCGTAACCTACGCCACCACTACAATGGGCGCCGACCACACCGCGGGTTATGCCGTGACTGCAAACATATTAGGTGTCGGCGGTACCGTCGATCCGTTGAAACCAGCAGGGCAGATTGAACTCTCCAGGAATCTACAGATTGCGACAGCCACCATCGATTCCACCGGAATGTGCGTGTTTATTGCATTTGCCATTCTGGACCAGGAAGACACATTCCAGGCATTGCTGGATTTGATCAGTTCATTTACCGGGGCGAGTTGCACAGCAGATGATGTCAATGCACTGGGGATGAAAATCCTCAAACTGGAAAGAGATTTCAACGCCGCGGCGGGATTTACCAATAAAGATGACCGCCTGCCGGATTACTTCAAAAAAGAGCCGCTCTCACCGCATAACGTGACCTTTGCGGTTACGGATGAGGAGTTGGATCAGGTCCATAACTATTAATCTATCGCGCATCTGATTTGGTGCCAATGGGGAGCCCCGAACCGGGTCTCCCCATTTATCTGCGCAATACTTATAACTCATGTTTCGCACCATTGAAGTAGTTGATATGGAACAGCGTATCGTAAACGAAGGCCAACATTCCGGCAACACTCCCTCCAAACCTCATATCTGCATGACCATCACAGCCGAGTCAGTGCCGTGTTTCTTCAGTTTGCTTTCAGCAGGTTTTTCCGTCATTGTCAAAGCAGGCTGCAGCATAAATGATTTGCTCAGTCAGGAATTTGGTATTCCGGAAGCATACATCAATGATCGTATCCAAACGATTTTCCTAAACGGTAAAGCCGTGGATGACAGCAAATCTGTCACGCTCCAAGATGGCGCTGCCCTGGCCCTTTCGGCTGCCATGCCGGGAATGGTGGGTTCCACGTTTCGCAAGGGGGGCGTTTTTGCAGGCATGCGAAGTCAGATTTCCCATATGACAGACCCAGCGGTGCACCATGACAGGCAGACCGAGGTCAAGCTCAAATTATTTAATCTGATTGCAAAAGAGCTGGGACCTGTGTTCCTGCAAAAAGGCATTATGGTTGAAGGAAATACATTTCAAAATTTTGTGTTGCGTAACGCAGATGATTTAAAAGTCGCCTGCACCTTAATTTATTTGAATGACGAGAAAACAGATGTTGCCGGACTTTTAGAAATGAATTGGGAAAACCAGCAGGTCTTTCTGCAGGTCACATCTGAAGAAACTGGCTAATATACTCAACGGACTGCATGATCGCAATTTAACTATATAAATAACCGTAATTATAGCTCCTTCTGCGCACTCTCCAATCGTTCTCGTTCTCGTCCTCGTGCTCCTAATCGATAACCAGATGCTTATGGCTTTCAATTCGATATAATGTCGAGGACGACGACGAGTACGAGTACGATTAAAAACTGAAGCGCAGCTTTCCTAAATGAAATATGAATTCCAGAGCTATTCACAAAGCTCAAATAACGCCGCGGCACCCATTCCGCCGCCGATACACATGGACTCCACGCCGTATTTGACTCCGCGCTCCTGCATGTTGTTGAGCAAGGTAGCACACAGCTTGGCGCCGGTACAGCCAAGTGGATGCCCCAGGGCAATAGCGCCGCCATGGATGTTCACGTTTTGTTTATCGATTCCAAGCTCATTGATGCAGTAAAGGGCCTGGGAAGCGAAGGCTTCGTTGATTTCAAACAGGCCGACATCTTTTAAATCCATTGCGGCCAGCTTCATCAACTTTGGAATGGCAAGCTTGGGGCCGATTCCCATCTCATCCGGTTTGCAGCCCACAGTGGTATATGACTTAAACTTGGCAATCGGTTTGAGACCGAGGGCTTTGACTTCATCTTCACTCATGATGACGGTGGCTGCCGCCCCGTCGGTCATCTGCGATGCGTTACCGGCCGTAACGGTTCCGCCGGCGGCAAATACCGGATTCAGATTGGCCAGTCCTTCCAGAGTCGTGCCCTCCCGGATGCCGTCATCAAAATCCTGCAAAAAAGTCTCCTTTTTATAAGTCCCATCTTCCTGTTCGACATAACGGGCAGCCGGAGTCGGTACAATTTCCTTATACAGATTTTTGCTTTTGGCTTCGGCTGCCTTCATCTGGGATTGATAGGCAAATTCATCCTGGGATTCCCGTGAAACATTATACCGATGGGCCACATTTTCAGCGGTAATGCCCATTGAGGCATACAGATCTGCCAATTTTTGGGTGTATTCCGGATGGGGCCGCGGCAAGTTTCCACCCATGGGAACATAGGTCATGGACTCCAGGCCACCGCCGATGACGATATCAGACCAGCCGGCCATGACCCGCAGCGCAGCCTGCGCAATGGCTTCCAGACCGGAAGCGCAGAAGCGGTTCACTGTGGCGCCGGTTACATCAACCGGAAAGCCGGCAATCTGGGAAGCAATCCGCCCGATATTGAGCCCCTGCTCGGCTTCCGGAAAGGAGCATCCGATCATAATGTCTTCCACATCTTTTTTTTCCATATTTTTAGTTTTTTCAACGCCCTCAGTCAGAATAAAAGACAGCAGATCCTCCGGCCGGGTATCCTTAAACGCCCCTTTGTTGCGCTTGCACCCCGGTGTTCTTATAGAAGTGACAATGTACGCGTCTCTCATATTATTACCTCCCTAAATTAAAAAGGCTAAGTTGTATTTATTAGAATCGCCAAATCCGAAGCACGCCGGATTTAATTAAATTGGTCGAAACAATTTCGAATTACCAAAATTCAAATGACCGAAACATTACGAAGTCTTGAGTATCTGTGTATCCATTGTTTTGATTATTAGGACATTTGGATTTAGGATTTGTTTCGAATTTCGAGATTCGATATTCGTATTTTATACTTGTTGTAACCCCCGCACCTTTTCGGATTTATTCGCGAAATTTTTCGATAGCATTTGACTAAGTATTTAGTTCCGCAAGGGTTTGCCAGTGGTGAGCATATGATCAATGCGCGCCAGGGTCTTTTCTTCTTTTAAAAGTTCAACGAAGGCTTCGCGTTCGAGCGTCAAGATAACATCCTCTTCGACTTCTGCATTGTCCCGCACATCTCCGCCACTGATGACATAGGCAATCTTTTTGGCCAATAATGCGTCATATTCTGTAATAAATTTTCCGTTGAGCATGTTGGATATTTCCACGCTCACCATGCCCTGGGCGGCCTGACCCAAAACCTTTATTTTCCGTTTGGGCGGTGGCGCATAACCTTCATCGACCATTTTTAGAACATCTTTTTTAGCCTCACCGATAAGATAATCTCTATTAAAGACGATTCGATCCCGGGGACCTAAGAAACCATTGACTCTGGCATCCGCGGCCGAAATTGACACTTTGGCCATGGCAATAGCCATAAAAACCGGCAGGAAAAATTTTGCCAGATCAAAATCGGTTACCACGTCGGGCAGCGAACTTAAAAATTTTTTCATGAGGTTCAAGCAGGCGCCGCCAGCGGGGATCAGCCCCACACCAATTTCCACCTGGCCCATATAAAGTTCGGCGTGGGCCACAATCTTGTCAGAGGCCAGGCAAACTTCGCAGCCGCCGCCAAGCGTTAACCCATAAGGTGCAGTTACGACAGGAAATGAGGCATACCGGAGTTTTTGAAGTCCATATTGCAGATCTTTGACCATCAATTCGATGCCCTCATATTGGTTAACCTTTGCAGCGGCAACCATATCAGCCAGATTGGCACCGGCCGAAAAAGCACCCGGCATGCCGCCGGCCTGATTGCCGATGACCAATCCGATTCCCTCGGTATTTATAAATTCTCTGGCTTCATGAATGGCTTCAATGATCTGCTGATTCAAAGAGTTCAGCTTGGTATGAAACTCCAGACAGAAGACGCCGTCATCCAGGTCGATCAAGCTGGCCGATTCGGAAGTCTTGACAACCATTCCTTTGGCCTTCACAGCTGCCAGCGAAAGAATGTTTTCGCTGACCATCCGTTCTTTATAGCTTTCAGATTCAAAATCATAGTAAAACACAGTGCCGTTTTCCGTTTTGTAAAACGAAGTATTCCCGGTTTTGAGCATTTTTTGGACTTTTTCCGGCACACCAAATCCATCTTTTTCCATGCGCGCAACAGAGGCTTCCAGACCGATGGCATCCCAGGTTTCAAACGGCCCCATCTCCAGATTAAAGCCCCACTTCATGGCATTGTCGATATCCACAATGGTATCGGAAATTTCCGGGATCCTGTTGACAGCATAAATCAGATTATTGGCAACTGCTTTCCAGGCAAATTTGGCGCCCTTGTCTTCACCATACACAATGGCCTGCATCTTTTCCGGCAGGGTCTTCGCTTTTTGAGCTGCCGCCAGGCAGGGCAATTCAGGCGGTCGGGCCTCTTCATATTCAAGTGTGGCCGGGTCAATCACTTTGCGGATTTTCTGCCAGTCAGGTGTAAGGTCGGTTTTATAGAATCCGCTCTGGCTTTTTTTACCCAGCAAATTCTTTTCGATCATGGTGTTTACGAACTCCGGCAGGACAAAACTTTCGCGATCCTCATCTTTTCCGATCAGCTCGTAAGTGTTTTTGGCCACATGGGCCAACGTATCCAGACCCACAATATCGGCTGTTTTAAACATGCCGGTTCTGGGTCTGCCCATGACCGGGCCAAACAGGGCATCCACCTCCGGAATGGTGATCCCTTCTTCAAGCATCAGCTGCATGACTTTTACCATTCCCTGTACCCCGATCCGGTTGCCGACAAAATTCGGCGTGTCTTTGGCCCACACAATACCTTTGCCCAGAATCCGTTCCCCAAAATCTGCCATAAATTCAAGAATTTCAGGCAGGGTTTCTTCACCGGGAATAATTTCAAGCAGTTTCATATATCTGACCGGATTAAAGAAATGGGTTCCCAGAAAGTGTTGCTTAAATTCTTTGCCGCGACCCTTGGACATGGCCTTTAACGGGATACCGGAAGTATTGGTAGAAACAAGGGTGTCTTTCTTGCGAATCGGCTCAATTCGTTTCAAAAGATCCTGTTTAATCTTTAGGTTTTCAACAATGACCTCGACAATCCAGTCGCAGTCTGCAATCTTTGCAAAATCATCTTCCAGATTGCCGATTGTAATGCGTTCCGCATCTCGGGGGGACATAAAAAGCGCCGGTTGGATTGCCAATGCGGCATCTAAGCCGGCCTTCACGATTCGGTTGCGTGCCAGCAAATCATTTTTTTCTTCCGCCTTTAAATTCGGCGGCACGATATCCAGCAAGAGTGTTTTTATGCCGGCCCCGGCCAGCAGGGCGGCGATACCGCCTCCCATAATTCCCGAGCCGATGACAGCGGCAGATCGAATCTTCCTTGGCATAATGGCCTCCTCGTCAATAGTGGGTATAAACAATGAATGGATATTCATTCACTTATCAAAGACATTATTTATCTGTCAAGCAAAAACCCACAAAGCTTCAAATCAGAGAAAAATGCTTATAATATATAATTTCAATTAATTACATAAATATGTATCTGAGGTATTAAAAATAAGAAATTTAGAATGGATATATTTGCGAAAATACAAAGGATGAATAATCATTCAATCGAGCCGATTGATCCGATTTTCTACCGCTTTCCATAATAATGTCCCGAGTCACGGACCACACGCGGAGCGAGTGGCTTGGATTTTACCGCCATCGGCGGGAAAAAACAAAGGCACGGCAGGGCCGTTTTTATATAATCATATGGTTATCAGTGTCAGTGGGTAGGAAATTGCTTGGGGCCAAACAATTGGATTTTCTTTGGTTTAGGAGCCGGAGATGCCGGAGCGGGGTCTTTGGATATAGAAGGTTTCTTTGCCGGTTCGGACGTCGAAGCCTGAATCGATTTTTGGCGTAAGGGTTTGCGGGTTTTGAGCAAATCCGACGGGATAAAAATTTCATTGCCAGCCAGCAAAAACTCAGGATCAATATCCGGATTGGCCTTAGCTAACAGCTTGGCGTTTCCCGCCTTCCCCGTGTACCACTTAGCAATATCGGTCAATTTCTCATCAGGTTCTTGAACGGTATGCGCATAATAAGTGGACAGAGATTTGGCGACTACCTTGCGGGGCAAAGGCTCTTTAGATATCATCATTTCAGTGGGGATGTTTATGATGTTTCCGACCCTAATTCGATTGGGATTCAGGCCAGGATTTGCCTTGGCCAGAGCTTTCCAGTTTCCATAGCGACCTGTGTACCATTTAGCAATTAAAGACAGTGTTTCTCCAGGCCATTGCACTTCGTGCTCAAAATAATTGAGACGATGTTTGTTTGCAAAAGCCTCGGTTGGAAGTTTACGGGTCTTTGCCAGCTTAACCGGTATGAGAATCATGGTGCCCGCGGCGATGTGATTCGGCCTGACCTTTGGATTGGCGGAGGCAAGCGTTTTCCAATTATCCGCATTCCCTGTAAACCATTCCGCAATACCGGAAAGCGTCTCATCGGACCACTGGGTTTGGTAAACTAAATAATTGGAGTTTTGATCATGAGGCTTCAAGGATGTCTGCACATCTTTTGAGGATGAAGACTCGGATCCCAAAGCGTTCCATTTTTCTTTAAACCATGATTTGGAAGCCTCGTATTTTTGGCCAACGTTCATTTCTTTACCACTGGCACAGCCAAAAATCATTAAAACAACAAACGCCCCGATGATGCCGGTTCGAAATAGTTTCCGAATAAAATACCTCATGGGATTTACTCCTTCTCTTCCTTTAGTTGCTTTAAATAGGCTAAAGCTGTCTCGTTAGCGGGATTGATCTCAATGGCCTGCTTCAAACTTTTGATGCACTTATCGCGTTCGCCAAGTTGTGCCTGGACCACGGCGAGATTAAACAGGGCTTCATCAAGATAATCCGGTGTCAGTTCAACCACCCGGGAATACATCTCCTTTGCTTCGGAATAGTTTTCGGTTACTGCATAGATGTATCCGAGGTTAAAAAAGGTGTCTGCCCGTCCGGGATCGAGTTCAGCGACTTTTTGATAGGTTTCAATGGCATGCGGATAATCGTTATGGCGAACGTAAATGTATCCGAGCTGGGATAATACCGATATACTCGCGGGATCCACGTCCAATGCTTTTAGCAAATAGACTTTGGCCGCATCAGGATCTTCAGGCATCAAATGGGCTGCAAGACCCTGCAGCGCCTCTGAGTAGGCATCGGAAATCTCTTTTTCTAAAGATGGATCCCCGCTTAAAACTTCTTCAAATAACGCCAGGGCCAGGGAAAACTCTTTGGCCTGCAGTGCGGCTTTGGCCGCTTCAATTTTATCTTTAGTGGGGTTCCTAACCGGCGCCGGCGGCGGCAATTCTATCGAATACGCCGAGACTGAACGATCAGATGGTGTAAATGGTAATTTTGCCAAGCTCAGGTCAAACATAAAACCAATGATGACCATAGCGGCCACCAATCCGAATCGCCAGATGTTGGGTCGTAATTGCTCAGAAATTTTTGGAACGGCTAGAAAAATGGTGCTTTGGTGGGTTGGCCCGTCCGCAGTTGATTCTTTATCGAGATCGGTCGCCACGTCAGCATAAATCTGGGTGTTGGTGAATAATGCGGTTTCTTCAGCTGCGAATTCTTGCTTAAAAAGATCTTTAACACAGTTGGCAAAATTCCTGGCATTCGGTCGGAAAGAAAGCTGATAAATGCATTCTTCCAGATCGGCAAGCATTTCCCCGCCGCTCTGGTAGCGTTCATCAGGTTCTTTGGCCAGGGCTTGCTGAACAACCTGATGCAGTCTAGCGGGTAGATCCGGCAGAAGGCTTTCCAACGGTTCATACACGGCATCACGCACCTGAGTATAAATGTGCATTGTTTCACCCTGAAACATGCGCTGGCAGGCCAGCAGTTCATATAGAATGATTCCGGTGGAAAAGATGTCGGAACGGTGATCAATTGTTTGGCCGTTGGCCTGCTCGGGTGACATATAGGCCAGTTTACCTTTGATCAGCCCCTCGTGGGTTGTGCTATTGTGACTGGCAGCCTTGGCGATGCCAAAATCAATGATTTTCACCTGTCCTTCATAGGTAATAAAGATATTTTGGGGGTTGATATCACGGTGGATGATATTTAGCGGCTTGCCCTGCAAATCTTTAAGGTTATGAGAATAATCAAGCCCGGCACAAACGCGGGAAATAGCGTAAAGGGTGTTTTCCAGACCAAAGGGGACGCTTTTTTCTTCAGCCTTGTAAGTCAGCTTGCGAAGATCCTTGCCAAAAAGGTATTCCATGGCGATAAAGTATTCGCCATTCATATTTCCAAAGTCATAAATCTGAACAATATTTTCGTGCTGAAGCAGCGCAGCGAGCTTGGCCTCATCGATAAAGGCCTTAACCAGATTGCCCTCATCAGAGAGATGGGGTAATATCCTCTTTATGGCAACCTGCTTTTCAAAGCCATAATCGCCCGTAACTTTGGCACGATACAATTCGGCCATACCGCCCACAGCGATTTTGTCCAACAGCTGATACTTGCCGAATTTTTTGGGCTCAAAGTCGGTCATATGAACAATTCAATCCTGGTCCACTGATATTGTCCTTAATCCACAGTGGATCTGTAATAATAGCCGGAAGGATGGCAATGCAGCGTCACGCGGCCATAACCGCAATCCAGGCATGTAACGATTCGATTTGATTTGTAATCTTTAAAATCGGAAGAAGATCAATCCGCCCAAACACCGCTAAAATAATCACCGGCCTATCCGCTTGAAATCTGATTAATATATCGGCAGGATTGGG
>JAUVTR010000156.1 GCA_030601425.1 Desulfobacterales bacterium
GATTACATACCAGGCCATACCCCAGTAAACTTTGGAAGTTTGCGCATCTGTTTTTAAAAGGCCGGGTAATAATCCATGATAACCCACACACTGATCCCCGCAATACGCGACCAGCAAAACGACATCATCCGGACGGCCGTACGGATTTTTTGACTGAGACAAAGCGCGAATCAAAGGAATCGGGGCTGCCTTTTTAAATGATGGGTTTCCAATGGTTTTACAGGCAAAATCGTAAAGATCGCTGAGTGTGATCTTTTCTATTTTGATTTGATCTTCTTTCAATTATACATTTCCTCATACATAAACGCGTCGTAAGCAAAAAATATTTATTCACTCCGAAAGCACCCCAATTCAATATAGATTTTTTATAGCAGAGAATGGGCTTTGAAGGAAGATATAACAAACTGTTGACAATAATCGCACGTAATATTAGTAACTTAAAAGTTATTTTTTTGCATTTTGTGAAAAAACTTTTTTATCACGAAAGCACGAAAGGGAAAAAACACGAAAGAAAAGAAAAATTTCGTGCTTTCCAAATTTCGTGTTTTCGTGATTAATCATTTTGGGTTCCCCGATAAATCGGGATTTCCGCTTCGCTCCAACCGGCTTGTCCGGGTTAGGATTTAAGGAACTAAAATCGGAATTCGATCACATATGAAAATCATTTTTTACTGTCAGCACGTACTGGGGGTCGGACATTTATTCAGAGCCCTTGAAATATGCAAAGCGCTGGCCGGCCATGAAGTGATTCTGGTAACCGGCGGGCCCCAGATCGACGCGAAATTCCCGAAGTATGTCACGGTAATAAATCTTCCCGTTTTGCAGATGGATTCCGAATTTAAGGGTCTCGTATGCGCGGATAACAATTCATCGCTAGATCAGGTCAAAAAAAAGCGGCAAAAGAAACTGCTCGCCATTGTTGAAAAGGAAAGGCCGGACATTTTTCTTCTCGAACTTTATCCATTCGGCCGTCAGGCCTTTCGGTTTGAACTTGACCCGACACTTCAAGCCATTCGCAGCAATCCACTTTCGCGCTGCGGAGTGATCAGCAGTGTGCGGGATATCCTGGTTGAAAAGGAAAAACAAAAACATGAGAGGCGCGCACTTGAAAGGCTGAATAATTATTTCGATGCGGTGCTGGTACATTCCGATCCGAATTTGATTACCCTTAAAGAAACGTTTTTACGATTCGATGAAATTAAGATTCCAATCATTCATACGGGATATATCGCCCCCAGGCCCCTGGATAATGCCAGAAGCAGGGTTCGCAAACAGCTGGGAATCGCAGAAAAAGATGTGATGATTGTTGCCAGTGCCGGTGGCGGCAGTGTGGGCAAACCGATTCTTGAATCCGCCATTCGCGCCTTCCGTCATTTAAAAATTGAAGGCAGGCCGCATCTCTTTGTTTACACCGGACCTTATATTACAGAAAGTGAGTTTGCGGATTTAAACGCTCTGAAAAAAAATCAACGGATTCAAATCAAAAAATTTACATCCGATTTTTTATCCTGCCTGGCCGCTGCGGATATATCGATCAGTATGGCCGGGTACAATACCACCATGAACATTTTAACAGCCGGCGTACCCGCATTGGTGTGGCCCTTTGCCGCGAATCGTGAGCAACGGCTGCGTGCCGAACGGCTGGCTGAGCGGGGCGCATTGAAACTCATCAGTGATCAAGAATTGAACCCCGAAGATCTTGCCAGGATAGTGCGTCAGACGCTGACCCGGGCAGATTTAAGGAAGATCGATATTGATCTGAATGGAGCTGCCAATACGGTTCAATGGTTGGAAGGCTGGATAAACAGGAACTTGAAAAATTCATGAAACCTTTTATCTCCTCGATATGGCGGCAACCGCCATCAGATTTAGCCGCACGAATTGAAGTCTGTATCAGGGATGCCTGTGCCCATTTTGGAAACGCAGAACCGGGATACATCTATTTTCGGGCAGATGATGTGGCGGTTGCGGGAAGACAGTTTTACCGGATGATGGAATTATTTTCGAATTACCGGGTTCCGTTATCCCTTGCGGTTGTGCCCGCCTGGTTAACGCCTGAGCGCTGGAATTCTTTACAAAATACAGGTCTTAAGTCTTCATCGCTTTGGTGCTGGCACCAGCATGGGTGGCGTCATTTCAACCACGAGACAGACGGCAGAAATCAAGAATTCGGTTCCGCGCGTCCTTATTCCGAAATCAAGCACGATCTGCTGAAGGGCAGACAACGCCTGGAGAATATTCTGGGAAGCCATTTTTATCCGGTATTCACGCCTCCGTGGAACCGCTGCAATCTAGCAACCTTAGAGCTTCTCAAGGAATGCAGATATCTTGCGGTCTCCCGGAACTGTGGCGCTTTACCTCCATCTCCGGAGAAATTGCCCGATCTTTGCGTTGACGTTGACCTTCACACACGCAAAGTGAAAGATCCGGTTTCAGGATGGGATCGTCTTTTTAAGGCGTTAAAAAAAGATATATCCTCAGGGCGATGCGGGATCATGCTGCATCACCAGAAGATGAATGCGGCCGCCTTTGATTTTCTTGATATTCTATTAAAAACGATAAAACAATCTAAGAACATTGTGCTGGTTAATTTTAAAGACCTGGTTTAATTTTAGGATGAACATAATTTTCTACTGCCAATACGTCTGGGGAATGGGGCACTTATTTCGCAGTATCGAAGTGGTTCGGGCCCTTTCGGATCATACAGTGATTCTGGTGGCCGGTGGCCGGGAAGTTGACATTAAGCTCCCCGAGCATGCCACCCTTGTTCGCCTTCCGGGACTTTACATGGACGAACAATTTAGCACCTTAATACCGGAAGATCCTGATAAAACGATTGAGGATATTCAGAGACAGCGCAAAGAAATTCTTTTCTCGTTGTGTGAAAAGCATAAACCGGATCTATTTATCATCGAGCTGTATCCGTTTGGGCGTACCCTATTCGGTTTTGAGCTGCAGCCTTTGCTTGATTCGATTCATCAGGGCCGGTTCGGAAGGACTAAAATCGTTTGCAGTTTGCGTGACATCCTGGTGGAAAAAAGAGATCCGAGGGCGTATGAGGATCGGGTATTAAATCATTTAAACGCCCACTTTGATCTGTTGCTCATTCATTCGGATCCTGAATTAATGCCGCTTGATGAAACCTTCAGCCGTGTTAATGACATTCAAATACCGATTTTCTATACCGGCTTTGTAACGCGAAAAGTTAAACCGGATGCCGCTAAAAAACTGCGGCGCGAACTGGCGATGGGTGCTGAGGAAAAACTCATTGTGGCCAGTGCCGGTGGGGGTCGATCCGGTTACAAGCTACTAAGCAGTGTCATCGAGGCGGTTCATTTGCTACCCAACACGCAACAGATTCGTCTTGAAATGTTTACCGGCCCGTTTAGGGATGATGGCGAATTTGAGAATTTGTCGGCGAAATCGACCGAGCGGATTCGAATCAGGCGTTTTACCAAACGCTTTCTTGACTATTTATCTGCAGCGGATGTTTCCGTGAGTCTGGCCGGATATAATACATGTATGAATTTGCTGGTTACCCGGATTCCCGCCCTGGTTTATCCATATCTCCGACAACGGGAGCAGCCCATTCGCGTCACAAAAATAAAAGATTTTTTACCCATGAAAATACTGCAAGACAAGGATTTAAGCCCCATTCCTTTGGGGGGTCACATTCAGCAAATGCTGGGTGCCTCGAGGCTTTCCGATAGCGTACCGCTAAACCTCGATGGCGCCGAGAATACCGCGCGCTACCTGACTGAATGGATTGAAGGTGGGGCCTGACAATCGTGCAAGGCTGCTTTATTTTACATACAGCAACTTTTTTATTTAATTTTGGGATCGGGAAGTTTTGGCCTGAAACCCATTACAAAATACGCTCAGGCAACTTCAAGAGCTGATGCAGACCCGCAGGGGGGTTTAGGCCGCAGCCGGTCGCAACAAATCCTTCTCAGGCTTTGGCAACGCCCCCAGAATTTTGAGTTCGCCCCGCAACAGGCAGCGAGGATGGTCGCTGCCGTGGGAATCGGTCCTCTGGGGCTGCCCGGGATGAATCTTAGCGGATCTGCTGCCGTTCGTTGGGTTACAGTATAAATTGTTGCGGACCGCACGCGGCCTAAACCCCCCTGCGGGTCCGACGGGGATAGAAAAACTCCCCGACCTCTCATTTAATTGGATGCTTTCAAAACGGGTGATCGTTGACTCTTAAAAAGAAATATTTATATATATTGGGTTGCTAAAACAGGCATACGTCTTTTTAGTTCCGGAATTATTTCGTATCAAAAGCGAATAAAGGAGATGTCATTTGGGAATAGAATTCGGCGCTGTCACTGAAAAATATATCGACGACCATACCGACGATGTTTCACCGTTACTGCGGGAACTTGTGGAAGAAACCGAAGAAGTAACGGGCCTGTCAAGGTGGAGCATTGGCAAGGTAGAAGGAAAATTGTTGCAATTGCTGGTGAAAATTTCGGGGGCCCGAAATGCGATTGAAATTGGCACCTTCACCGGTTATTCAGCCTTGATCATCGCCGAAGCCCTGCCTGAAGACGGAAGGTTAATAACATGCGAAGCCAATGAGAAACATGCGGGAATCGCGCTGCGTTATTTTAAGAAAAGTCCCCATGGTGGCAAAATCCGCCTGGAATTGAAGCCCGCCATGGAAACCCTTAAAGGGATTGCGGATAGCAGTGTTGATTTTGTTTTTATAGATGCCGACAAACCATCATATGGCCGGTACTTTGATGAAGCCATGCGCATCCTGCAAACCGGCTGCCTTATATTTGTTGATAATGTTTTTTGGCGAAATAAGATTTTTAAACAACCCATTACAAATGCGAATGCCAGGGCAATTGCGGCCTTTAATGAAAAGGTGAAAAATGATGACCGGGCAGAAAAAGTGATGCTGAGTGTCCGCGACGGGGTTTATCTGATTCGAAAAAAATAGCCGTAATAAGTCATTACGACTTTTGTAACATTTTTGGGGGACACTAGATGTGATCGATTATGAACATCGTGGATCATAAAAAAGCCATTGCGGTAGACAATTTAGATATACATGTTATCAATTCCTGCAATCTGCGCTGTCAGGGCTGTAATCATCTGGCAAATTTTGGATATGAAGGCTTATTTACCGAAAATGAACTTGTCGAGTGGATCAATCCCTGGAAGAATAGACTGTCATTCAAAAGAATAAGCCTGTTGGGAGGAGAGCCGCTTCTCAATCCACATCTGAAAAACATCTGCGTTGCTTACCGGAGGCTTTTCCCCAGCGAGGAGACCAAGCTGCGCATTACCACCAATGGGATATTAATAAATAAATGTCCCTGGTTAAAGGAGCTGATTCAAGAATATAACATTCACGTTCAAGTTTCCCTGCACGTATTAAACGGAAGAACACAGTATCCAAAACTGATCGATCAGGTGATGCAGGGCTTGAGACTTATCGAAAAGTGGGCTGGAGAAACTCCCAGGCCGGTTGAGTACAAATGGGGTCCTTATGTCGACAGTAAACAAAAGCTAAACTTTCAAGTTTTCTACCAGGGAGCGGGATGCGATATAAAACCATTTAAGCATGATAATATCGTTGAAAGCAAAAGACATTGCACCTGTGATACCTTACAGCTCTACAAACATAATCTTTATAAGTGCGCACCGATTGCTTATTTGAGAGAAGTCCTTAAGAAAGTAGGGGTAAAAAATAACGCGGATTGGCAGCCTTATCTCAATTATATACCGCTGACACCGGATTGCTCGTACGATGATCTGAAGCGCTTTATGGGAACACAACCGAAACCGGAGTGGACCTGCAGAATGTGCCCGCCCTATTCAAATGTCATATTATCAAAAGATAGGGAATTATTCGAACAGCCCCCTGGTGTTGCGTCTCGCAAGTAATTCACAAAACACGGGTTGATTTTATCAATCTTCTTTTTCATAGATAAAGGTGTCAGGTGTCGGGAAGATACAGAGGACAGAGGACAGAAAACAGATGACAGCCTGCGACGAGCTCCCTTCGACAAACTCGGGGCTTGAGCCTGTCGAAAGCAGCCGAGTCGACGACAAGGGGCAGACTGTTTTCTGTCATCTGACCTCTGTTCTCTGTTATCTGACACCTGAACACTGAAACCTGAAACCATAGTCATTACGACTTTTGCAACATATTTGTGGGACATGACACCGGGTTGGATCGACCTGTGATTTTTACGCTGGCGGCGGTTGCAGGCGACTTCATTTCCTAATTGAATTTCAAATTAATAAGTAGGAATCATTCCTATTTACTCTTGTCGGCGTTTATGTTACAGGAACCTTGCGTTTTTAATTGTCGATTCGCGTATCCTTGCTAAAGCGCTTACAGTCTTGCGTTTATATGAAGCAGTTGGTTTCAGCATATGGATTTTTTGATAAAAAGAAACGCGTTATTTTTCATATATAGGCGTTTGAAGCGGTTTTGCTTAAAAAATATGGCAAATTCACCGTTGCCAAACCGGTGCGAACGGGTTAAAGATGATCTTCACTGATTTATCGCTTTGAGTCGAAACCAAGGCACTTTCTTTATCTATCCCATCTGTTGCAAAATAATGGGGCTCATGTATGGTTAACCAAGAAATCCTGCCAGCTGATAAAAAAGAGTCCGAGCACGTTGAGCGGCTGATCGTCCTTCCTTTTAAAAAATCAATAGAGATTTCACTGAAAAGTATACGGGTTCGATTTTTTCGTTCACTCATAACCACCATGAGCCTGGTTCTCGCGGTTTCCTTTTTAGGTTTTGTAAGTGTCAGCAATGACGTCGCCAATGGCATGCTGGCCACCCAGGACCGCCATTTGCGGCAGGCAGTTATTCGATCGGGTTATGATCTTGGCCCCGAGGACACCAATGTGGGTGCCAGCCCGAAACAACGCTGGATTATTATCCTGTCGCTATTGGTCTGCGTGGTGGGCATTGTAAATGCCCAGCTTATGGCTGTAACGGAGCGGTTTCGCGAAATCGGTACCATGAAATGTTTAGGGGCCCTGGATCGTTTTATTTTGAGGCTATTTATTCTCGAAGCCGGCATGCAGGGTTTGGCCGGGGCGGGTGCGGGCGCGCTGGCCGGCGCTTTTTTTGCCCTGCTGAATGGCATATTGCGGTTCGGTTCCGCAGCGATGACCTCAGTTTCGTGGAGCAGTGTAATTATCTCCGTTTTTATTGCCATCGGTGTCGGTTGCCTGTTAAGTTTGTTGGGCGTTTTATATCCTGCACTGATTGCGGCAAGAATGCAGCCGGTTGAGGCGATGCGGGTGGAGCAGTAAAAAGAAGGCACAAGGTACAAGGCACAAGGCGCAAGGATGAGCTTTAAAATCAAGAGATCTGGGTCTAAAAAGACCGTACGCCCTAAGCCTTATGCCCTGAGCCTTATGCGAAGCGAAGAGGGAGTTTATTATGGCAGAAACGACCAATATCGTTCGTGTTAGAGATGTCTATAAGACTTTCCAGCTCGGCAAGGTGGAAGTCAAAGCCCTCCAGGGGGTGAACCTCAAGATTCCGCGGGGTCATTATATCTCCATCATGGGGCCCTCCGGATCAGGAAAAAGTACGCTATTTAATATGATCGGCGGTCTGGACAAGCCCTCGTCCGGGAAAGTGTTTATCGATGAAGTTGATATCGCTCAGCTGGATGCCTATGAACTGGCCTGGCTGCGCTGCCGCAAGATTGGTTATATATTCCAAACCTTCAATATCATTCAAGTGATGACTGCGCTGGAGAATATTACGCTTCCGATGATTTTTTCGGGAATGAATAACGATGCGGCGGTAGAAAAAGGGCTGCAACTTCTGGAGCTTGTAGGGTTGGGTGATCGATATAGCCATAAGCCTTTTGAGCTTTCCGGCGGTCAACAGCAGCGGGTGGCGATTGCCAGGGCGCTTGCGAATGACCCCGCCATTATCCTGGCCGACGAACCGACGGGAAATCTTGATTTGACTACCGGCGAGGAAGTCATCACGTTGCTCAAGCGCCTGAGCGAGGAGCGCAAAGTGACGGTCATATCTGCCACCCATGATTTCAAGATGCTCAATGTATCCGATCAGGTGGTCTGGATTCGGGATGGAACAGTCGACAAAATTGAAGATCGCGAAGAACTTTCCATCTCGATTGGCAAGATCGATACACGTCACTAGTGTTGT
This sequence comes from Desulfobacterales bacterium, assembly GCA_030601425.1. GTDB lineage: Bacteria > Desulfobacterota > Desulfobacteria > Desulfobacterales > JAHEIW01 > JAHEIW01. The sequence continues at coordinate 8,168 of JAUVTR010000156.1, forward strand.
GTCCCATAAAAATGTTACAAAAGTCGTGTGGTATATTTTAGTTCAGTTGAGTTCTTTAAACAACACAATGTCTATGGTTTCAACGAACAGAGGACAGAGAACAGAATACAGAGGACAGAACGGCCGCTTTATCTTCCATTTTTTCCATCTGTCATCTGACCTCTGACCTCTGTCTTCTGCTACC
>JAUVTR010000157.1 GCA_030601425.1 Desulfobacterales bacterium
CTCTATGAGAAGGGACTGGCCCAAAATCCCAGTCTTATACTTACCATGCTGAAGAATGAGCGTACTGAAGAAGCCATGAAATTGATTTCCAATACCTACCATACATATCAAACAAATTTAGGGAGAACCCATTACCTGACAGCTGAAATGCTGGCTCTTCAAGGTATGGCCTATTTGAGCCAAAAAAACTTTAAGCAGGCAGTAGACGATTTTTCAAAATCGATCCCGGCGCTTCTGGCCGCCAATATCGCCACCGTAGGCGATTACTCCACCCGGCAGCGGTTTAAACACATCATAGAGGCTTACATTGATCTACTATCCCAAATACATGGAAGCCATCTGGAAAAAGAGCTTAAACTCAACGCACCCGCTGAAGCCTTCCGGCTGGCCGATGCCGTCCGCGGCCAGGTGGTGCAAAGCGCCTTAGGCGCCAGCGGTGCAAGGGCAGCAGTCGAAAACGCTATTCTTGCCGATCTCGCCCGCAGGGAACAGGACACCGATCATCAAATCAAGGCTCTGCAATCCATTTTCAGCGATACGCTGGCCGCTCCTGAGGATCAGCGGGATCCGGCTGCCATAGAAAACCTGACTGCTAAGTTGGACACCTTGAGCAGAGCGCACAGGGCCTTGCTCGTAGAAATCAAAAAACTATTTCCCAAATATTCAGATTTTACCCATCCGCAACCGGCAACCATTTCCATGGTGAAAAAGCATTTGGAGCCCAATGAAGCCCTGATTTCCATTTACACTACCGATGATCATTCTTACGTGTGGGCCGTACCTTCCAATGGCGAGATAGAATTTTCTAAATCAAATATGAGCGCAAATAAAATAACCCGGCTCGTAAGCCAGCTGCGCAAAGCACTTGCCCCTGATGCAGAGACATTAGGAGATATCCCCGCATTTGATCTTCAACAGGCTTATGAACTTTATAGCGACCTTCTCAAACCGGTAGAGGCCGCCTGGAAAGATGCCACCGATCTGATCATTGTGGCTCACGGACCCCTGGGTCAATTGCCGTTTGCGATACTGCCGATCGCTACGATCCAACTACAAGAAGATGCTGTGCTCTTTGCAAATTACCGCGACGTACCCTGGCTGATCCGCAAGGTCTCCATAACAAGGCAGCCTTCGGTGTCTTCTTTTATCACTTTGCGAAGTCTTCCGCAGGGAAATCCCGAACGCAAAGCCTTTGTCGGTTTTGGCGATCCATTTTTTAACAAAAAGCAGCTGGCTGAGGCTAAAGAAGAAAAAGCCATAATGAAACCTGCGGTTGCCAGTCTGCAAAAGCCTCTGCAGGTGCGCGGTATCCGCATCACCGATACCGGCAACCTGGACAGCGAAGCCATCACCTCCAGCCATCTGGGCATGCTCAACCGTCTGCCGGATACAAAGGAAGAAATCAACAGCATCGCCAGCGCCCTGGAGGCGGACCCGGGTATGGATGTTTTTGTGGGCAAACGCGCCTCCGAGCATTTAGTCAAAACCATGGATTTATCCGACCGGCGCGTGATTGCCTTTGCCACCCATGCGCTGGTGCCGGGAGATCTGGATGGACTTAACCAGCCGGCTTTAGCGCTTTGCTCACCTGAAGTAACCGGAGAAAATGAAGACGGCCTGCTGACCCTGGGAGAAATCTTAAAACTCAAACTCAATGCCGACTGGGTGGTGCTTTCGGCCTGCAATACCGGCGCGGCTGATGGTGCAGGTGCCGAGGCCGTATCGGGATTGGGACGCGCTTTTTTTTATGCGGGAACCCGCGCTATTCTGGTTAGCATGTGGCCGGTGGAGACCACCTCGGCCCGGCAGCTGACCAGCAAGCTATTTGAATATCAAAAAGAAGATAAAACCCTATCCAGGGCCGGCGCTTTGCGCCAATCCATATTGGCCTTAATCGATAGTCCGGGGATGCAGGATGCGGTCAGCGGTAAAATCGCGGCCAGCTATGCCCATCCGTTTTTCTGGGCACCGTTTATTATTGTCGGTGACAGTGGCAATCCGGTTAATTGAATTGAATATTTTGTTCTGGCTATTGCTGATTCAATATATGGTGTTTAGGTTTTAGACAAAACCTGTTGCCGAATCAGCAATTTAAGCAAGGAGCAGTACCTATGTATATCAAAATGTCAGATTTTTTTATGGGCATGGGTAAAAATTTTAGCATGGAAGTATTGGATATCTCAGAAAAGTTATCCCGAATAGAAGGCGATCTGCTGTTTCTCGAGGGAGATCCGGCCCATCATTTTTATGTTTTGCTCAAAGGCAGAGTAAAGCTCAGCCTGGGCGATACCGGACCGGTAGTCTACATGGTGCGTCACCCGGGAGAGATCATTGGCTGGTCGGGACTGATCGGGCGGGATGTTTATTCTGCATCAGGAGAATGCATGGAAACAACGAACCTGCTTAAATTCGATCGTGATAATTTTCTTGAAATCCTGAATAAATATCCCCAGAACGAGGCCCTGCTTTTCAAACGCCTGGCGCAGATGCTGGGCAATCGACTGCTTGAGCTTTATCCGACCATCTCCTGATTGAAAACAAACGCTTTAAAATCGAGCCTCCCGGCATTCAGCAGATGAGTACAAATCGGCTTCCTCTTATTGCTCTCAACACTTTCGGCAAACAAAAGAGTTGAAAAACCTGCAGAGAAGCAGATCAGCAATTGGTGCACATCCCGGGTCCGACTCCGGGGGGAAGGTTGCCGCTAATGTTATCATCATGGCCAACGGAAAACGTTGACATCAGTTTTTTCACACCCCCCTGGCAAAGGGGACATTTCACGTCGGTATTATGGCTCATGACGAGCTTATCAAATTTGTAGCTGCAGTGTTCGCAGTTATATTCATAGATGGGCATGATGTTCCTCCATGTTTACGAGAATTCAACTATTTAAAAAAAAGATAAGTCCGGGCGGGCCGGTTCGCAAGTCGTGAAAGCTGGTAATCTGGCTTATGGTTCACCGCAGACCTGCCCGCCCTACCTGAGTTTCAGGCGGACGATGGCGGGAGGGATGCACGCGGATTAGAACAATCTGAGATAATCATCCACAGATTACACAGATTACACGGATTAACAAAAAATAAATCATAAAAGTCCACTTATATAGATAATAATCTGCAGAATTTGCTAATAAGTTTTTATGTGTTTTTTAATTTAATTCTACTCTGCGAAAATCTGTGCAATCTGCGGATAAATATTTCACCCATCAAGTTATACGTTAATCTGTAAGGTGAACTTCTTTGTGGTGAGAAAGAATTTGCCGTTGATCTAATTGACAAACGGATCGAATTGTGACAGACGGAAGGCTTAATCCAAAAAAGGGGGATTTTAAAATGTACGCAAAAGAAATCAGCGAAATTGATAATCTGATCCAGAAGCAGGCTCAATGGCGAAATCGGTGCATCAATCTGATTGCCAGTGAAAACGTGGTCAGCCAACGTGTTAGAGCTCAGGCCGGGTCCGATTTCGCTCATCGATATGCAGAAGGCCATCCGGGCGAACGCTACTACAGGGGGACATCATATATCGACGAAATCGAAAATCAGCTCACCACAAATTTAAAGATCCTCTTCGAATGCGATCATGCCGAGGTCAGGCCCATCAGCGGCACGAATGCCAACGAAGCGGTTTTCAGCCGTTTTGTCTGCCCTGGTGACGTGGTGATGGTCAACTCGACTCCGGCCGGAGGCCATATCAGTCATCACCGTGAAGGATCGCTCGGAAAATTTACGAAAAACATCATCGATATCCCCTTGACCGCGGACGGATACCATCTGGATCTGGAAAAGACAGCATATTTGATCGAAAAAGCCAGACCCAAGATTATCGTTCTTGGAAAAAGTCTGTTTCTTTTTCCGGAGCCTGTGCAAGCGCTATCAGAAGTCTGCCAGACCTATAAAACTCGAATTATATACGATGCGGCCCATGTGCTGGGCCTTATCGCCGGCAAGCAATTCCAGCGTCCATTAAAAGAAGGCGCCTTTTTGATGACAGCCAGCACCCATAAAACTTATTTTGGCAGCCAGCGCGGCCTCATCCTGAGTAACATGGATGATGAAAATTGGCGCAAAATAGACAGGGGTGCCTTTCCCGGCTCATCGAGCAATCACCATCTCGATACGCTGGCCCAGATGGCCACAAGCACTTATGAAATGATGGAATTCGGTGAACAATACGCTCTGGACACGATTAGAAATGCCAAGGCGCTCGCATCGGCCCTTGACAGATATGGATTTAACGTTCAAGGCAAAGAATTCGGGTATACCGAAAGCCATCAGATCGCGGTCAATGTGAAAGATTTTCGCGGGGGTGAACGTGTCTCCAAAAACCTTGAGATCAACGATATTATTATCAACATGAACATGCTGCCCCACGAACCTCTCAAGGCTCATGACCATCCTGATGGAATTCGGATTGGCGTCCAGGAAATGACAAGATTCGGGATGGGCGCAGCGGAAATGGAACGCATTGCCGAGTTGATGAAGGAATGCATCATCGATAAAAAGGAGGTCAAGGAAGAGGTTAATCGCTTTCGATCTGAATATCAGCTGCTTAAATACAGCTATGATGAACCGAAACCAAAACAGCTAAAGGTGTTGGAAGGGAAGCGACTGGACAAATAGAACCCATCTTAAAAACAAAGATAAAAGGCAGATCCTGAATTGGCTCTGCCTTTTTACTTATGGCTCCCTGAATGCCGTTGTTCTCGTGCGTGGTCATTCGCCTTGTTAGTTTGAAGCCCGCAGGGGAAGATGCACGCACATTCGAGAGACCATGAAGATTTTGACCATTTTTTCTATACATCTATACAAATAGCATGCCAAATGCGTTGAAATATCAGTAATTTATTAGTATTTAACATGAAATCAAATAGTTATAGCATGGGAGTTGCAGAACCCGCTAAAAAGATTATGAATTTTTCTTCACATCAGACTGTGAACTTTTTTTCACAATGGGCAAAATTTTGACGGTTTCTATTTTGATTTTACAAAAGGAAATATATCCGTATATCCGGTAATATCCGTAACTAAAAGTATAACAAAAACCAGAAAGACGACAATTAGCAACGTCGCAAAAAATCCGCCCCCGGCAGGCATTTGATCCAGTTGATCGGCAACCCGTCTGGCCTCTTCGTCCGTAAGGCTATCAATACGGTTTTGGGCCTCCAGGGGATCGATGCCCTGGGACACCAGAGCGGTTTTTACATCATCGCGGGCCAGAAAGGTTTTAAGATATTCACGGGCATTATGCGCCCGATCCGAATCGATTACCGCTTCGGTCCCGATCATCGCTGCCACGACAGATTGACAGGGGCCGGACATCATGAACACAAAAATTGCTAAAAAAAAGCCTACCGGTTTAAGAATTTGCCGAAATCTCTTCATATTTGACCTCCTAATAGAAAGTGACGCCTATATATTGAATTCGTATACTGATGTCAATTGCAATTTGGCGCGATTGAATGCGGGATTTTATTTCCATAGGGGCTTCACGCAATTGGGAAATTACACGCAGCATATCGCGTCAATATGGCGCACCAACGCTGACATTGACTTTCGGTAAAAATTTTAACAAAATGGTGCTCAAAGCTAAATCCAAAAGGATTTAATCATGAAAGCCGGATCGATTTCTGTAATCATTTTAAGTCTCATTCTGCCTGTAAGCGCTTATTGTTTGCCGGAAGCGGGTCCCGATAGCCAAAGCGCTCAAATGGATTCTAACGGCCTCTTATTGGCTTTAAAAGATGCGGATGAGGGTTTTAAAAAAAATCAACCCGAAAATTCTGCAATTCGCTGGTACAAAAGAAAAAATTCTGCAAAGTTAAACGGTGTGGCCCTTGTCATTCATGGATTAAATGGCCGTCCGGACAAAATGGAATCCATCATCGCAGAAATGACAGCCGCAGGAATTGACTGTTTAAATCTGTCCTTGCGCGGTCATGGTGAAAACTATTCTCAACTCGACAATACCGACAGCGCAGAAGCACGCATGCAGACATTCAAATCCGTTTCATATCGACTGTGGCGGGCTGAAATCTATCAGGCGTATCAACAGGTAAAAATAAAAAGCAACCGCTATAGGACCTGTGTGTTCTTTGTCGGCTTTTCAATAGGCGGATTGCTTGGAGTTGATCTGTTCACATCAAATCCATATGTAAAATTTGACAAAATGGTCCTTTTTGCCCCTGCCCTGAAAATGCACAATCGAAATTATCTTTTAAAAACGATCTCGCCATTTCCGGGACTGGTGGTTCCAAGCTTTGCCCCCGACTCTTACCTTGCGAATAAAGGAACGCCCATGGCCGCATATAATGCCTTATTCGAAGCTTCTAAACATTTTGAAAAAAACCTGGACCCGAAAATAAACGTCCCGGCGGTAATCTTTATCGATAAGCAGGATGAGCTTATTTCATTTTCCGGACTTAAATCTATGATTCAGAAACAAAACCTGGATCAATGGAAATTACACCCTGTGAAAAAAGACCAGACGGCGACTGAAATAGAAATGCATCATATTATTATTGATGAGGCATCCGTCGGAAAACAGATGTGGAAGAAGATTGTGGATACGACCATCACCCATCTGAAAAATGGACCCGCAGCGTGTGTTCCGGCTAGATAGGTTTGTCCGTTGAGCGGTTATCGGTTGTATTAGACACCATTCCTTCAAAAGTAGAAGATATTATTATCCACAGATTACGCAGATTAAAAAGATTAAAAGCTGATTATAGTATTAAAATATAATCTGTGTGAATCTGCGAAATCTGCGGATGTGTTCAGCAGTTTTTAACGGGTTCTACGGGCAAATCTATTTAACGTAAGCATTTTGATGCGGAAGGAAAAATAAGGCATCATTCATTCAATGCACCCGGTTGCCACAGGTAGTAAAACCCGGTTTGTAGAGGCACCAATGAGCCGGGAAGATCCAATGATATAATTGACAGACCACGGCCTTCATAGCGAGATGTAGAGGTGTTGTACAGGTTATCATCCGGATACTCTGTCCGGCGATAAACCACTACCTTTGCATCTTGCGGAAGTTCTGCCAGCTTTTTAGCCTCGCTGACAGCCTCATCCAGATATCCGATGCGGTCGACCAAACCCAGATTCAACGCTTCATTGGCCAGGTAAATGCGGGCGGAGGATATTTCCTTTAACTTCTTCGGGTCAAGTTTGCGATGTTTGGCAATTCGATCTAAAAATCGAGCAGCCAGCTGATCGATGAGGTCCTGGGTAATTTCCTTCTCTTCTTCGGTCGCCTGCCGGAAAGGGGATCCCATGTCTTTATTTTTCCCCGTCTTGCTCACATTCACATCAACACCAATTTTTTCCATCAGACCGGTTATATCAGGGCGTATAAACAAAACGCCCACCGAACCGGTAACTGTCGTGGGATGCGCCAGAATAAAATCAGCGGGAAGCGCAATATAATACCCTCCGGAGGCAGCCACTCCCATCATGGCAACCACCACTTTGGCTTCCTTGCGTTTCTTAAACGCCACAATTTCATTATAGATCAGATCGCTGGCGATAACGGACCCGCCGGGTGAATCAATTTTTATAAGGACGGCTTTAACTTCCGGATCATTTTCAGCCTTTCGGAGCTGTGAGACAATTTCCTGAACCATGCTCGGCCAGGTACGGATAAACTGTCTTTTAGGCGCATCTGAAATCATTCCTCTTAGCGGAATAACCAGAACCTTACCCTTTTCTTTCCCCTGAAGCGTGTACTCCTTCAGCGGGTCCGCAGAGCTCGGAAAGATTCTTATCTTGGGCGCTTCACAGCCGATTAAAAATAGAACAGCAATTGTTGCAATAATGGATAAGGGTCTTCGCATGTCATCTTCCTTTAAATTTTTTAGACAGGATTAACAGGATTTACTGGATACTTATTTTGGCTTTCCGCCTGCCCGCCATCGCGAGTCGCTCAGGCGAGGCGGGCGGGGATGAAAGCCAAAAAATTCAATCGCCTTCGGCGAATGAATAAAATTACAGCTGTCAAGTTGCTATTCGATCATAAAGATGAAATACCAAAAGGCAATATAGTTGATATTTTTCCCGCCTATAGGGCGGGATTGTGTTTCGCCACTTTCATCTGGAAAGTGGCGAAGAAAAAAAATCCAATTGATCCTGTAAATCCTGTCCAAATTAATATTATTTTTACAGCCAAATATAGGGGACCAAAGGATAAGTGTCAAGAAACCATAGAGTTGAGTCAACGACCACCCGCACAGCGGGTGGCTTGGATTTTACCGCCAGAGGCGGGAAAATACAGGGGCGCGAAGTGCCCCAATCGTTGCGGGTGGA
>JAUVTR010000232.1 GCA_030601425.1 Desulfobacterales bacterium
GGATCATGCCGGCAGTACAACTGATGAATAAGGCCACAATGGAGAGCTCGATGGTGGCCGGAAATCGCTGCTTGATTTCGATCCAGACTTGCTGCCGCGTCCAGATGGTTTCTCCCAGGTCGCCCTTCATCAATTGTTTTAAAAACAGCCCGTATTGAACATAAAGCGGCTTGTTGAGACCCAGATGCTCGCGTATTTGCTGCAAAGCTTCCTCCGAGGCCCTCTCTCCCATCAGCAGTTCGGCCGGATCCCCCGGCGTAAAGTGCAGCATGAGAAACACGAGAATGGATACGCCCAGCAGCGTGGGGACCAATACGAATATTCTTCGGATGATATAAGCGAGCATTGAGAGCTATGGTAATGAATGGTTTATATTAGGCTTGATGCAATCATATTCTAACGCTGGTTCTATCCGTGTCAAAATTTCATCTTACCCGGTAAAGCTTAACTTTCTATACTAAAAAACACCCAGTGTAAACAAAAAAGGGAAAGAGGAGCATCCTCTTTCCCTTTTTTTCAGGTCGTAAAACAATAAAAATTTTCTACTTTTTCCAGACGTTTTTCAACCGTTGTGAGCCGGTTGGATGCAGTTTGTAATCCATGACATTATTGCGAACCGGAAAAATTTGCGTTGAGTGGGCTATACTGATCACCGGGACTTCATCATAGATGAGCTTTAAAGCCTTTTTGTAGATCTCGGCCCGCTTGGCCTGATCGGTAGTTTGTTTTCCTTGTGTCATCAGATCATGATATTCTTTGTTGTGCCATTGAGTTCTGATGGATGACGATGCCAAACCATCGAAGAGGACCGCCAGGAAATTATCCGGATCGCCGTTGTCGCCGGTCCAGCCCAGCTGAAACAGATCCATGTCTTCCGGTTGTTCGCGCTGGCGCTTCAGATAGGTGCCCCACTCGTAGCTGACCACCCTGGATTGGATGCCGATTTTGGCCAGATCACCCGACATGGCCACCCCAATTTTCAGTCCATCCGGATTATAAGGTCTGGGAACCGGCATGGACCACAGGGTAATTTCCCCCAACCCCTTGCCTTCCGGGAATCCGGCTTTGGCCAGTTCGGCCTTGGCCAGTTCCGGATCGTATTTAAATCCGGGCACTTCCTCGTTGTAGCCCCACATGGTGGGCGGAATGGGATTTTTGGCGACCTGTCCCAGGCCCCGGTAGAGGTTGTCCACGATGGCCTTGCTGTTGATGGCGTGTGCGATCGCTTTGCGCAGATGCAGGTTGCTCTTCCAGGGCTCCTTGGTGTGGTTGAAAGAAAGGTAGCCGATATTCATGCCCGGTTGAGAGATAAGTTTGATGTTTGGATCCTTCTCTGCGAGGCCGACATCATCCGGATTGGGAAACTGGCACATATCAATGCTGCCGGCTTTCAATTCCAGAAAGCGCACTGAATTTTCCGGGATAGAACGAAAGACGACTTTGTCCAGATAGGGGCCGGCGGATTTGTCCCAGTAGTCCTTGTTTTTTTCCAGGATAACCTGATCGTCTTTGACCCATTTGACGAACTTGAACGGACCGGTCCCCACCGGGTTACGCAGGAACTCTTTGGGATTTTTCATAAAAGCCGTCGGGCTGATGATGTCGGCAAAATCCATACCCATATTGGCCAGAAACGGGGCCTCGACTCTTTTGAGCTTAAAAACAACCGTATACTCACCGGTGGCTTCGATGGCACCGATGGTCTCATCCATCTCCATGGATACCCAGTACTCGGGCACGCGATCCTGAGCCGGAATATCCCAGCCCTTGCCGAAAAATTTTACGTTGCGGTCTTTCATCATGCGGCCGATGGAAAAAACCACCGCGTCGGCATTAAAGGCCGTTCCGTCGTGGAACTTGACACCCTTGCGCAGTTGGAAGGTATAGGTTTTGTCGTCCGAAGCGATCTTCCAGGATTCGGCCAAACCCGGTTCCAGAGAGGTGGATTCATCCTTGTAGGCAATCAGCGCTTCAAATATGTTGTCACATACCAAAAACGAATTGCCGTCGGTTTCATAGGCCGGATCCAGCCCGACACTGTCACCGCCACGACCAAAAATCAGGGTTCCCCCAGATTTGGGCGCGGCCAGCACCATGCCTGAACAAATAAAAACAAACAGGGTCGATAGTAAAATGATTTTTTTTAACATAGGTCCCCCCTTACTTTTTGTTGTTAAACATGTTTCTGAAAATACACCTCTTACCAAACAACTGTTCTCTACGATTATCAAGACCCAATTTATATGTCAAAAGATAGACAACCGAATCTCACATTATCCTTTATAGAACCTATAGGGTTTTGAGGTCAAGTGAAAAAGGCGATTTGATAGTTTACTATAAATATGGGCTACTATTTGGTACGAAGCATTATTTAAGCGGATTATATTCCGGCTCCTTATATGTCCGAACTATTCCTTTGGCTTGAGCGCTTTTGATCGCTTTACGAACCCATCCAGCAAATCATAGAGTTTATAAACGCTGTCGATATTGACGTGCTCATGGGCCGAGTGCTGGCTCATGTCGCCATTCGCGCCCCAGACAATGCCTTTAATGCCGTGGGTGGATAAAAAGCGGGCGTCGCTGGCGCCGTGCTCAAAACCGACTTCGGTGTCCGTTGCATTTTCCAGCAGCAGGTCCAGGTAGAGGGAGTCGCCTCCCTGAAAAAGAGGTTCTTTTTTCTCGACGATAAGCTCGCCCTTAATTTCATCCTGGATATTTTGGAAGATCGCTTCCATGTCGTCGTTTTCCGTATAGCGGATATCGAATAAAGCCTCGGCATAATCCGGGACCTGGTTGGTGGCGTTTCCGCCCTTAATCCGGCTGAAATTTAGCGTGCGGTGCCAGCGATCCGGGGAGGAAAGCTCAAATTTTGTCTTCAGCAATTGGAAGTCGTTGATCAGGTTTTCAATGGCATTTTCGCCCAGCCACGGACGGGCGCCGTGGGCGGTTTTACCTCTGGCAACCAGTTTGAGTTTGACAATACCCTTCTCTTTAGTAACGATTTTTTGCAAGCTGCCGCCATCCAGGGCGATGCTAAACTCGGCTTTAATTTCAGGCAGGGCTTTGCAGGCGCCGTTGGCGCCGCCGATTTCTTCATCGGCGGTGATCAGCACACCGAAGGGCAGATCGTTTTGATTTTTGCCCGTTTTTTTTAATCGTTTCAGGTATACTTTTAACAAGACCAGGGACAGTGCGGCTGCATATTTATCATCGATACTGCCCCGTCCATAAAGGGCATTATCTTTTATACGCGGTATAAACAGTTCATCGGGTCCGTCCACCACATCGATGTGGGACATCAACAGAATGGGAGCAACGTTATTTTCCGGCATAACGATAATAGAAGGGATGCTGTTATGATCCAATCGGCGATATTTGGCTCCGCATTTGTTTAAATATTCCTCAATAAATGCGACGCACCGCTGGATTTCATCGGGCTGCGAATGCATGGTTTTAAAACGAATGAGTTCTTTGGTCAGATGGATTATCTCTTCCATGGGATTTTCTCCTTTTTTACAGAATCGGTCGAATTGCCTATCTGGTGGGTGTCTCTTTCTGGGAAGGGACGGTTATACCGCTTTCCATAATAATGTTCCGAATGACGGAATTGCGGCATAAGTGGTTGTAGAAAAAAAACGTTTGAATACCGGAACGTTTTTTTGACAACCACTATAAAGACGATCTCAAGGGGATTTACGTTAGGGCTACCTGCGTACCTTTCGGCCAAGAGTGCCTCATTCCCAATATGGACGCGCCCGAGGTCAGTCCGGATATTGAAAAAGAAGGGGATTAAGGGCCGGCAGTACTTTCCATGAAATGATCAATTAGCTTCTGCTCGTCGACAGCTGTAATCTCATCAGGCAACCTTTTTTCTGCCAGGGCGATCGCTGATTCAATGATTTCTGATCGAATGGTGTTGCTAGCTTCCAGGATCTGATTTTTGATCTTCTGTTTGGTTCCTTCCAGCAAAATCCTGCTTTCCTGCTGAGCGGCTTCTATGATTTTATTTTTTTTATTTTCGCCATTCTCAACGATTCTTTTTTTTATTTCTTCAAAGCGGGCCATGCTGTTTTTAAACATTTTCGTTGCTTCTTCAATTTTTTCCTCAATCACTTCTTTTTGCTGCTCATATTTTTTTATCTTGCGGTCGATCTCTTCTTTACGGCCCAATAAAAAATCTTTTATCGGCGTTTTTGCAAATTTTACCAGCAGAAAAGCGATGATCCCGAAATTTAGCCACCGCATGACCATGTCGAATGCGGGTCGCCAGTTTTGGGTGTTTTCAGCTGCCAGGGCGTCAGTGCCGGTTAAAAACAGGGCGATAAGAACGAAGATAAAATAACAGCCGAATAAAACGATCTTTTTATTGCGTTTCATGACTTCAGACTCCGATACAGGAGCTTTTCGATAATATCTTTTGCCAGGTCTTCCGACTCTTTTTGGATATGTTTTCTGGCTGCTGAGATTTGGGCATCGATTTCTTTTTGGGCATCGTTTTTTAATGAATTCATCTCTTTTCGGGTAGCAGCTAATATTTCAACAGCTTGCCGGCTGCCGGACGTCTCCAGGCTTTCCTTTTGCTCAAAGGCTTCATTTTTGACGGCTTTTTCCTGCTGCTGGATCTGATTTGCCAAATCCTCAAACCGGTTCTCTGCATCAACAATATCTTTTTGGATATTTTCGATGTAAGTTTCTCTTTCATTCATTACATTGCGCAGCGGACGGAACATGATCCGATTGATAATAAACAGAAAAATCAGAAAAGATATGACCTGCAAGATCAAGGTCTCATTAATGCTGATAAGCGCAACATTGCTGATAATTTGCATTGTCAGTCGTCCAATTTGGATGCATTCATTTGGTCAAAAAATGTGTCGGCCAAATATTTAATCATTAGACAACAAATAAGAGCAACAGGGCGACAACCAATGAATAGATGCCTGTTGACTCCGAAACTGCCTGCCCGACAAGCATGGTCCGAGTCAGCAGGCCGGCTTCCTTGGGGTTTCTTCCGATTGCCTCACAAGCCTTAGCTGCCACCATACCTTCACCGACACCCGGGCCGATGGCACCAAGCCCCATTGATAAACCCGCGCCGATAAATGCTGCTGCTTTTACAATTTCCGCACCTTCAATTGCCATTTTAGCCTCCCTTCTTTGAATTGACTATTGTCGATTGATTATTGACGATTTGTGGAAGTCGCTTCGCTCTGCCATTTTTATTGGTTCGAATATAAAATGTTAGAATTCCTTAAATATTCAATCGCCAATAGTAAATAGTCAATTGTTGTTTTGTTTTAAATTAAACAACAAATATTAACACCAGGCTCACAACCGTTGAATACATAGCCGTTGATTGTGAAACCGCCTGTCCGACTAACATGATTCGCATGAGTTCACCTGCATGTTCGACATTTCTGGCCACCCATCTTGCTGCTCCTTCGGCAGCCATGCCATTACCGATTCCAGGTCCGATGCCGCCAAACCCCATGCAGAGACCGGCGCCTAAAAGCGCCATGGGAGTTGCCAGCATGCTGGACTCGGGAAATGATTTAAAGATTAAAATAAAACTGATTAACAATCCAAAAATCGACGGCGTTTGCGCCACCGCCTGGCCCACCAGCATGATGGTGGTGACGCTGGCGACCGATTGCGGTGTCCTGGCGATGCCCTCGCAGCTGGCACCGGCGGCCAGTCCGCCGCCGTAGCCGGATCCGATGGCGGCTAGCCCCGTACTTAAGCCGGCTCCCACAAAAGCAGCCCAGGTGGGGGTCAACGGCGCACGGCGAACACCGAGGAAAACAAACATCAGCGCCACGACCATCGAAAAAACCGGCGGAGGCTGGCAGACGGCGGAAGCGATGAGCAGAGGGGCGGTTAAGTGCGAA
>JAUVTR010000252.1 GCA_030601425.1 Desulfobacterales bacterium
CTGAAAGCAAGAGACAAAAAATATACGGAGATCTGGGGTACCAATCATGCCTTTGTTTGGCATCGGATCCGTCTGGTCGCCCCAGCATAGTGAGAAAAACAAGGCCCCCTAACACCAATGCCACATAAACATAGTACTTAATTGTGGCATCACGATGAGAAAGAAGGTGCTGGACTACATGCTGTAGTTCTTCGGGTGTCACGCCTAATTTTCTGAGAGGTTTTCTCTTGGAAACATCGAGCGGCAGTCTAAGTTCACGGGCAAGGGCTTTCCCAGTGACGCCCAGTTTAGGGGCAATTTGCCGAACTGACATATCAACGCTGAAGTTGATTGCCTTCTTTGATTTGCCAGCCGGATGCGTTAAAAAACCGATGACTACGATAGCGAGCATTAGGGCGGCTGTTGCAAACAACCAAATCCGTTGTTTAACAGAGAGCTGTGAGAACCAATAATAAGTTTTCATATTTCCTTTATTGAAGTCTTTTCAATATCCCATCCGCTTGCGGTGGGGTTTCCGCAAGTTCCCTCTCCCTGAGGGAGAGGTTTAGGGTGAGGGGGAATATAATAGGATAATTCCTTTTACATATCCCGGCCGCTTGCGGCGGGGTGGTTAATTCAAAAAAAGATATGAAGTTGATATTACAAGTTTTTTCAGGGGTTAATGAGTTCGATTTCAACTCGTCGATTCAATAAGATCTTCTTCTATAATTTTCGGTTGAACCACTTCGCCGATTGTGGGCTGAATATCATCTTTCGCTAAATTTTCCGATGATTTTTCATCATCAATAGTATTCCGATTCACAATTCATATATATTATTGTATACGGCCATTTCAGCAGGAATTGTGTTTAACTAAAAGCAATCAGGCTTTTTCAATTTTATGTCTTAGGGATACATTAATCCCGTTTGCATAGGAACTCCCTTACACCATTCCGATAAAGGAAGGACTTGACTGAAGCAAATTCTGAAAGCATGTTTGTTAGGGCTCTGTTGCTGCGGTAATGCCAGGGTAGATCTATGTGATTCTGAGGACGAAAGATTAGACGATAGCTATCCTGTATTACAAAAGAATTTATTTGCGATGGTGCCGATTGCTCTTCAAAGCTAGTTACTATCATCATGCCCTTTGGTTTTAGCAAGGTATGACAAAGGTTCACCAATCTGCCTATTTCATCATCATTTATATGATCAATAAAATCCCACAAATTGATTCCATCGAAACTATGAGGTGCATAATCTAAATGTTTCCACATCTTTTTAGAAGGCAGACCTTCTCGCCGGTTCCGGTTCAATCGCAAAAACATATCACAGACATGAAACCGCTTCACCCGCTGTGCGAAAAACGTAATATTTTCTTCACAAACGGGTCCTACATCAAGCACCTGAGCCATCGAGGATTGGTCTAGGGCTTCGAAGTACATTTGGAGCATCATGCTGGTATAGTCAGTGAGGGAAGGCCCAGTATTTGAATAACTATGAGCCGGTCCAGTTGATGTAGCCAAAAATCAATTCTCCTTATCGGCTTCTTTGGCCATTGGGGTCTTCGGCTCATTAATCGGCTGGGAAGTTGCAATAGTTGTCGATTTTCCCGTCAATGCTGTCTTTCTATGAGGCTCTCGATCAAGTTCGATTGAACCCTTGAAATAAGCACCATCTTCTACCGAGATGCTTTTTGCCCTAATATCGCCCATGAAATCGGCCTCTTTGGTGATTTCGACCTTGCCTTTAGTCTTGATATTTCCAATCATTTGGCCGCTGACCCTTACACTCTGAGCATTGATCTCGCCTTCAACCCGTCCCTTTGATCCAACCGTAAAATTATGCTTTTCCATCTCTATGTTGCCTTTCATTGAACCCTCGATAACAAGATGTTCATCTCCACGAATGTTGCCTTCAATGGAGATATTTTCGCCAATGACCGTTTTTTCTGCCGTGTTTCCAAGGCTCGGAGCCGCTGTAAGCGTTTTCTGCTCTGTGATCTTGTCATAAGCAGAGCTTTTGTCATCTTCAGTTTTTTTCCTTTTTTTTAGCATGTCGCCTCCTTTTGTCTTAGGCAAATTCTTATTTTTTAAAACTCCTCGTTGTGAAGTTTTTATAAATTAATCTAATAGTTTCAACCATAAATTGGATGTGAACGTGTTGCCAAAAAGATATTATCTTTTACAACCTTTAATTTAGGATTTAAAAGATGTGCTGCCAACTTCGTCTCGTTCGGCACCCAACTTTATATTGCCCATTACGGAGTTTGCACAGTTACCGATAGAATGAACAGAAGATACAGGAACCGAGTCGATATTGCAATGAAGGTGACTGAAAAGGACAAGGCGCTTCAATTTGGATTGAAAAAGCTTAAAGTAACTATTCTAAGGTCGTCCGAAAAATCAAAAATTCCAGCTGTATATGCTATTAAATAAAAGATTTGATCGGCCATCCCAAAACATCTGCCGTATTTTTCTCTCTTCACCTTACCAACCTAAAAAACACTTCGAGATTTAAAATCAGCATCGAAATAAATTCTTCAAACGCTGGACAGGCGAAAAACTAAAGGATTGCGCTTGTATTGCCGATAATAGGTTTGGTCAATCCCGTAAATTATGGGAGTGATCTTAAAAGCGCTCAACTTTTTATCATTGATCGAAAAGGAAAAAATCATGAAGATATTTAAAATCGGATTATGTGCTTTATTTTTCGCCATTCTTTTATTGGGTTGTGCGACAACCAAAGGTAAAACGCCCCCGGATAAGCGGCATGCCATTCTTGATATGAAAAAAAGCACGCTGGCAGAGCTTTATCGCGTTCGACCACAGGCGAAATCTCAAATTGCGAAGGCAGCAGGATACGCTGTTTTCAGCGATGTCAATATCAATGTCATATTCGCCAGTTTCGGTGGTGGGTACGGTGTTGTTAAAAACAATAAAACCGGAAAACACACTTACATGAAAATGGGTGAGGTTGGTATTGGTCTGGGGCTGGGGGTCAAGGATTTTCGTGCTATTTTCATTTTTCATGATCATCATACGATGAACAAGTTCATTGAAAGCGGGTGGGAATTTGGTGGTCATGCAGATGCTGCAGCTAAAGCCAGTGACAAAGGGGCAGCCGTAGGCGGGGAAATACTATTAGATAATATTACTATTTATCAGCTAACCGAGAGTGGATTGGCCCTCCAAGCGACAATTAAAGGTACCAAGTATTGGAAGGATGAAGCGCTGAATTAATCCAAACTATATGTTCCAAGGCCTGTCAGATCAGAATTCTTTTTATTTAGGGACCTTTTTACGGCGATTTTTATAAACTGTGTAATCAACCAGCGTGGCGTCGATGTTCATCGTCTCGGGTGCAAGCGCGCGCAGGGTGGGGGCGCTGAAGACGGCCATGGCTTCTTCTGAAATTTTGCCGTGCACCCTGAGTTTCACAATGCTGTCTTGCGGAATTTCAAACAGGCGGGATTGAATCCAGGCCTGGATCCGGCTGCCGTTCATTCCGACGGCGTGCAGTTCCAGCTGGATCATCGGACGCGCAGGCAACTCGTGGAAGGTCCAATTCCTCAACTTTCCAGATGAAGTTCCTTCGGTCTCAAGCTGCAGGATTAAATACCCTTTTTTTTCATTTTTTTCGGCAAAAGAAGTGCGCTCGATCGAACCGGGATAAAATACCGGTGCCTTGAGCGTTCTACCTTTTAGATCCTTTGTCAATACCTGAAAACGGTGGATGTGCCCGGCCAGAGTTGCGCAAAACTCCCGGCGTATGTCGGAGATGCGGATGACGTCGTGGGCGTAGCGGAAAGTATAACTACTGGGACCGACGGTGGCACCGTCTACCGACTGATGAATGCAAAGCACGCAGATGTCGGCTTTTACCCGGCTCCAACCGGTTTGCTCAACAATGTTTAAGAAATCCCGACGGATTCCGGTCCGTAAAAACGGAAAGCCGGCCAGGGCCAGAGAACCGCTCGTGGTTTGTAGAATGAAGGTTCGCGGATGATCGAAAAGATGAATGCTCGCATGCTCGGCCAGATAGCCATGGGGTATGACTGAGCGTTCATGATTACCGGGTACCAGATAGACGGGTACGCCGGCGTCGGCCACCCGCTTTAGCGGTTCAAATGCCATTTCGACCAGCCGCGGAGGCACCTTGCTGCGGTATAAAACGTCACCGCCGTGGACAACAGCGTCCACTTCACCGTTGAACGCCGGCATCAGGGCCCGTTCAAAATTGGCAAAGAAATCCGGCCCCCGCCTGCGCCGCTTGATGCGCGGACGAAAGGGCAGGTCGAATCCCAGGTGGGTATCGGCAATCAACAGGATACGGATTATACCCATGGCAACACTTTGGTCAGTTGTCTGCGGTTTAGAATTGAATTTGGACTCAAACGAATTTCAACTTTGCGGCCCTCGGCGACCAGTCGCCGCATTTCGGTGGTGACCACGCGCAACCGCTCGTAAGTCGTTAAATCAAATATTTTCTGTCGATTTACAATACGTTTGGCATGTCCCGCTGCTAGCGGTATTGTTTTTTCGATGGACAGTTCCTGACGATGACCAATAGCGCCGTTTTCAAACAGCAGGGCGATTTTGCGGCGACCATCAGAGTTTCGGGCCTCCCAGGCCAGCGATGATTCACTCAGCAGGCACAGCCAGCGGGCGCGGCGAATCAGAAGCGCACTGCGCATAATAAATTTTTCGATGCCGCGGGCAACCGTTTCGGGCGTCCAGTTCGGTGCTTCTTCGACTTCCAACTCCTGATCAACAGGCTCTTCTTCAACGGTTTCTTGCACGTCTTCGGTTTGAGCCTTTTCAAGCTCGGCGAGCCGTTCACGCCAGAGTCTATGACCCAGCCCGGATAAGGTTCGTAATGGAAACGGGTGGGTTAACCGCGTCAGGTGATTGTGGCGAAATAAGCCCAATCCCTCTTTCAGGCAATCCGGTTCCGGGGCATAGGCTTCCGGCACACCCAGAATGGCGTATCCGATCTCAAGAACTTCGTCACGGGTTATGTTTTGACTGGTTGCATGCCAGACCCCAAACGCAGCCATGGCATCGGTTATGTTTCCTTCGGGAAGCGGACCGATGCAATGGATCTTATCGGGATAATCGGATCGCTTTTGGAGATCTCTGGAATAAAACACCAGTTTGCGCTGCCCTTTTTGCAGAGCGACATTATAAGGCGGAGA
>JAUVTR010000211.1 GCA_030601425.1 Desulfobacterales bacterium
GCACCGCGTAATTCCAGGTAGGACCCAAATCCCAGTGACCGCCGTAAGAATTTTTTGTCGGTAAACCGAAGATTTCGAGCCCGGACGGCAGCCGGAAGCGCACCGTCATCTCATTGCCGCTGTCATCACCCTTATGTATAATTTCCGCATACTCGATCAAGTCAATATCCTCCAGTCTTAAAAATTGAAACGCTCAATTTAGTCTCTTAATTGTTATTTTTGCGCATTTTGTGGCAAGATCTTTTTGTGTAAAAATCAAGTTCCCCAAAGAAATGCCTAAAATTGCAAAATGCCTAAAATGCCTAAAGTTGAGGTATTCTACCCGTCGAGAGCCTCCCGTCGAGAGCCTCTGGGTCGAACGACTGGGTCGAACGATCGATTTTATTAAAAGAAAAAAGCAAGGTATGCGATTATATTCATTTGCTGATTTCTGGTTTTTCATGCTGAAAATACCAGGCGTTTATAATAAAGACGGAGCGACACGCGGCGCAAGCGCCTGCGCTGCGCGAGCGACGCCACAATTTTAGGCATTTTAGCTCACTTTAGACATTTTCCGGTTTATCCGGGTTAGGTTAGAGTTGTTCGATCAGATCACACAGCAATCTCACACCAAAACCGGTGCCGCCGGGGCCGCAGTAGGCATCGCCTTTCTTAATGTAGGCCGGGCCGGCAATATCGATATGGGCCCAGCGGGTATCACCGCGAAATTCCGATAAAAATAAAGCGGCGGTGATGGCACCGCCCCACCGGGAACTGGGCATGTTGTTGAGGTCGGCAAAATCACTTTTGAGAAGCTCTTTATAATCGTCCGGCATCGGCATCTGCCAGCAGCGCTCATGAGTTTTGTTTCCGGATGAAATGATGAGTTTGGCCAGCTCGTCATCTTGCGTAAATACACCGGCGATTTTTTCTCCCAGGGCCACAACGCAGGCACCGGTCAAGGTTGCCAGATCGATCATCATTTGGGGTTTGTACTTATTCACAACATAAGACATGGCGTCAACCAAAATCAGTCGGCCTTCAGCATCCGTATTGCCAATTTCAATGGTTTTGCCCGCATAGCTGCGTACAATGTCTCCGGGCCGGATTGCCTTGCCGGAGGGCATATTTTCAACGATTGGAATGGCTCCGATAACGTGCGATTTTGCTTTCAGCCTGGCCAGGGTGATCAGTGTGGCGGCGACAACGGCTGCGCCGGACATATCCGATTTCATACTGGCCATGGATCCGCCGGTCTTAATATTGAGACCGCCGGAATCGAAGGTGACCCCTTTTCCGACCAGCGCCAGCGTTTTCTGGGCGTTGGGGTGCTTATGCTCTAAAATGACCATGCTGGGCTTACTCCGGCTTCCGGCCGCCACCGCCAGCAAGGCCCCAAACTTATGCAGTTTCAAATCTTTTTCTCTCAGCACCCGGGTTTTCAGCCCGTGTTTGCGGGCCTGTGACACAATTGAGCGCGTAAACTGCTCGGGTGTCTTTTCGTTTGACGGTGTGCTGATCCACTCGCGCGCAAGGATGGTGCCTGCGCAAATGGTGCTAACTTTTGGAGTGATTCTTCTTAGTTTACCCAATGCATCTGGTTTTACCAGAAAGTTAATTTGTTTTAAGGGTTTCTTTTTCTTCTCCTTCTTATATTTGTCAAATAAATGATTTCCCAAACAGGCGCCTTCCATCAGGGCCGCAACAGTAGCCGGCATTTCCATTTTAAGCTTATGGGCCGCTGGCACCGCAACCCAAATTACCTCAAGGTCGACTTTTATACATCTTTTGACAATCGCGCCGCAAAATGCCCGCAAGGTTTCAGGGTCAATTTTTTTAAGCTTGCCAAGTCCAGCAAAGATAACCCGTTTTGTGTTGAGATCTTTTAAATCATAAAGGGTTAACTCATCACCTTTTTCGGCCTCAAATTCCTTAAGACTCAACGCTTTTTTAATGATCGCATTGATGATCCGGTCATCGTGTATTTTTTTGTCTTCACACACCGGTACAATTAGCGTGTCGATTTTTTGTTTTTTCAGATCAACGGCTTTTAGACCTATCATTTTTAGTCTCTCCATTTGCTCAAGTTAGGAGCTTTGCCCCTAAAGGAATGATGGAATTCTGGAATACTGGAATAATGAGAAAAAGCGGTTTGGGATAATGAGATGATCGCTTTGTACTAAATATCATCATGACCCAAAAATTAAAAAATGGCTAACATCCTTAAATAAAACCATCCTTCCATCCTTCCAACATTCCACTATTCCATTTTAAATCCCCGCAGGTGTGATGTTGTTACTCCGGAATAAAACCGGGCTCCCGTACTTCGGTCATGCGGATGGCCTCCTCCGGGCACCCGATCGCACATTGTCCGCATCCCAGGCATTTATCTTCAATCACTGCGGCCGCCTGATTATCGGAAACAGAGATGGCGTCGAACCAGCAGCGTTCTTCACAGGTTCCGCAGCCGCTACAAACATCGATATTGACCTCGGGACGATAGCGGCTGGGGTCGCAGATGGGCAGGTCGTCGGCGATGAGCAGGGTAAAGGACTGACAGCAACATCCACAGCAGTTGCAGATAAAATTGCCGACACCGGCCTCATTCATGGTGACGTGCACCAGACCGGCTTCTTCCGTTTCGGCTATGATGTTAAGGGCCTCTTCTTTTGTTACTTCACGGCCGGAGCCTCTTTCAATTGTATAGTCAGCTCCCCGGTTAATTTGCAGGCAAACTTCCACAGGAGCGTCGCATTTGCGCATGGTGAGCCTGCAGGTGCATGGGGTCACCGCCAGCCGTCCGGCGCTATCAATGATTTCTCTTACATTTTCCGGTGCCAGGACCTGAACCTTTCCGGGATCCACTGATTTGCCTACTGGAATTACCCGGGTGAAAGGCCTTGGCATCAACTCCGTCAATATGGGTGCCAGATTCGGCCATTCGGTCTCCATGTAAGTGCTCCATAGATCATAAAATTCAGCAGGAGCTTGTGACCATAGTATAGAAGCATCATGAAACTGGGCAATATGGGCCGGGGCACGCCAGATCACCCCCTCATTTTTTTCTTTTTTAAATGATAGGCCTTTGTGAAACAAATCATTAAGATCGGCTTTGATATCATCAACTGCGCGATCTAATTTTTGAGCCATTTGAGCGGCTGTTCCCGGCAGAGACACCAGCAGGGTTGCCTGCTCATCCGTTATCATACATTGTAAAATCTTAGGGATATACTGTGAGTCCTTATGCAACATCATTTTGGCAAATTTCTGGTAGGCTGGCATTTCACTCATTTTAGCTCTTTCTTCTTGTTAGAGTCTTCGTTGTGAGTTCTTTGAATTTTATGAAAAAACATTTACGCCACCAAGACACAAAGATGAATATTAACCAAAGGTTTCGCTTTGTGTCTTGGTGCCTTTGTGGCAATTTGTTCCGGCTTGTCCGGGTTATAGAGTATAAGGTTATGCGAGGTCAGAGAGACTTTATTCTGTGTTAGAACCAGAAGCAAGTTCTTTTAAAGCGGAGATGGTTTCCCAGTTAAACGCCTCAGATTGACAGGGGATAACTGAATTGTTTGTGAAAATCGGATCCGCTTCCAGATCGTAGCGGGATGCGGCTACCGCCGTTGGCCACATTGCCGTATGCGGAATCGGAGTGTAATAGGCTAAAATAGGCGTTATTTCCGTTTCTTTAACAACCTGAATTGAACGTCTAACAGAATGCAATTCCTGGCCCGGCAGCCCCATCAGTAAGTAGGCACCGACCTGGTTTTTTTCAAAACCGGCTTCCTTCAAGGATCCGGCTGCCTGTTTGAAATCGTTTTCGGTGACCTTTTGGTCAATGGTTTCGCGGTGATCGAATTCAGCAGTTTCGAGTCCCAAACGCAAGGTTTTAAATCCGGCCTTGAACAACAAAGGGGCTGTTTTAGCGGTTATGCCTCGAATATGAACGGCGTTGGGTGTGTGAAAACGAAGGTTCATATCAGCCTGAATGATTTTCTCCAGAACAGGGATGGCATGCTTTTCAGCGTTGACTAAAAATGCATCATCGTAGAGGACAAAATCGGTGACCTGATGGGCTTGGTGCCAGAATTTTATTTCTTCGATGACCGATTCCGGGCTGCGCCACGTGCGCATGGGGTTCAAAAAATGCGAAGCACAGTAAGTACATTTAAACGGACAGCCTCTTGAGGTGAGCAGGGGAACGTAATTAATGCGGTTTTGTAAATCCAAGGCAGGGTAGGGGTAGGTATCGAGTTCCTGCGGATTAAAATGGGGTGTGGTCGTGAAACCCGTATATCTGGCGATAAGATCAAATAGCGTTTCCTCGGCCGGACCTGAAAAGATCTCATCTGCGCCTGAGTTTTTGAGTGCATGGTGGCGACAGAGGCTGGCGTAAATGCCGCCCAGAATGATTTCGGTGTCCGGGAAAATCTCACGCAGGATTGCGGTGGTCTCCTGCACACCGGTATACCAGTAGGTCATCATAGAAGTCATCAGGATAAGATCCGGCGGTTGGATGGCCAGAAGGTCTGCTGTGAACCAACGGGGTTTAATACCGTACCGGGAAAAGGTGCGCTGAACATCCTTAAGGCCGGAAGGTTTAGCAATCCGTGTTTTTAAATACGGTCCTCGGCCGTAGCGCGCTGAAGGATCACTGGTCGGCGCTTGCGGGTGAAACCGGTCCAGACAATCGATGTAGGTTACCGACACACCGTGGGTTCTGAGCAGCGCTGCGATGGTGAGCAGCCCCAGCGGCTTGGCCCAGAAATCATAGGCGGCGAAATCGTGGATCCAGGGGTTAACCAGAAGAATATGAGGTGAATCTGGTTTCAAAGCTTCAGTACTAAATATGTTAGATTATTAAGACGAAACAATTTGCATGTGAATATAAAAAATCGAAATCCGAAATCCGAAGCACGAAACAATATCGAATTTTCAAAATTCAAAATTCCAAAACATATGAGAACCGCAAAATCATATCATGAAGCGATCCGTTGAAGAAGTTTTGAAAATTCTTTCATTTGATATTCGAATTTGTTTCGACCAATTTAATTAAATCAGGCGAGTTTCGAATTTTAATCCGAATCGGCAAGCTTATGAAGGGAAATATTTTAATCATCTTCATCCGAGGGAAAATATAGCATGGATGTTTTTTTCAATTCTTCACGGCTAAACAGGAGCGAGTAGTCTTCCACCGAAGCGGCCCTGGACATTTTACGGGCCGTCTCATGACACGATTGCTCATCGATGGCATGCACCATGGTATATAAATTATACGGCCAGTCGTTGGTGGGGTTGCGCCGGTAACAGTGGGATACCTGCCGGAAAGATGCCATTTTCTGCCCCACTTCTTCAATGCGGTCCTCGTCTACCTTCCAGGCCACCATTGCATTAGCTGTAAACCCGGTGCGTTGATGCCGCAGGGTAGCTCCGAACCGTCTAATAACACCCCGGTCGCAAAGATCTTTCAAATTCGCCAGCAATTCCGTTTCTGAAATTCCAAGATCCTGGGCGATTTTAAGATACGGACGATCTGTGACCGCCATATCTTCCTGGATGGAAGCAATTATTTTTTTCTCTAACTCACTTAACCCTCTGTCATCTGTCATCTGTTTTCTGTCCTCTGTCTTCTGAAACCTGACACCCGACCTCTGTCTACTGTTTTCTGTATCGCTCCGGGAATAATCGCTTTATATCTTCTTCCGTCGCTTTGCATATTCCCCGCTCGGTGATAAAACCGGTTACATACTTTGACGGCGTAACATCAAAAGCGTAGTTGGCGGCAGGGCTGTTTGCAGGGCATATCAGCACGCGCGTTGTTTTATTTTCAGCCAGCCCTTCGATGTAGCGGATCTCATCCGGGTCGCGTTCTTCGATGGGAATTTCTTTGACCCCATTTTTGAGGTTCCAGTCAAACGTGCTGGAGGGCAGGGCGACATAAAAAGGGATGTTGTTGTCTTTGGCTGCCAGCGCCTTTAAGTAGGTACCGATCTTATTAGCGACATCTCCGGTGGCTGTTGTCCGATCGGTTCCGACAATAACAATATCGACCATTCCCTGTTGCATCAAATAGCCGCCGGCATTGTCGGTGATGATCGTATGTTTGACCCCATGTTTGCCCAGTTCCCAGGCGGTCAGGCGGTTGCCTTGATTCAATGGCCGGGTCTCATCCACCCAGACATGCACGTCGACACCGTGATCAAATGCAGCATAGATGGGTGAAGTGGCCGTGCCGTGTTCGATACACGCCAGCCAGCCGGCATTGCAGTGAGTCAGCACGTTGACCGATTGGCCTTGTTTGCGCCGGCTGATTGCCTCGATTAATGGCAGCCCGTGTTCGCCGATCTTTTTACAATTTTTAACCTCCTGTTCGGTAATGGATGCGGCCTGGTCTCCGGCGGCGGTTATGCGTTTGTCGGGTGGGCTGACCTGCAATACCGCGGCCAAGACGGTATCGACGGCCCAGGACAGGTTTACCGCCGTGGGTCGGGCTGATTTGATTCGGTCACATTCTGCAATTAGATAGGTGTCCTCAACCGGGTGGTGCGGTGCATTCAAGGCGGCCAGATAGACCCCGTAAGCCCCCGTAGCCCCGATGAGAGGGGCGCCCCGCACATACATG
>JAUVTR010000022.1 GCA_030601425.1 Desulfobacterales bacterium
CGCCCGTTTTGTTTACGCAGTTCGGAAATGGCCGCATGGGTCAGATAAAAGGGACCCAGTAAATTGACGGCGATATTATATTGCCAGCGATCGGGGTCGGTTTGTATAACCGGAGCAATGGGTTCAACAATACCGGCACTGTTTACCAAAGCATCGAGCCTTTCAAAACGTTCCAAGGTTTTGGCAACCGCCTTCTGGCAGGCACCCGGCTCGGAAATATCGGCTTTAAAAACCAGCGCCGTACCCCCCAGCCGCTGAACTTCTTCAGCAACACCTTTAAGGGCGGCCCCTGAACGTGAAATTACAGTGACGGCCGCCCCGGCCTTGGCCAGCCAACGGGCTGTTGCCTCGCCCAAACCGCGCGATGCACCGGTTACGATAACAACAGGGTTATTTGGCATAGGCATACCTCTTCAATAGAGCAAAAAATGCTCAATTGAAGGTTATTCGTTAATAGTTATCGGTTATTAGAGATTGGTGACAGCCTCATTTTATAATGCGATGATTGGTGAAATATAAAAAATAAAAAAAATTTTGTATTCGGCCCAATCAATAGTTATTATAACCTACATTGAGCGTTTCAAATTTTAAAAGAGGGGTCATTTTGTCTTATGTTCAATGAATTCTGTCGATTTATATTTTTAAAATTTGAAACCCTTTGGTCTTCGCTATTAGCTACGCCCCAACAAGTCGGGATTGCCGACCTTGCCGCATCTACTGCGTCAGATGCCATCCCGCATGACGATAGCGGAATGACATCTTCCTTGTAGCCACGGCAACCTCGACAATCGCTCAACTTAGGTTTCATAAACTAATTTCGAATCATAAAATTTCTACCCGGTTTTTAAAAAAACCTTCAGTTTCCCCACAGGAAATGAAATGAAAAACCAGACGATTCGGGTCAAAGGTGCCCGGCAGCATAATTTAAAAAACCTTGATATTGAAATCCCCTTAAACCACATCACGGTGGTCACCGGGGTCAGTGGTTCCGGTAAATCCTCTCTTGCTTTTGATACACTCTATGCCGAAGGGCAGCGACGCTATGTAGAAACTTTTTCGCCGTACGCACGCCAATTTATGGACCGTATGGATCGGCCCCAGGTGGACAAAATCGAAGGCATCCCGCCGGCCATTGCCATCGACCGCAAAGATCCGGTGCGAACCTCGCGGTCAACGGTCGGCACCATGACCGAAATTACGGATTATGTCAAACTATTATATGCCCGTCAGGGACAACTGCAATGCAAATCCTGCGACCGGCCGGTGGTACCCGAAACACCGGCGAACGTATGGAATTTTCTAAAAGAAAAGCCGGCCGGCACCCAGCTCATTATCACGTTTCCTTACCGGCTGGAAGCGGCCTCCGCCGATGAGGTTCGCAAAATACTTATGCAGATGGGCTTTGACCGGCTTTATCTTAAAGGCCGGATTGCGCATCTGGATGAATGGCAGCCCCGTAAAAAGGAGAAGGAAATTCCGGTTCTGGCCGACCGCGTCATCCTGCGATCAAGAGATCGTGAGCGCATCCTGGATTCACTTGAATTGGCCTACCGCTTCGGTGGGGGTCGCTTGGATGTCTGGATCCCGCCGGACAACCGCTATGCCTTCAGCAATCAACTGGCGTGCGCAAATTGTGGCATCCAATATAACTCGCCCCTGCCGAATCTCTTTTCGTTTAACAGCCCATTGGGCGCCTGCGAAACCTGTCGGGGATTCGGACGCACCATCGGTATTGATCTGGATCTCATTATTCCAGATGCCTCCCGCACACTTGAAGAAGGTGCCATTAAGCCCTTCGGGTCCCTTGAAGACGGACGCATGGAGTTTGATGACCTGATGGATTTTTGCCGGCGCCGCAGAATCCCAACCCGCCTACCGTTCCAACGCTTAAAAACAACCCACCAAAACGCGATTATCGAAGGTACTTCAACCTATTATGGCATAAGCGGCTTTTTCCGCTGGTTGGAAACCAAGACCTATAAGATGCCGGTGCGGGTGTTTCTTTCGCGCTACCGCAGCTATGACATCTGTCCGGATTGCAATGGCGCCCGGTTCAAGGATGAAACCCTGCTTTATCGGCTGGCAGACCGTACCATCGCCCAGGTATATAAATGCAACGTGGATCAGGCCGTTGATTTTTTTAATACCTTAGCGGTTCTTCCCCAGGATGAAGCCGGCCTTTTGGTGCTGGATGAGGTTCGCAGCCGCCTGGCCTACCTCAAAGACGTGGGCTTAGGCTACCTGACCCTTGATCGACAATCGCGCACCCTTTCCGGCGGTGAGGTCCAAAGAGTGGCATTAGCCTCGGCCCTAGGATCGTCCCTGGTCAATACCCTGTATGTGCTGGATGAACCCAGTATCGGTCTTCATCCGCGCGACAATCATCGGTTGATTCGCATTTTAAAAAGGCTTCGCAATCTGTCCAATACGGTGGTCGTTGTCGAGCATGATCCCGAAATCATACGCGAAAGCGACTTCCTGCTGGATCTGGGGCCCCGGGCTGGAGAAAAAGGCGGTGAGGTGATGTATTTCGGCCCCACCGCCAATGTTAGCGGGTCGCTGACCGGCAAGTATTTAAAAGGCGAGCGCCGCATTCCCGTTAAAAAAAGACGACGCCGGCCTCAAAAAGACCAATGGATAATCATCCATGATGCGGCTGAAAATAATCTAAAAGATATCGAGGTTCAGATACCCCTGGGGCTGTTTGTGTGTCTGACGGGCGTATCCGGATCAGGCAAATCCACACTGGCTGAAGAGATTCTCTATAATGCGGCCAAACGCGCTCTGGGAGATCCCAAAGGCCGACCCGGCCGGCATAAGAAAATAACGGGAATCAGTAAGATCGATGATGTGGTGCTGGTCGATCAGCGATCCATCGGCCGAACGCCAAGGGCCAATGCATTAACCTACACCAAAGCCCTCGGTCCCATCCGGCAACTGCTGGCCGACACGGAGGCGGCCAGGGCAAAACGTTTTGGGCCGGGTTATTTTTCATTCAATGTTGCCGGCGGGCGATGTGAGACCTGCAAAGGAGAAGGATTTGAAAAGGTTGAAATGCAATTTCTTTCGGATGTCTATATCACCTGTCCCGATTGCAAAGGCAAACGCTTTAAAGAGACGGTGTTGGATATTGTCTATGAAGAAAAAAACATACACGATATTTTGAATCTGACGGTTAATCAGGCGCTAGAATTTTTTCAGTATCAAAATCAAATACGGGCCGCTTTACAGCCGCTGGCAGATGTCGGTCTGGGTTATATTCGCCTGGGTCAGCCCATCAATACGCTGTCAGGTGGTGAGGCCCAGCGCCTGAAACTATCCCGCCATGTGAAGCTTAACGGCAAAGACGCTGCCCGCAAGCTGTTTATTTTTGATGAACCTACAACCGGCCTGCACTTTGATGACATCGGCAAGCTGCTCACAGCCCTGCAGCGTCTGGTGGATAGCGGAAATACGGTTTTGGTCATCGAACACAACATGGATGTGGTCAAGACAGCAGACTGGGTCATCGATCTGGGACCCGAAGGCGGTGATGACGGTGGCCGGGTCGTTGCCAGCGGACCTCCGGAAAAAATTGCGAAAAGCACCGCTTCTCATACCGGACAGTTCTTAAAAGCGTACCTGGATGGAAAGGGGCGCTTGAAACGAACAAAACCGGTCACCCGCGGGGTTGCCGAATCGACTTCCGAATTTAGAGCACTGCATGAGTCAGGGGTCATTGCATTGAAAGGTGCCCGGGAACACAATTTAAAAGACATCAACCTGACAGTTCCCCAGAACGAGCTGGTGGTGCTGACCGGCGTATCCGGATCGGGCAAATCTACATTGGCATTCGACATTCTTTTTGCTGAGGGCCAGCGACGGTACCTGGAAAGTTTAGCCCCCTATGTTCGCCAGTATATGAAGATTTTAGAACGCCCGGATGTGGATCTGGTCACCGGTCTGGCCCCGACAGTGGCCATCGAACAACGTGTCAGTCATTCCAGCCGACGCTCAACCGTGGCCACCCTCACGGAAATTTATCATTTCCTCAGACTTTTATTCAGCAAGCTGGGCATCCAGCACTGTACAGGCTGCGGGCGCCGGCTGACCGCCCAAACCCAGGCGGCCATTATCAAACAGATCCGTAAACGTTATTCGGAAAAATCTGCCGGCGTATTGGCGACCAAAGTTTTTGGACGCAAAGGATTCCACAAAGAAGTGCTTTCCAGGGCACTGAAAAAAGGATTTAAAAAAGCCCGCATCGACGGCAAAATCCACGTCCTTAAAGAAGGCATGGCCTTGAGCCGTTATCACGAGCACACCATCGACCTGCTCATCGGAGGTCTGCCCTCAAAAAATCTTGGCCAGCTGGTGGATAAAGCCCTGCAGGAAGGTGACGGCAGCCTCCTTATCCTGGATCGTCACGGCAATGAAGAAGTGTTCAGCCTTTCGGGTATATGTCCGACCTGCGGTATCGGTCTGGAGCCCCTTGATCCGCGGCTTTTTTCCTTCAACAGCAAACAGGGCGCTTGCCCGAAGTGCGGCGGATTGGGTGCCCACAGCCGCACACAAGATGAAGAACCTGCCACCTATACAGTATGCCGTAAATGCGGCGGCAGCCGT
The DNA here is from genome assembly GCA_030601425.1 of Desulfobacterales bacterium. GTDB lineage: Bacteria > Desulfobacterota > Desulfobacteria > Desulfobacterales > JAHEIW01 > JAHEIW01. The sequence continues at coordinate 4,606 of JAUVTR010000022.1, forward strand.
CTGAAGCCCCAGGCGCTGGCGGTGAAGGTCGGCGGCCATTCCATCTGGGATCTGGTACAGAAGCCGGCCCGGGAGGTATTTGAATTAATCAAAACGTTGAAGTTCAATGTGCAAGAAAAGCCCATCGCTGAACCGGTTGTTACTGAAATACTGAGCCGGCTGTCTTTGCTCAATCACCTGGGTTTGTCCTATCTTTCCCTGGCCCGCAGCGGTGATACGCTTTCGGGCGGAGAAGCCCAGCGGGTCCGCCTTGCCGCCCAGCTGGGATCCAATCTCACCGGGGTTTGTTACATCCTGGATGAACCCACCATCGGCCTGCATGCCCGCGATAACCGCATCCTGATCGATGCGCTCAAAACGCTGCGTAATCGCGGCAACAGCATTTTGGTCGTCGAACATGACGAGGAAACCATTCGCGCGGCAGATACGATTATCGACCTGGGGCCCGGTGCGGGTCAGGACGGCGGGCAGGTGGTCGCCATCGGGGCTCTGTCCGACCTCAAAAAAGCCGGCGCGTCGGTTACCGGTGCCCTGCTTGACGGCCATCCCAAAAAGATTTCATCCCATCTCAGACCCTGCGGTAATAGGCCCTGGTTAACGGTTACCGGCGCTATAACCAATAACCTGAAGAAAATCCGGGCGGATTTCCCTCTTGGCCGCCTGATATGTGTAACCGGTGTTTCGGGCTCGGGAAAATCTTCCTTGCTAAAGGAAACGCTATATAAAGGATTGCGCAACCGTCTGTTGAAAAAAAGATACCCTGCCGGTGAGTGTAAAGACATCAAAGGTTGGAATCGCCTGCAACGGGCACTGGAAGTGGATCACAGCCCGATCGGCCGCACACCGCGGTCGGTGCCGGCATCCTACGTCGGCTTTTTATCCGATATCCGCAAATTGTTTTCCTTGACGCCGGCCGCCCGGGCCAGAGGTTACAAACTCGGCCGTTTTTCGTTTAATGTGGCCGAGGGCCGCTGCGACGTCTGCAAGGGCCAGGGCCGACCAAAGGTGGAGATGAGTTTTTTACCGGATGTATACGTTCCCTGCGAAGTTTGCCGGAGCAAACGCTATAACAAGGAAACCCTGGCGATACAATACAAAGGAAAAAATATCGCCGATGTCCTGGAAATGACATTTGCGGAAGCGGTTCGCTTTTTTTCAGCCGTGCCTTCAATCCGGCGGGCCGTGCAGTTTGTCTGCGATGTCGGTCTGGGATATCTATGTCTGGGACAGCCCAGCCCTACCCTGTCCGGTGGTGAGGCCCAGCGCATAAAACTGGCCAAGCAGCTGGTTAAATCATCAAACGGGCACACCCTGTATATTTTAGACGAACCGACCACCGGCTTGCATCTGGCCGACATTCAGCGTTTGATCGGCGTTCTACAAGCATTGGTCGATGAAGGCAACACCGTGGCGATCATTGAACATAATATGGAAATTATTAAGGAGGCCGATTATATTATCGATTTGGGTCCGGAGGGCGGCGATGAGGGCGGGCATGTGGTGGCATCCGGCTCGCCGGAAGAACTATTAAATTATACCGCCACATCCCATACGGCCCGCTGTTTCAAAAAGTATTTGAAGGGAAAGTGACTCCATGAAGACATTAAACCGCTGCCAAAAATTGTAAAATAGACTCTCCCCTGATATACTATAAAATTAACTTTAAAATCCCATCTTATGTCCGATGGCTGTGTTACGATTCAAAATGCTCATATGATATGGGTTGAGCCTGTTGGCCCGTTCGCCGGTAAAAAATTGAAACAGACATTTTTCCGATTTCAACGGGCTCAATCCCGCCCTATCGGCGGGACCAACCACAAACAATTAGGAGACAATTATGTCGGAGAAGTTTGAATTGAAAGTCTCAGATTTAAGGCTCATTTGTGACCCGAAGATCTTCAAATTTAAAAACACATCCGAAGTCAAGCCATTGGACACCGTTATTGGGCAGGAGCGCGCCGTCGAGGCAATTGATTTTGGCCTAAACATGAATGATCCCGGTTACAATATATTTGTCACCGGTTTGGCCGGTACGGGCAAATCTACCATTGTTAAGGATCTGGTGACCAAACATGCCAAAACATTACCTACGCCCAACGAATGGTGCCTGGTGAATAACTTCAAGGATGAATTCCGTCCCAAAGCCATTGCAGTTTCCCCGAAAAACGCGATTCGATTCAGCAAAAAAATAAACAGGGCCATCGAAAGCTTAAAAAAGGATCTGCCCGAGATATTTGAAAACGAAACCTACTTAAAAAAATTATCCAAAATAAAGAATAAATATGCTGACAGGCAGCATGATCTGTATGAGCATCTCGAAATCTTTGCCGTCAAGAAAAATCTGCAAATCGAACAAACCGAAAACGATTTTCAAACGATTCCGCTTGTTGATGGTCAACCGATTACACCAGAGGATTTTAATACGTTGCCGGAAAAGGTAAAATCAGAAATCGAGGAAAATCTGCGTTCCATTCAATCTGAAATTGAATCAACCGCCATGGAAATGGATAAAAACAACCTGTCTCTGCATGCGGATATCGAAAAGCTGATGGATGAGTATGCCTTGTCGGTGGTAAAGAAACGTTTAGATCCGATAAAAAAGGAATTTAAAGCCAGCGAAGCTATTGTTGTACATCTAAATGCCGTTCAGGAAAATATCGTTGAAAATTTCAATCTGTTTATTCCGCCGGATAAAGGCGAACCGCAACCGCAAGGCCAGACTCCGCAGAATGCAGCATCTTCATTTCTGCAGTATAAAATAAACGTATTGGTTGATCAGGAGTCAACCAAAGGTGCGCCGGTTATCTTTGAAAGCAACCCGACTTATTATAATGTCTTCGGCCGCATTGAGAAACGCGCTTTTATGGGAACCATAAACACGGATTTTACCATGGTGCAGACCGGTTCCCTTCTAAACGCCAACGGCGGTTTTCTTATTATGGAAATCGAGTCGGTTATTATGAACCCATATGTCTGGGAGGCCCTCAAAAGAACGTTGCGGACCAAATGTCTTCAAATAGAGGATATTCCCGAGGAAACCGGTTTTGCCACCACCTCGCTTAAGCCGGAACCGATTCCGCTGGATGTCAAAGTGATATTGCTGGGCAGCTATGAGGCCTTTGAAATTATTCAGAACGAAGACCCAAAATTTAATAAAATTTTTAAAGTCCGGGCCGATTTTGACTCCGAAGTTGATAGAACCCGGGGCACCATTCAGCAATATGCCCGTTTCATCGCCCGTGTCTGCAAAGAAGAAAGCCTTCTGCCATTCACTTCCAAAGCCGTAGCGGCCATCGTGGAATACGGCGAAAAATATGTTTCCGACAAAAATAAGCTTTCCATTCGGTTTGGCCCCCTACTGGGCGTTTTAAAAGAATCAGACTACTGGGCACGCAAGAATAAGGCCCGGCAGGTAACAGATAAATTTGTCTTTAAGGCCTTCAACGAATATCGATTCCGCTATAGCCTGTATGAACAAAAAATGCATGAATCGTATTTAGATGACACCATTATGATCGATGTCCGCGGAGAGGTGATCGGACAGGTCAACGCTCTGGCCGTTTATCAGATCGGCGAATTCTCATTTGGTCGTCCGGCCCGAATTACCGCCGAAACCTATTTGGGCAAACAGAATGTCGTCAATATCGAACGCGAATCTGATTTAAGTGGCAGTACACATGATAAAGGCGTTTTAATTCTATCCGGATATCTGGGAAGAACCTTTGCCCAATACTACCCACTAAGTTTATCAATCAGCATTACCTTCGAGCAAAGCTATTACGGCATCGATGGTGATAGCGCATCGTCCACCGAGCTGTATGCCATCATATCCAGTCTTTCGGATAGTCCCATCAAACAGGGAATTGCAGTCACCGGATCCGTAAATCAAAAAGGACAAATCCAGGCCATTGGCGACGTCAACCAAAAAATTGAAGGGTTTTTTGCCGTGTGTAAAGAAAAGGGCTTAACCGGCAAACAGGGTGTTATGATTCCGCAGGCTAACAAAAAAAATCTGATGCTTAAGAAAGAGGTGCTCGATGCGGTTAAGCAGGGAAAATTCCATATCTACCAGGTCGCCACGGTTGAAGAAGGCATTGAGATTCTGACGGGAGTTCGAGCCGGCAAACCCAATAAAGAGGGACATTATCCCGAGGGAACGGTTTACGGTGCGGTTCAGGGGAAATTAAAAAAATACTATGAGCGCTCCTATAAAATCAAAAAAGCATTAGGGGACGAAGAAGAATAAACACACCCTATCACAAAGATTTTGAATCTTTGAGATTATAGATCCGGGATGCTGACAACTCATAACGCGAATTCCTGCAGCTCAAAAAGGTTAATCTCATGTGTGAAGAAGTATTACCCAACTTGTTTCGAATCAAAATTCCTTTACCGGATAGCCCCTTAAAATATCTAAATTCCTATATCATCAAAGATCCCGAAAGAAGCTTGATTATCGATACGGGTTTAAATCGCCAAGAATGTCTGGAAGCCATGCAGATGGGGTTGGATACCCTGGGAATTGATCTTTCTAAAAGCGACATTTTTATCACGCATCTGCATGCCGATCATTTCGGCCTGGTTTCAAAACTGGTCACTGATTCCACCAACATTTTTTTTAACCGGCCCGATAAAGAGCTTATGGAATCCTGGGAAGGCTTTGAGGCCATGGTTGATTATGCCGGCCAGAATGGTTTTCCCGAAAATGAGCTAAAAGCAGCGATCGATAAACATCCAGGCGCCAAATATGGCTCGGATTGGATACCGGAATTAAAGGTTTTGGATGATGGTGATGTGATTGATGTTGGTATCTATAATTTCAAATGTGTGGCAACACCCGGCCATACAATGGGCCACACGTGTCTATATGAGCAAAACAAGAAGATTCTGGTGGCGGGAGATCATATCTTGATTGACATAACGCCCAACATCCAATGCTGGTCGGACACTGAAAATCGTTTAAAGCATTATCTGGCCAGCCTGGACAAGGTTTACGATTTAAAGGTCGACCTTGTTTTGCCCGGGCATCGGCGCCTGATTGACAACCATAGAGCCAGGATCGAAGAATTGAAGGAACATCATATGCAGAGATTAGATGAGGTGCTCGCAATTCTTAGCAAGGATTCAATGAGTGCTTTTCAGATCGCCTCGCGTATGACCTGGGATATCGATTGCGAGAGCTGGGATCTGTTTCCAGTGGCTCAAAAGTGGTTTGCTACCGGGGAAGCAATTTCGCATATACGATATCTGGAGGATGAGGGCAGAGTCGTCCGAAAGACGGTGGACCAAACCATAAAATTTGCCTTAAGTACTTGATCTAAGTCCAAAGACTATTACCTGATTTTTGCACGAATTCGATGATTAAGAAAAATATAGAAGGCGAATCTCTAAAAGAACGATTATTGGCCAGTGCCAAAGATCGCTTATATAATTTTTTCCTGGCCGGCGGAGCGATCCGTGGCGCGATTTTACACGGCAGCCGTCTGCTCAAAGAAATGCGAGCCAATCATGAATTGGGAATATTGGAAACGCTGGTGCTGGGTCGTGCTTATCTGGGTGCCGGCTTGATGTCGGCCAATTTAAAAGGAACAGACAGCACCAGCTTAAAAATTGAATGCTCGGGACCGATAAAAGGTCTCACCGTGGAGGTAAATGCCTTTGGCGAGGTTCGCGGCTTTCTAAAAAATATTCCGATTCCCATGGATAAACCCATGGCGGATTTTAACCTGGCGCCCTTTTTTGGTGCCGGATTTCTCTCCGTTATCCGATATTTAGAAGACGCCAAGCAGCCTTTTACGGGGAAAGTCACCCTGAAATACGGCAACATTGCTCAGGATCTCGCAAACTATTTTCTGACATCCGAGCAAATTCCTACGGCGTTTAATCTAAGCATTAAATACGACAAAAAGGGCGATGTCACCGGCGCCGGCGGACTATTTTTGCAAGCCATGCCGGGAGCCGATGGTCCCTTGACTGCAGAACTGGAGGAATTGGTGATCAAGTTCCCGTCTCTGGGTGAAGTTTTTGCGAAAGGACAGGAACCCGAGGCCTTGATTCAGGAGGTATTTCAGAAATACACACCCCTCTTTTTGGCCAACAAGCGCATTGAGTTCATGTGTCATTGCAGCCCCGAACGGCTGCGCGGAGTTTTAACGATGCTGCCGATTGATGAGTTGAAAGATATTCGGGATAATGGTCCTTTTCCGCTCGAGATGCGCTGTCATTATTGCAATACGCTGTGTCATTTTGACAAAGAAGAGATTCAGGAGATCTATGCCAAACGCTAAGAATAGCTCATAGCTGGTAGCTTATAGCTGATAGTCTGATGATGGATTGATCCATTTCTACTATGAGCTATCAGCTGTGAGCTATGAGCTATAACCTACCAAAGAAGACGCCCGCCGTCAGCTGGAAGAAAGCCTAAATCAGTTTGAGCTATTGCGACTGAGGTCCTTGCCCCGCCTTCTGCTTTTTAAGCTGAATAACCATCTCATCTATTGAGACACCATTGGGAGCCATGGCAATCGGATTGACTTCAAGCAGTCCTTCCCATGCGCGAATGGCGCCATCAAAATCATTAAGATCATGCAGGAGAACAATTCCTTTATTCATGCGCGAAACCTCATGTTTGGGGTCCACCGCGATGGCCTCATCAAACGCTTTGATGGCCTCTTGAGGCTTGCCGCTGCGCCGATACATCACACCCATGTCGGTCCAGATATTCGGATTATTCGGATCCAATTCTAAAGATTTTCGATAGGCGCTAATGGATTTCTCAAACTGATTGGAATCAAAATAGGCATTCCCCAGCTCCGTCCATGCATTGGCATTGCCCGGGTTTGCCTGGGTTTCGCGTTCGAGCGCGGCGATCCGATCAGAGCCCGCGGGCGCCGCGGTCTGAGTCTGCACAGGCGCGGATTGAACGGGAGCTGCGGATTGAACGGGAGCTTTTGAATCAGATTTAAAAACCGCAAACATGACCCCTCCGAAAAACCCGACGGCCAAAGCCAGGAGCGTGACCATTAAAAAAGTCTCTTTGCGAACATAATTTCCTTCGCCTATCTTTTGTTGCTTCGCCATTTATCCTCCATATACTCACAAATTAAAAAAAATATAATCACGAAAGCACGAAATGAGATAGAAGGTTTTTCGTGTTTTTATTTTTTCGTGCTTTCGTGATTTAATATTAAGGTGTTAAGTAAAGAAGTCAACAAATTCAGCCAATGCCACAAATCGCTTTCAATTTTGTGTATTATTTTTAACCATTTTATAGGGGTTGTCAAAAAAACGCTCCGGTGTTCAAACGGGTTTTGACATATTCTCGAGAATACTTAGATTGTTCTCAAGCGCTTAACGGTTGATCATCCGACCCTTAAGGAGCAAAGGACATTTCTTTTGAAAACGAACCCATCAAACTCAATTCCCATAAATTGGCGTTGCCGGTTTGGTTGCCAGGTCAACGACCACCCGCACAGCGGGTGGCTTGGGTTTTACCGCCATAGGCGGGAAAAGACAGGGGCGCGAAGTGCCCCAATCGTTGTGGGTGGAACCGGGTGCAAAGCATCCGGTTTGGGAGCCCCAATTAAGACCGCAACGACAAGTACCATTTTATTGCTCGCAATTGTTTTGAGCGGATCGGTTTCCCTGGCAACCGAACCCGATGCCTGGCATCATCTCCAGGTCGAGCTATTCCCGGAAGAAAAAAAGCTGCGGGTTATTGACGAACTATCGATCGCAAAAAGCCGCAGCGACAGATTGGATTTTAAGCTCTCCCGCCGGGCTGAACAAATTAGAATAGCGGTAAACGGCAATCCCCGGAAATTTGATTTTAAAAATGGCAGGCTGCGAGTTGGCCTGGCTGCCAACGAAAAAGATAAAAAAATACGAATCGTCATTCGCTATACGGCAATCTTTGATGACCCTGTCCCCGTGCGTCCGGTAAATGCCGATAATCCCGGATATGGCGTCAGTGCGACGATCTCCGAGATTGGCAGCTTTTTGCTGGCCGGTTCAGGCTGGTATCCGGAATGGGTTGGAGGGCATTCAATCTATACGTTGAACGTAATTTCACCCAAAGGCATGATTGCAGTTACCGCGGGAGAATCAAAGGGGCATATAACTCAAAACGACAAAACAACGTCCACCTGGTTTGTGGACAACTCTGTCGGTGGCCTTTCACTCTCAATCGGTCCGTATATTGTTCGGGAAAAAAAAGTGGGCCAGATAACAGCGGCCACTTATTTTTTTGCGGAAACCGATCATTTGGCCAAAGATTATCTGGAGGCAACTGCCCATTACCTCTCCCTTTATCAGAATCTTTTTGGACCTTACCCTTTTAAAAAATTTGCGGTTGTGGAAAATTTTTTTCCGACCGGATTTGGATTTCCCTCCTATACCTTGATCGGCGGCAGCGTTTTGCGACTGCCCTTTATCATCCGCACCAGTTTGGGGCATGAAATCGCCCATTGCTGGTGGGGCAACGGTGTGCGAGTTGATTATGACACAGGTAACTGGAGCGAGGCCTTAACGACCTATGTGGCAGATTATCTTTATAAAGAAATGAAATCCGAGGAAGATGCCCGGGGATATCGGCTGCAGATTTTACGAAACTATTCCACCCTGGTCAAACCTGATAAGGATTTTGCCTTGAAGCAGTTTCAGAGCCGGTATGATCCGGTCACCAAAACGGTCGGCTACGACAAAGGGGCAATGGTTTTCCATATGCTTCGCAAACAATTAGGAGAAGAAGCTTTCTGGGGGGCGCTCAGCGATCTTTACCGTAATCGATTGTTCAAAACAACTTCCTGGACGGACATTCAAAAAGCGTTTGAAGCCCGGGGGCAGCGATCGTTGCAGGATTTTTTTGATCAATGGGTATTTCAAAGCGGTGCACCGCAGCTTTATTTGGATGAGATTCAAACCAGGCGGACGGGCGGTATCTGGAGAATTAAGGGCCGCATTGTCCAGGAAAGCCCGGTATTTAGCCTTGATTTAAATCTCATACTGGAGAGTCGCGCACAGACAATTTCCAGAACAATCCGGATATCGAGTAAAGAGACTCCATTTCAGATTAACAGCAGATCTATGCCGCTCAGGCTTGTCGCCGATCCCGATAGCGATATCATGCGGCGGCTTTTTGCAGATGAAATCCCTCCGGCAATTAATTCAATTAAAAGCTCTTCTTCTGTTCTGGCTGTGTTTTCATCTGATCTGGAACCGGAAGTCAAAAGCGCAGCCCGTACGTTGATTCTTTCCCTGGGATTAAAAAATTACACATTAACCGAAGAAAACGAGATCAACCGTGAAAAGCTTCTTGAGAAAGATATTTTAATGATCGGTTATCCGCAAATGAAAGATATTTTTCGGAATTTGCCCGATCAAATTGCAATTCACCAAAAATCCTTTATCTTAAATAATAGGGCCTATGACCAACCATCGGATACTTTTTTTGGCGTTTTTCCCCATCCCTTCGCTGAAAATCGGATCGCAGCCCTGTTTTTCCCGTTGTCATCGCGTCAAGCAGAAAACGTTGCCCGTAAGATCACTCACTACGGCAAATACAGTTATCTTGCTTTTCAAAACGGACAAAATCGAGCCAAAGGATTTTGGTCAATAGAACAATCGCCCCTTGAATACAGATGGAATAATGGAAAAAAATAATTTATGGGGATTTATACCGTTTTCCATAATAATGTTCCCAATGACGGAATTGCGGCATAAGTGCTTGTGCCGAAAATGGAATGATGAAATATTGGCTTATATGAAGAGCAGATATCATGAAAAAGCTTATAAGTGCTGTAATGTTTGCCGTTTTTCTCAACACAGGTTGCTGGGCCAAACAGGACAACTTTGACCAGCGCCTGTTTGACCTGAGCCGCGAAAATGAGTTGATGATGTCTCAGGTGCTACCGGACTTTAAAAAAAGCCGAATAATCCTGGTGGGCGAACATCACACAAATAAAAAACATCACAGGGCCCAATTGAGGGTGATCCAGACCCTAAACGACGCCGGTCTCCAGGTGGCTATCGGTCTGGAGATGTTCAGAAATGAAAGCCAGCCGGCCCTTGATCAATGGGTTTCAGGAGATATCGACGAAAAAAGTTTTGAAAAAATCTACTACGACAATTGGAATTTCCCCTGGTCGGCTTATCGCAAGATTTTTGAATATTCCAGGGATCATAAGATCCCGATGATCGGCCTGAATGTACCCCGGGAAATCACCCGGAAGGTATCCCGTAATGGATTTAAGTCGCTTTCGCAGAAACAAAAAGGAAAGATTTCCGAGGTCAGCTGCATCGTGGACCAGGAATACATGAATTATATCCGCAAAGCATTTGGCGGTCACGGGCATGACCAGCTTAATTTCATCTACTTTTGTGAGGCTCAGCTGGTCTGGGATAGTGCCATGGCAGTTTATACCCTGGACTACTTAAAAAAGAATCCGAACTCCATTGTTGTGATTCTGACCGGAACCGGCCACGCGCAAAAAGGCGCTGTCCCAAGACAAATCCGGGCGCGTTCAGGACTCCCCTTTGCGGTAATTTTGCCGGAAATACCCGGCAGCATCGATGCGGAAACCATCACTAGCAAGGATGCGGACTATATTATGTTGGATATGGACTAGAACCCATCTCCTAAGCTTGATTTATTAAATTCATAGCACTGGGATGAAAAACAATGAACTACTGCAGCAACTGTGGCGATACAGTGAAATTTTGTACCCCTGCCGGCGATGACCGCCCCAGATATCTTTGTGAATCCTGCGACACAGTCCACTATGAAAACCCCAAAATAGTGGTCGGATGCATACCGGAAAAAGATAGAAAAATTTTACTTTGTCGTCGGGCCATTGAACCCCGATCAGGAAAATGGACGTTGCCGGCAGGTTATCTGGAAAACGGAGAAACCGTCGAAAAGGGAGCCCAACGCGAAACACTTGAAGAAGCCGGTGCCAAAATTGAAATTTTAGCCCCTTATGCGCTATTTAATATTTGCTATGTCAACCAGATTTATCTGATGTTCCGGGCTCGTTTGCTTGAAGGTACTTTCAAAGCCGGCAGTGAAAGCACCGAGGTGCGGCTTTTTTTGGGAGAAGACATTCCCTGGGACCAGATTGCATTCACCGTGATAGAAAAGACCCTGCGGCTATACTTTAAGGACAGACTCACCGGAGCATATCCTTTTCATATCGGTGACATTCTGTCGAAGACGGAAATAAATGCAGTAGGGTATTGACGGATAATATATCTGTCTTTTATTATTAGAACTGGTTTCAAAACCCTCAGTTCTTGGACCTTTTTCCGACGAGTTGCTGACACATCAGCCAAGAGGATTTATATATGGCGCTAGAAAAAAATAGGACCAACCGCATTCAAAAACTAATTCTATTAGCTCTGCTGCTGATTTTGGCACTTCTGTTTGTTTCCGCCTGTGGCGAAAAAAAAGAATCTGCCAAAAAGCAAACCGCGCAAATGCCATCCGATAGCTTTACTTTTTTCGATCTGGGCACGCAATCCACACTGTCAAAAAGTGTTCGCAATGATCTAAACCAGAGATTGGGCCGTGATGCCATAGAGCATCGAAGTATAATTGATCTGGATATTAACTTTTATGACTTCCTTAAGACATATTTCCCTTCTTTATATGAGTTAAACCAGAATTTAAATTTTCCAGCGGGAGAAAGAATCGAGCATAACACGGTTAAGCTCATGTATCGGTATGCTCAGAAAAAAAACATACCGTTCGATTATGTTGAATTGGTCTTTTCAAACTATTCGCAGCACCCCTTGCTGTTTGGAATCAACTTCCAGAAAGACGAAGCCAATATTATTCAAACACTGAAAACCAAATACGGCCAACCCCAGCTCATTGATTGGAAAGACAAAAACGGCGAGTCCATGTACTGGGAAAAGAATAATGACCTATTAATTGTATCCCTCGTCCCCGACCAATTCGGCAATCCGGAATATCAAATCAGGATTTATTTTGTAGAAAATATCAAAGCGCTGCTGAAAACCGAAAGGGCGGAGAAAGAAAAGACCAAGAGCCAGAGGGCTAAGTCCGGCAAAAAAGCCTTTTGATGACTAAAATTTATTTAAGGATAAAAATATGACACAAAAGCAATTAAACAATGCTGACCAGTTTTTGTTAAATGTCCACTTAAAGGACTATGAGTTAACAAGAGAAGAAATGGTTTTGCGGTTAAAGGAGAAAAACTCACTATTAAGATATCTTATACTGCTGATTGGCGCTGTAATAGCCGGGTTGTGGTCAAATCAAACTGGAACGACCAATAATCTCATCTTAATGATTATTTTTTTAATTATAATTCCAATAATATCCACTATTTTGGTTTTTCTTTACAATTGGCATGACGAATGCATAATCAAGTTAAAATCTTATCTTCAAGATGAAATTATACCAAAAATTTGCAAAATATTTGGAACTGATGATCTTTTGACATGGGAAAATTTCCAGCAGAAATCCAGGCAGGAGTCAAAATTACTATCTTATCCGAATTTGGGTCGGTTAATATTCATTGTTCCAATTTTGGTCTCGGTTGTAGGGTATATTCTAATTGAAAATCTTCAAAATCTTACTTACATCAAGTGGATCTTAATATTCATGGACATAATTTTTATTATAATTATTTTGTCTATATTTTCTGATATCAACAAAAAATTTAGAACCTAACTTCTCTTCAAGTTAAAAGCAAGCCAAAAAGTGCTTCGGTCTAAAACGCTTTTAATCCTTCAAGTTAATAACATCAATATAAGAAATTTCCTTGTCAAGACAAACCAATTTTATAAAATATCGCTGATAGAAAACCTCTGAATTAAAAAGAATTTTTTCTGTGGTTTTGGATATAATACCGAAGAAATTTGATGTTTAAAAAGCGACTGAAATATGACTTGCCTTTGCATTCTGTCCTATGAATGAATGACATATTGTGCTAAATTTTTGAAATGGATTCCGATCAAAATAAATCACAGTTGCCGGTAAAATCGGATTCCTCACCGCCTCAAATAAAGGGCGGATCGGAGGTCCAAACCGGCCTGGGCTTCTTGCCGCGGACCGATTCGATTCAACCGGAAGAGAAAATATCCATCGCGCAGGATGAAGGATTCAATCCGCTGGCAATCGAATTGGCCATGGGATCTTATAAAACGTCTGCCTCTTACAAACTTCTATTGTTCATCCTTACGATCATAGCCGCTGTCCTGGTTGGTTTTCTTTTTCCCGTAAACCGGTTTTTCAAGCCCAAAACCGAAGACCTCGGAACCATGACCATAGGCGCCCCTGTTATTGAGGAAAGCCAGATGCTATTGAAAGCATTTAACGAGCCCTGGCTCAAGGTCTTGCTGGAGATGGATCGTTTGTATTTTCGCGAAGGGAAATTAACCGAAGCGATTCAAGTGGCCGAATCAAATCTGGAGCGGGTACCGCAAATAAACTGGGAAAGCTGGAAAAAAGTTCATTATCGTTACTGGGAACTGCTATCAGATGCGGGGAGATCGCTTACGCTGAAAACCGCTACCAGGGCCTATCTGCAAACGATCCCGGAAGATCCTTTTGCCAATTACTATTCAGCCCACGCGTTCCTTGCGGCTGTTGACCGCATCCGATCATTTAATCAAAAGACGCGACAAGTCTATCGACGGGAAGCCGAAACCCTGATTCGGCAAATTGATCGCGCCTGCAATGCACTCAACGCACAAACAAAGACTTTAAGCATAAAAGAAAAAAAAACGACGTTGCGAGATCTTTATCAAAAGCTGCGCCTGCAGCAGGCCAAGCTGTTTGTTCTGATCTGGCGACTGGGAGGCTATAAGGAAGACAGCCATCCGGACGTTGTCTACAGAGATAAAGCCTTGAATATCTGTAATCGGGACGAACTGGCCCATTTGAAGGAAGCCAAAGAACTCAAAATATCCATCTACAGCCACATTCTGGATCGCTGGTACTGGTTTGAAGGCCAGCAGGTTATCCAGGGCGCTAAACAAAAACGCAAGACACTTGTCGAAGAACGCAGGGCCTTGAAAAAAGAACTTAACGACACCGCGAACTTATGAAGAAACTCGGCCTAAATTCAAAGAAGCGCAAGAATACGAAGCAGCCGCAAGCCACCCATAAATCCGGAATCGCCGGTATGTATGACCCCAAGTGGATTTTTGTGGCCTTGTGCTACATTGCCGCCATTGCTTTGATGGGACAAGATCCCTGGTATGGTGATAAGCAATTTACATACAACCAGGGTATTTTTGTCGGAATTCTCGCCATTCTTATTGTGACCGGATTTTGCTGGGAAAGCTACCTGTTGGGCCGCCCCAGTGGCATAAATCTTATTTTGCAGTTTCTCCTGATCATCCCCCTGGCCTTGCTTATCGGACGAATTGCCGGACTTCCAGCCGCACCTGAGACATCCTACGGATTTTTAGGTCAGCTCAAGGATTATGTGTCCAATCTAAAAGATGAAATCGGTTTCGGAAGTGTTGTTCCCCAGTGGATTCTAGATGTTTTTCGAAACCCCGGCATTTTAGTGCTCATCTTTTTCACATCAATCGCCTTTACACAGCAGAAAAGCAGTCGTCGATTTGCGCTAATTGTGGTCGCGTTTTTGATTCCGTCAATGCAAACCCTATCCCATGACCCCAAACCCTCTATCCAGTTCATTATCGGTTTTCTTGCCATGATCGCTGGAATTGCTGTTCAATACAGCCGATACGGCATTATCGTCGGACAGCAAAATATCCTGGCCCGATTGCATGCAGTGGATGACCGCCTGGAACTAATTAGCAGTTTGCGAATATCAAAACGCGCCATGGAAGATGGTTTTATTACCGAGGACGGGGTGCTCGCGGTGGTGCATAGAGAATACGGTAAAAATTTTAACCTGGACCAACTGACGGTTAGAGGAATCGCCCAGGCGATTTCACACCGCCTGGTCCGCGAACATCGAGTTTTAGAACTGCACGGCGATGAACGTGGATTTTTTCTAATACCGTATCCCAATATCTTTAAAATTGATTCCATTTTTGACGAAATTGCGGTGTGGATCCGTAAAATTATATTAACGGGGCTGGTGGTTATCTGGCTGATTTCACCGATCGATCTCTTTCCCGACAGTATTCCAATTATAGGTGCTCTCGACGATGCGCTCATAGCGCTCGTGGGAGCCAGTCAGTGGCTGGACACCTTTAGACGCAGACCGTACCCGATACCGCGAGCCCCATAACCCAAGCGTACAAAATACCGTTTCGGTCAAGAAACCTGCAGCGGACTCAGGGGTAATTTATTTGAAATAACGGTGTATCAAAAAAATGTTGAGGAAACCAAAATGGGGGAAAACGGAGCTCAAGCAACAGTTCAAGAATTGTTGGCGCAGGCCGGCGTTACGATCAACGGCAACAACGCCTGGGACATCCGGGTGCATAACAACGATTTTTATTCGCGGCTCTTGAGCGGCAGTGCGCTTGCACTGGGTGAATCCTACATGGATGGGTGGTGGGATTGTGCGTCCCTGGATCAATTTATTTACAAAATTCTACGCGCCCGCCTTGATAAAAAAGTTAAAGGAAATTTCCGGCTGGCATGGCACGCTCTGAAAGCAAAACTTTTTAACCTCCAAAAGGCCAGTCGCGCCTATCAGGTGGGAGAAGAGCATTACGATATCGGCAACGATCTTTACGGTGCCATGCTGGATAAAAGAATGTTGTACACCTGCGGTTACTGGGCATCTGTCGACAATCTGGATGCGGCCCAGGAGGCCAAATTGGATCTCGTGTGCCGTAAGATCAATTTAGAACCGGGAATGACCGTCCTCGATCTGGGATGCGGATTCGGGTCTTTTGCTAAATACGCGGCCGAAAAATTTGGCGCCCGGGTAAAGGGGGTAACCGTTTCCAAACAGCAGGTTCAACTGGGCGCAGAGCTGTGCGAGGGACTGCCGGTGGAAATCAGGCTGGGAGATTACCGTGAAGTGACGGGAAAATTTGACCGTGTCATATCCATTGGAATCATGGAACATGTGGGCTACAAAAATTATCGCACTTACATGGAAAAAGCCAACCAATGCCTGAAAGACGACGGTATTGCCTTTATTCACACCATCGGCAACAATGTCAGTTCAACCACCAGTAATGCGTGGATAACCAAATACATTTTCCCCAACAGCATGTTGCCCTCCATCGCGCAGATCGCGCGCGCCATGGAAGGATTGTTTGTGATGGAAGACTGGCATAATTTCGGTCAGCACTACGATAAGACCGTAATGGCCTGGCATACAAACTTTGAAGCGGCCTGGCCTGAATTCAAAGATAAATACGGTGAACGTTTTTACCGGATGTTTCGCTATTACCTGCTGAGTAGTGCGGGAGCATTTCGGGCCCGCAACATTCAACTGTGGCAGATTGTGATGACCAAACCCGGCAGAGATTGCCCGGATTGCCGGATCAGCTGACGGTAAAACATGAATGATTGAAGCCGAAGTCATTGTCGTGGGAGCGGGGCCGGCCGGTTCAGCATGCGCCTGGAAATTAAATCAAAACGGCATTCAAACCGTTTTACTCGACAAAAAGGCCTTTCCGCGCCAAAAACTTTGTGCAGGCTGGATAACACCCGGCGTGTTAAAAAATCTGCAGCTTAAAAAAGAGGAATACCCATTCGGCATCTTAACTTTCGAGCGACTTTTTTTTCATGTTGGCGGCAGAAAATTTCGGGTCCCTACCTGCCAGTATTCCATCAGAAGATACGAGTTCGATCACTGGCTGCTAAAAAGAGCCGCCGTACCCCTGCACCGGCATGCGGTGCAAGATATCAAAAAAGAAAACGGCTATTACCTCATTGATAATTCGTATCGCAGCAGATATCTGATCGGGGCCGGCGGGACCTATTGCCCTGTTTATGGGACTTTTTTTAAAGACGTCAATTCCAGAGGGCAACAGCGGTTGATTACCGCCATCGAAGAAGAATTCGAATACGATTACCCGGATGCAAATTGCCACCTCTGGTTTTTTGAAAATAATTTGCCCGGATATGCCTGGTATGTTCCCAAGGCGAACGGATATCTAAATGTGGGCATCGGCGGGAAATTTCTGACACTCAAAAACAGGGGGCAGACCATCCGACGGCACTGGGATGATTTTATCGCAACATTGGCTGAACTTTCTCTGGTTCAAGGCCATACCTATCGACCGCGCGGGCACAATTACTACCTCAGACAGTCCCTGCCAGCCGGACAAATGGACAACGCATTCATTATTGGCGATGCGGCCGGTCTGGCGACCCTGGATCTGGGTGAGGGTATCGGTCCGGCGATAGAAAGCGGAATTCTGGCGGCCGACGCAATCCTCACCGGACGCAGGTTTTCAACAAGCTCCATAGCCCGATACAGTCTGGCCCATATCTTATGGGCCGGAATAAAAACAACCATAACTGGTAGAACGTTTTCTAATTTCCATTGAAATGGTGTTGATAAAGGATTTGGGTCTGAGGGCTAACCCATGCCAAAGATAAAAATTCACGGCTATTACCCGG
The DNA here is from genome assembly GCA_030601425.1 of Desulfobacterales bacterium. Lineage (GTDB taxonomy): Bacteria > Desulfobacterota > Desulfobacteria > Desulfobacterales > JAHEIW01 > JAHEIW01. The sequence goes on from JAUVTR010000022.1 coordinate 22,142, forward strand.
GAGTTGTCGGCAAAATCACCGAAATTCATGCTGTTTTTTACAATGAGCACTGGGGATTTGATGTCTCATTTGAAACCCAGGTCGGCAGAGAGCTTTCGGAATTTATCAGTAAATTTGACGATGACAGAGACGGGCTCTGGGTGGCCACTAAAAATGGAATATTTGCCGGGTCGGTCGCTATCGACGGACAAAAGGTCCACACTGACGGGGCCCGGCTGCGTTGGTTCATTGTCGCTCCCGAGTTTCAAAATGCCGGTATTGGCAAAAAATTGATTTCACAGGCTGTTGAATTTTGTAGAAAGAAGAAATACCCAAAAGTATTTTTATGGACCTTCGACGGTTTAGATGCCGCCCGCCGGCTGTATGAACAGGAAAAATTCAGATTGAGCGCAGCGCACGACGCGGATCAGTGGGGCCAGCATATAAAAGAACAAAAATTCGAACTGATTTTACAGGACCTGATAGTGTAACGTCCCGCAAGTAATTTACAAAACACGGATTGAGTTTATTAATGTTAATTCGTTTTATTTTAGGTGTCAGGAATAAGTAGGTTTCGGGTGTCAGGTGTCAGGAAGATACAGAGGACAGTGCACAGAAAACAGATGACAGAAGACAAAGAGCGGACTGTTTCTGCTTTCTGTCATCTGACGTCTGTCATCTGTTATCTGACACCTGAACACTGACACCTGACACCATAGACATTGTGTTGTTTAAAGAACTCAACTGAACTTAAATATACTGCACGACTTTTGTAATATATTTGTGGGACATGAGAGTAGATACACAACGCTACCTTTTGCCGTAATTGAAAGGGGATATTCGCTTCTTAAACGGTGTCGCTTAACCCAGAGAGGAGTCCGGTTATGAA